>NZ_JBHXSU010000013.1:144388-274618 GCF_042715345.1 Streptomyces sp. NPDC058697
GTATCGATATCTCACCACCCCGGTGGTCCTTCTGGGTTGGTTGGGCGTGGGGGACGGGCGTCTGGGGGCGGTTGGGGGCTGAGGGCCCCGGGGGGCGCGCCCCTTAAGGGGCGCGCGGAACTGCTCCCTCCGGCGGCACGGGCTTCGGGGCGCGCGAAGCGGCGCCCTTCAGAACCTGTTTGCGAACTGGTCATCTCTCGCTGGGTTGGTGAGCCGCGGTCGGGTTCCGGGCGAGACGAGTACGGCGGTGGCTGATTGGGTTCGGCTTGTTCGGGCGATGCTGGTCCGGCCCCGCAGCAACAACACTGGCGCTATGGACATGGTCAGCACCGCCGAAGTGGCGGCGGGGGAGCGCTTCGCCTTCTGGCGCGAAGTGAACGCGAAGCTCTGGGTGCCCTACGAATTACGCTGCGCCCCGCAGGTGGAGGACGCATTTCAGGCTCACGCCGGTGTCAGCGAGTTCGGCGCCGTGCAGGCGACGCTGATGACCTCGATGCCGTACGCGGTCCACCGCACCCCCAAGCTCATCCGCCAGGCCGATCCTGAAGTACTCAAGCTGAGCTGCCTCGTGCGCGGTGAAGCCATGATCACGCAAGACCGCCAGTGCACGGACTTCGGTGTCGGGGACCTCATCCTCTACGACCCCTCACGCCCCTACCAGGCCGAGTTCACACCAGATGCCCCAGCGAGCCAACTGCTGCTCCTGCGCTTCCCCCGCTCGCTGCTGCCGCTGTCTCCCCGGGACCTGCGGCGGCTGAGCGCGGTGCGCATCCCCGGCAGCCGGGGCATCGGGGCGCTGTCGTCACAGTTCCTGCTGCAGCTCGCCCTGCGCATGCACGAACTCAGCCCGTCCGACACCGCCCGGCTGTCCACCCTCACCCTCGACGTGCTGACCACGGCGCTGGCCGACGCGCTGGAGGCCGGGAGCGAGGTGCCGCCCCACACCCGGCGGAACGCGCTGATGGCCCAGATCCGCGCCTTCATCCATGACCACCTGGGCGATCCCGCGCTGACTCCGGACACGGTCGCCGCCGCCCACCACATCTCCCTGCGCTACCTGCACAAACTGTTCCAGCAGGAAGGCCACACCGTCGCCGGCTGGATCCGCGAACGCCGCCTGGCACAGTGCCGGCGCGACCTCGCCGACCCTCGGCTGGCCGCCCGCCCGATCCACGCGATCGCGGCCCGGTGGGCATTTACCAGCCCCCCGCATTTCAGCCAGGCCTTCCGCAACGCCTACGGTCTCTCCCCGCGCCAATTCCGCCAGCAGTACGCGAGAGTGCGCGCGGACTAAAGAACTATGCGTTCACACGTAACGACAAGTCCCGGTACGCAGTGCACCCTCTCCTGAGGAAGGCCAACTGCCGTCACACCCCACACGATCACGGCAGCACACGACGCCTGTTTCCAGCCCGCCCTCGCCCATACGGTAGGGCTGATTCACCGCAAAAAACTTGATCCGGAGGGTATGAGTGATTCGCATAAAACTGGCCGCCATCGCTACGGCGGGCGCACTGGCCATCGGCGGTTTGATCGCCAGTACCGGTACTGCATCGGCCAACGGGCAGAGCTCATCCCAAATGGCAGAACCAACTTCGGCCGGCGACTGCTTGTACGTTCTCAACACAAGCGGCTATCGGACAACACCAGCACGACGTGACGCCTGCGTCTACGGTGAACGAGGCGGGCTCTTCTATGGCGTCTGCCTCGTACGTCTCCAGGAAACCAACGTCGACACTTACGTCTCACGGTTGGCGTGCAACGCCGCGAACGACTGACCGTCGCATCCCGCGGCTATCTATCCTCTTGCAGTTGCGGGGTCGGGGCGCTGTTCCGGGCTGTAGACCGGCCAGCCCTGAGAACCCGCCGTCTTTGAACTCTTGATCACACCGAAGTTGTCCCATCCGCAGGTAGGTGACGTCGGTGGAGAAGTGGTCTTTGATCACCCGCCGACAACTCAGCTCCTTGCGTGTGCCGTTGCAGGACCTGGGGGAATCGAAACGCGCGCGGATGGATGAAGCAGTTTTGGATAAGTTTCCGCTCATCCCACTCGGTAGCCTGTGGCATGTTCGTCGCCATCGCATCGCTCATGGTTGTGCGTATGCGACCAGGGCAGGTCCGGTCATTTCGTCAAGGCGGCGCTGGTGGCGACTGATCGAACGGTCCCCACTGCCAGGAAAGGTTTGTGCACCATCGAACGCTCCGAGGCAACGGAAGAAATGAGGTCTGATGGGTATCGGTTCATTGAGGTCCCGATTAGTGGTTCTTCTCAGCGTGATGGCGCTGATGGGGGTTGCTTTGGTCGCAGGAGGCGCCAGGGCGAGCGCCGCGGGCATTGATCGGGCGGCATTTGTTGCTCTGGCTCGCGAGGCGGGGCTGAGCGGTGAGCAGGCCGCCGGTCTACAAGAGAAGGTGGACGGCTACCTGGGCAAGCTGGCCGGGAGCGGCACTCAAGTGTCACCCAACCAGATCGAACTCGGCGGGGCGGTCCTGAATGTCGCTGTGCCGGGAGAGAACGGGCCGCGCCCGCTGGGGGATGTCTCTGCGACAGTAGAGAATGCCGGCGAGTGCAACGGCTGGACGAAATATGGATGGTTCTGCGCATACAAGTACAAGAACCGGTCCGGAGACAACATCGGTATGTATCGGTGCGGCTACTACGATATTCCGTGGGTCACTACCGGTTCGTGGGTGAATAACCAGACCACGGGCACTGAGCCTATGATGTACTACACAAACTCTGGAAGCGAGTTGCTGCCGCCTGCCTACAGCTACCGGGATTCCGGAGTGAACTGGCGAGTCGTGGACCGTATCCGCAACTGCCCATGATGCAGGGCTTCGGCGTAGTCGGCGGGCATCCGGTTCATGACGGTCCGCCAGGTTGGCCGGCCAGGGAGAGCGGAACAGGCACGGCTTCCAGGATCATGGAGTTCTCGACGCCCCGTGACCTGCCTGGAAGACCGTGCCTGCCGAAGCATCATCGCTGAGCTTGTCGTTTAACCCGTTCAGGGGGTGACGTAGTCGCCCCAGCCGAAAGTGGCGACGTAGGCCCGTCGAAGGGCTTCTCCGCCGCGTCCGCCCCTGATGCGGATGACGGTCAGCGCGAGGATGAACCAGGCGGTGAAGCACCCCGCGACGATCAAAGTCCAGCGAGGCCCGGAAAAACTGGCAATGACGACCAGGGCAATGATCGTGACGACCAGTCCGATGTGGCCGCCTCTGATATCCGTGCTGGACCTGCTGCCGCCTGTCATCAAGGTCTCCCGCCAAAAAATCACGCCGCTCTGCGTCAAAAAGCAGGCTACGGGGCTCCGTCAACGGTGTCAGTGCCGCTCCCACGGCGGGGATTGGTGCCGACCTTTTGGTGGGCGGGACGGTTGTATGCCTCGCCGGTCGCGAGGACGCGAGCCCGACGCAGCCGGGCGACATCGATCCGTCCCTCATTGAGACCGCCGTAGAGGGCGCCGTGCCCACGGCGGTGCTCCGGGGCGAGCGCCAGGTCGACCAGCGTCCGCACCGGCCCGTCCGTGCACAGCAGGGCATCGCAGAACTCGAACAGCGCGTTGCTCCGAGCGGTCAGACACGCGTACAACTCCGTCCGGAAGCGTGACACTTCCGCGAACGCATCCCGCAGGACGCCTTGATGCTCCAGCCTCACGACCACGGCCTTCGTGCTGGTTCCTCTGCCTCTGTGACGGAGGCAAATGATCAGACGGAGGCCGCCCTCACGTCCGCTGAACTGTGAAACGCCGACCAAGTTCGAGCCGCGTTCGACGCCGGACCTTAAATGACAAGCTCAGGGGCGCGGGGAACTGCGCGGCCCGCCCCCACCGGCCCGCAGCGAACACCCCACCCCACCGGAGGTGACCCCCTCGGCGGGCGGCCGGCTGCGCGAGGCGACCTTCATGCCGCGGGCGTCCACGACACGCATCTGAAGCGAACCGCACCCGCAGCGGGTCCACACCGTGTGGCCCGCCGCGGTGCCGTGCCGGGACACCACCTGGAAGGGCTCCGCACGGTCGGGCCACCCGCAGTACGGGCACGCGTCGCCGACGGGCCGGTCGTGGGTATGGGCTGTGCTGGTCATCTGTCTGCAACTCCTTGTGCGGGGTGGCCGGATGGTGGACCGTCGCGACACCTCCAGCGTGCAGCCGAAGCTTCGTGTACGTCCAGGTTGACTTTCCGGACGTCACCTTGAAGCGTGGACTTCATGATTGATCTGCGCCGGCTACATGTACTGCGGGCCGTCGAGCACTACGGCACGGTGACCGCCGCGGCCCGCGCCCTGCACCTCACGACGTCCGCCGCCTCGCAGCAGGTCCGCCAGCTCGCGCGTGAGCTGGGCGTCGATCTGCTGGAGCCCCAGGGACGCGGCGTACGGCTCACCCAGGCCGCGCGGAGCCTGATCACGCACGCCGACGCGATCCAGGCCCGCTGGGAACGGGCCGAACTGGATCTGCGGGCCGACCACGGCGATCCGGCCGGGCTGCTGCGGGTGAGCGGCTTCCCGATGGCGATCTCGGTGCTGCTCGCCCCGATGGCGGCCCGGCTGCGGGAACGCCACCCCCGGCTCTCCGTACGGATACAGGAGGCGGAGGTCCCGTCCAGCTTCGACCTGCTCTTCGAGGGCGAGACCGATCTCGCGGTCGTCGAGGCGACCCCGCGCAACCCGCCGCTCGGCGACGCCCGCTTCGACCAGCAGCCGCTGCTGGACGACCCGTTCGACCTGGTCGTGCCCGACCGCCACCGGCTGGCGGGGCTGCGCCGGGTGGACCTCTCGGAGGCGGCGCGCGAGGACTGGATCGCGCCGGTCCAGGACAGCCCCTGCCGGGTGCACGTGCTCTCGGCGTGCGGTGCGGCCGGCTTCACCCCCGATGTCGTCCACCACGCGCTGGACTGGAACGTGATGGCCCATCTGGTCGCCCACGGTCTGGGGATCGCCCTCATCCCCCGGCTCGCCCATCTGACCCCGCATCTGCCGATCACCCGCGTCCGGTGCACCGGCGACCCGCACCGCAAACTCCTCACCTGTACCCGCGCCGGCGGCCACGAGCGCCCGGCCGTCGCGGCGGCGTTGGGCGAGCTCCGGTCCCTGGCGCCGACGGCGGTGGCCTGACGGGGGCGGGGAGACAGGAACAGCCTTTATGGTTCGCTTTTGGAGGTTCTTCGCGGTGGCGGGAAGGTGAGTTGAGCTGTGGAGGCGCTGGGGCAGGCGGAGAGTCTCGACGAGCTGCTGCGGCTCGTACGACGGCACGGGAGCCCCGCGGAAGTGCTGAGGTGGCTCGGGCGGCGGATCGGGGCGGACGCCGCGTGGATCGGACGCCAGGGCACGGTGGAGGCGGCGACGGCCGGATTCCCCCGGCAGGTCGCCGACGAGCTGCGTGACCAGGTGGCGCACCTGACCCACGGACGGCTGGCCGCGGCCACGACGCAGTCAGGCGAGCTGGAGGTGCACCTGGAGGCCTTCGGCGCGCGCGAGCCGCGTCCGGTGCTGGTGACCGTCAGCGCCTCCGCGCTGTCCCGGGAGGCCGTGCTGCTGGCGTCGCAGGCCGGTGGCCTCGTCGAACTGCTGGGACGGGCGTCGGAGGGCGACGCCGGCTCACGCGGGTACGAGGCGAAGGCGGCGCAGCTGCGGTTCGCGGTCCTGACCGCCCTGCTGGCCGGGGACGTCACCCTGGCACGGCGGATGACCACCGGTGACGTACCGCCGCTGCTGAACGCGGAGCGCGTACGGGTCCATCTCCTGCACTGCCCGCCCGCCGACCGTGACCGGCTGGCCAGGACCTATCTGGACGCGTCGGGCTACCACGGCCCGGGGCTGATGGTGAACTGCCCGGTGTTCAAGGAGCAGTTGATCTGCCCCGTCGCCGAGGACCCGGAACTCGGCGGCCGTTTCCAGCAGGGCGAGATGCTGCGCCGACTGGTCAGGGAGAACCCCGGGTACGCGCTGGGCGTCAGCAGGCCCCATCCGCTGGCCGCCACGGGCGAGGCGTACGGCGAGGCCGTGCACGCCCTGGCCGTCGCCCGCAACTCCCCCGACCGGCTGGCCGCCTACCGGGGACGGCCCTCGCTGGTCCACGTACTGCCCCGCCGGGCGGCCCTCGCCTGGGCGCGCGCCTATCTGGAGCCGCTGCACGACGCCCCCAAGCCCACCGTGGACGTCGTCCGCCTGGCCGTGACGTTCACCCGGTCCGGCGTGGCCCGTCTGCTGCACCTCAGCCGCACCACCGTCACGGCCCACTGCCGCCGGGCGGAGGAGGCCCTGGGCATCGACCTGGGCGAGGTACGCACCCGTGCCACGCTCGATCTGGCCCTGTCCCTCAGCCCCCTCCAGCCCGATCCCACCGATGCCGTCCAGCCGGTCGCGCCGCCGCTCGGCGAGCTCCTGCGCACCGCTCCCGCCACCGCGTGGGCGGAGCCCTTCCTCCACCCCCTCCAGGACACCCGGCACCGCGATCTGTACCGCACCGTGGAGGCCTGGATCGACGCCAACACCGACGCCCAGCGGACGGCCGCGCGGGTGGGTCTGAGCCGCAACACGGTCCGCGCCCATCTGCGCGCCGCCGAACGCCTCCTCAACCGCGACCTGCTGACCACCGGTTCGGGCATCCACGACCTCGTCCACGCCCTGCGCGTCACGACTGCGCACCGTGCACACCCCACGGACGAATCTGGCCACCGTGCACGGTGGTCCCCGAAGCACGCCGCCTCCTAACGTGCTCACTGGAGGGGCAGTCGGCACCGACACCCCAACCATCCGGTGCAGCGGCGAATGGTCCACGGGGGAGACCATTCGCCGCGCCCGAAGAGGGCGCGGGGCGCCCTTGAGGGGCGCGGGGCTGTGACATGTGCGGCTCCCCCGCGCGGGCGCGACCGCCGAGCTGCAGTCGCGCCGTTAAGGGGCGCGGGGAACTGCGCGACCAGCCCCCACCGGGCCCGCACCCACGAACAACCCGAGGCCCCCTACACGGCAACAACCCTCCGCTCCCCCGCATCCCCCTCCAGCACCTTCTCCCTCCGATGCGCCCGGATCGAGTACGTCAGCGCCGCAGCCCACACCACATAGACCAGGCCATACACGACCCCACTGACCACCCCCGACGCAGCAACCCAGTCGCTCCTCAGCAACGTACGCACGTTGGTGACGACGATGACCCCACCCACCGCGGACCCCAGCACCCGAGCGGGCAGCAACCGCACCAGCCAGGCCGCCACCGGCGCCGCCACCATCCCGCCGAGCAGAAACGCGGCGACCCACCCCCAGTTCAGCCCCTGGGAGCCGAGCGAGAAGAGAAAGCCGAGGCTCGCGGCCACGGCCACAAGGAACTCGCTCGTGTCGATGGACCCGATCACCTTGCGCGGCTCCATCCGGCCACCGGCCAGCAACGCCGGCGTACCGACGGGCCCCCAGCCACCTCCCCCGGTCGCGTCCAGGAACCCGGCGACCAGCCCGAGCGGCGACAGGAACCGTTTGCGCAGCGGCTTGCCGAGGTTGCCCTTGGGCAGGCCGCGGAACGTGAACCGGGACAGCACGTACAGCCCGAGCCCCAGCAGGATCAGCGACATCACCGGCTCGGCGGTCCCGGTGGACAGCCCGGACAACACGGTCGCGCCGAGGAAGGCCCCGACCGCCCCCGGGACCCCGATCTTGGCCACGACCTTCCAGTCCACGTTCCCGAACCGCCAGTGCGAGGCCCCGGACATCAGCGTCGTACCGATCTCGGCGAGGTGCACGGTGGCCGAGGCGGCGGCCGGGTTGGTGCCCATGGAGAGCAGCAGGGTGGTCGAGGTCACGCCATAGGCCATGCCGAGGCTGCCGTCCACCAGCTGGGCACCGAGGCCCGCCAGGGCGAGCAGTACCAGCGTGCGCATCGTGTCCGTCCCGTCTTGTCGCGTTGTCCCCTCGAAAGGTGGAAGGGACCCACGGGACGGTAGGTGCCGAAGGTGAGGATTGCCTGAGCGCGAGATGAGCACACCGCACAGACACCCTCACGGGCCCCACGGACAGGTGCCCCGGCCGGAGGGGACCGGGGCACCACAAGCGGTCGGGCCGGGCCTCAGGCCAGCCGGATCACGTTCCAGGACAGCGGCTCCAGGGCGGCACTCAGGGTGCCGCCCTGGAGCGTGGTCCCCCGCACGGCCCGCGGAGCGACCCGGTCCGGCTCGGCGAGCGTGTTGCGGGCGTCCGGATCCGCGTCCGCGATCGCACTGTGCTCGACGACCGAGGTCAACTCCAGCCCGTTCAGGGCGACTTCGAGCGGCAGCGCCGCCGTCCGGCTGCGGTTGACCGCGAAGACGGTGACCGAGCCGTCCGCCGCGCGCACGGCGGTGGCGTGCAGCAGGTCGGCCTCCCCGTACTTCTTCGTCTCGTACGTCGGGGAGTCGACGCGTACGTCGAGGACCTGCCCCCGCCCGTACCGCGAGGCCTGCGCGAACGGGAAGAACGTCGTCTGCCGCCAGGCCGGGCCGCCCGGCTCGGTCATGATCGGCGCGATGACGTTGACGAGCTGGGCCAGACAGGCGACGGTCACCCGGTCCGCGTGCCGCAGCAGGGCGATGAGGAGCGAGCCGAAGACGACCGCGTCCATGACGCTGTAGTTGTCCTCAAGGAGGCGGGGGGCCTCCGCCCAGTCCCGCTCGGCGGAGTTCTCGATCGCGTGCCACCTCGACATGTACCAGACGTTCCACTCGTCGAAGGAGAGGTTGATCCTCTTCTTCGACTTGAGCTTCGCACCGATGTGGTCGCAGGTGGCGACGACGTTCTCGATGAACGACTCCATGTCCACGGCGGAGGCCAAGAAGGAGTCGAGGTCGCCGTCCTGGGGCTCGTAGTAGGCGTGCAGGGAGATGTGGTCGACGAGGTCGTACGTCTCCGTCAGGACCGTCGCCTCCCACTCGGCGAAGGTCGGCATGGACTGGCTGGAGGAGCCGCAAGCGACCAGTTCGACGGAGGGGTCGATCTGCCGCATGGCGCGGGCGGTCTCGGCGGCGACCCGTCCGTACTCCTCGGCGGTCTTGTGGCCGGTCTGCCAGGGGCCGTCCATCTCGTTCCCCAGGCACCACATCTTGATGCCGAACGGGTCCTTGTCGCCGTGGGCGATCCGCTGCTCGGACAGGGCGGTCCCGGCCGGGTGGTTGGCGTACTCCTGGAGTTCCAGGGCCTCCGCCACTCCCCTGGTCCCGAGGTTGACCGCCATCATCGGCTCGGCCTGCGGGCCGATCTTCTTCAGGAAGGCGATGTACTCGGAGAGCCCGAAGCGGTTGGACTCCGTCGACCGCCAGGCGAGGTCGAGCCGGCGGGGGCGTTCCTCGGCGGGGCCGACCGAGTCCTCCCACTTGTAGCCGGAGACGAAGTTGCCGCCGGGGTAGCGGACGGCGGTGACACCGAGTTCACGGACGAGCTCCAGCACGTCCGTCCGCAGGCCCGCCCCGTCGGCCGCGGGGTGGTCCGGCTCGAAGATGCCGGTGTAGACGCAGCGGCCGAGGTGTTCCACGAACGAGCCGAAGAGCCGGGGGTTTACTTCGCCGATGGTGAAGGCGGGGTCCAGGGTGAAGCGGGCGGTACGCAATGAGTTCCTTTCGGAGCGCCTGGTGCCGGAGGTGACGTGGGTTTCACATGCGGAGTGCGCGGGCGCTGGTGCGGGTCCTCGCGGGCCGATGGCCGCGACCGTCGATCCGCCCGCCCCGGCCGGGAGTTGCCCGCGACACGGCTCAGGCGGTTCCATCCAGTGCCTCACTGTTCGACATTTCGATGAACGATCGCAACCCCGGACGGACCGTAGATAGAAAGCCCTTTCCCGTCAATGGTCCACGGAGAACTCCGACATGCGGATTCCGGTCGGCCGCCTGCGGTCAGGTCATCAGGCCGGGCCCCTGCCTGCCCAGCCTCCGCACCTTCGGACCGTACTCATCCATGGCGTATCCGACCTGGTTGTTGGTCGGCAGGCACTTCTTCCCGAGCTCGATGCCGTCCGTGATCAGGTCGACCGCGTCCACGTACTCCTGCGGTGTCAGCGCCCCACCGCACTGCTCCAGCCAGCGACAGCCCTCGCGGGCGAGTGCGACAAATGCGTGCGGGGCCTTGTCCCGGTATCTGGTGGCGACCCGGGACAGGTCGTGAACAGCGTCGACCGCTGCCCGGATCAGTTCGCGATCCTTCGGGTCCCGCACCGAGTAACGCAGTCGCACCCTGGCATCGGCATTGACGACGAGGTGGTCCTCCGCACCGCCGGAGCAGCCCTTCGCCGCCGCGAGATGGTTCGTGGCGAGATCGAGCCTGCCCTGCTCGGCCTCGTACTCGGCGCGCTGCAGCCAGTAGTGGTGGTCGCGGTTCAGGAACTGGTGAGCCCCGTCGTAGATCCGCCGTACCGCTTCGGCGTTCAGGCCCAGGTCGCGCATGGTGTTGTGGCTGAGCAGCTTGATCATGGCGCTGCGGTCGCGGTGCTGGTTGTCCGTGATGTGCCAGGAGCGTCCCGCGTAGAAGTGCAGAAGCTTGGCGATGACCATCGCCAGGTCGTCCGTACGATGTCGCAGCACGGTCTGGACGACCGTGTCGGCGATGGTCCGCTGGCGGCATCGCAGCCGGCCGTCGACGGTGCGCACCAGCAGCTTCATGTCCACGAGCTCGTTCACCGCGGCCCAGTGACTCCGGTCCGGCGGGTCCGGATGGGAGACGATCTCCACCAGGTCCGCGGCGTCGATGCCGCGCTGCTGGAAGACCAGCGAGGAATCGGAGAAGGACACCACCGCGTACGGGGCCCGCTCCGCCTGCTTCAGCGCCTCGAACTCGCTCGCCACCTTCTGCTTCAGGGAACTGCCGGTCACCGCCTCGATCATCGCGGCGAGCAGCCCCTGGTCGCACCGCTCCCGGAGCTTCGCGACCTTCTGGGACATGAGCCAGGGCTGGTTGAAGTCGCCGATGAGGGGGTTCTTGTCGAGTACCTTGATGATCTTCTTCAGGTCGTCGTCGGTCAACAGCTGGTCGGAGCTGACCACTTCGGCCGGGAAGCCGGCGTCGATCTCCGACTGGGCGGTCACCCGGATCGCCGCCACGACCAGGGTGCGACCGTCGTCGTAGAGGTTCTTCATGAGCGGGGCGGCGCGACGCGTGAACATGTCGACGTCGTCGACGAAGATCGCGTCGAAGCGCCGGCGGCGTGCCTGTTCCTCGATGTCCCGGGGCGGCAGGGACGCGCCGCGGTCCACCCAGCCGACGTTCATGCCCTTCTTCTGGAGCCGGTAGGCAACCTGCATCAGGGCGGTGGTCTTGCCGGAACCGGCGGTGCCCTTGACCAGGATCATCGGCTGCCGCTCCCCTTCGACGGGGCGGGCGCGCTCCTCGATGGCGTCGGCCAGCGAGAGCCTGGCCACGATCTTCTTGTCCTGGATGTCGCCCCACGTCGGATCCCTGCCGAGCAGGAACTCCCAGGTACCGGCGGGCGCCTCGTCCACCTGCTGGGCCACCTGCACGATCCCGACACCGTCGCGGGTTCCGGCGTACTGCTCGGTGAGGACCCGCCGTCCGTCGACCAGTGCCTGGTTTCCGGCCCCGAGGCGGTCCCCTACGAACGCGGCGGGCGTCGTACGGATGTGCCGCAGCCCCGCCTCACGCAGCCGGACCCGGTCGGCCGCCGTGCCCTCCGGACTGACGAGGAAACCGGGAAACTCGTTCTCACCTGAGGCCCGGCCCGCTATCCGCAGGGTCTCCCACAGGGCGGGGCTGCTCGGAGACAGGGACAGGAAGAGCACGGGCCTCGTCAGCAGCTCCGCCCGGAAGCGCCGGAACCACAGGCCGCGCGCGTCGCTGGGCGGCACCGACCACGCGTCGCCGAAGTCCTGCGGGACACCCCCGTCGTGAGGCCAGCCGTGCATGGCGATGATCTCCAGGGCGCCCTGCTTGCCGGTCGGGGGGTCCTGACAGGCGTCGACGAGGGAAACGGTCTCCGCCAGCCGGGTGCCGCGCACGAGGGGGAGCGCGTCGCTGCCCGTGAAGTCGTAGAGGCGTGACCAAGGGGCGCGCAGCAGTCCGAACACCGTGTGCTCGTCATGCCCCGGCGGGACGGACAGGGCGTTGAGGTGCTGATCGAGCTGTGCGGGCGTGAGCTGCCGGCGCGCGGCGGCCCAGGTCTCGTGGAGGGCGGGCGCCGGCTGGGGCACAGCGCCGAAGACGGCCTCGGCGAGCCCGCGGTTGAACGCGTCGGTGTCGATGGCGCCGTCCTCGTCCGGCCCCGAGACCAGGGCGAGGACCATCTGGCCGGTCGACAGATGCCGGTAGAAGTCGGTGAGGAGGGGGCCTTCGTCGTAGGCCTCCTCCGGCCGGCGGGCGACCGGTACACGGGGCGGCGTGGAGGACGGGCGGACCCGGATCGTCGTCGGCAACTGCCTGCGGGTGGCGGTGTCGACGACCACCGGACGGTCGGCGCTCAGGTCCGCGCGGAGCAGGAGGTACGCCGGAGCGGCACCGTCGAAGGGCAGGTGCCAGCCTCTCGTCTCCCGCTCTCCGCTTCCCGCGAGGGCCAGCAACGGCGCGGCCTCCCCCGGCAGTTCGGGCAGCGTGCCGGTGTGGCCCGCCAGCAGCAGGGTCAGATCGTTGCGCTTCGCCCAGTCCCCGAACTCCTCGCCCACCGCGTGGTCGAGCTGCTCCTTGAAGCACCCCGCGAGAGCGGGAGTCGCGTCGTCGGCCACCATGCGGAAGACGGTGTTCACACAGACCAGGCCGACCGTGCGCGCACCCACCGCGCTGTGCAGCGAGCCTTCGCCGGGCAGCAGACCCGGATGCCAGTCGGTCCGGGAGGACACGCTGTTCTCCTCCCAGGCGACCAGGTCCGGAAAGACATCGGTGCGCAGCCGCTGGACGATGTCCTCGGTCATCTCGCCACGCCACAGATCGGACGCGACCTGGTCCCAGTTTCCCGCCAGATCACGTGCGAGCGACCGCTTGGCGGGCATGGTGCGGCAGTCGGCCGGCCCGGGGACGGGAGTGACGAAGGGCTCCTGGCCCCGCTCCAGGCAGGCGAATTGAACCTCCGCCACAAGGTCCTTCACCGCCGCCGGATCGCCCGATGTACCGAGGACGAGGATCCCGTCGAGCCGGTGGCCCGCCTCGTGCAGTCCCGCGAGGTCCCTGAGCACGGAGGCGTGGGTGCCCCCGCCGTCCGGAGCGTCCGCGGGCAGCGGCCCCAGGACGAGGAAGTGGGCGGTCGTCTCCGGCTCAGGCATCCTGCCACCTCACGGCCCGTACCTTGCCACGCGGCAGTTGCAGGGTGGCGCCCCGCACCTCGCAGACACCCGGGGCAGGTTCGATCTCGACGAACGACGTGCTGAGGGAGTCCTTGACGATCTTTCCGTCCACCTGTCCCGTGGCAGCGGACTCCTTCGAGCAGAGGGCTTTCAGAGTCGAGGCGTAGGAAGGGTCGATGACGACGGTGCCCTCGGCGGTCTCGCGCACGGGGTCGGTCAGAACCGCCGTCGCGAAGGTGAGGACGCTCAGCGCGACCGCCACGAACGCGGTCCGGTTGGCCCGGGTCTGGCGCCTGTCGATCTCCTCGGCCTCGTCCCGCACCTTCCTGATCACCCGGTCGATCAGGGCCTGGCGGGACGCCACCTTGCGCTCCCGGTCCGGGTCCTCGGGCACGGGCGAGGCAACGGCGTAGAGATAGAGGACTGCGGCCAGGAGCCAGAGCGCCACGGACGCGATACCCATCCATTGGGTCAGGACGGGCCGGTTCGCGAGGGCCGTGACGCTCAGTGCCGCCATCAGTCCGCCGGCGAAGAGGGTGACGGTGGACTGGGCGGCCTGCGCACGGCCCCTCGCGACGCTGACGGCCTGGACGAGCTGGGAGTAGTACGACTCCGACACCGAGGTGACCACGGTGTCCAGGACCTGTTCGTACTCCTGGCGCTCCTGTGCCGTGTCCGGCCCCGGACCCGCGCCCGTTTCCCGGACCGGATTCCCGGCCGCGCCCTGGTCCACCGCCAATGGGTCCCCCAACCGCTCAACAGGCCGTGAAAGTACCAGATTTCACAGCCTGTCACCGGAGGATCATCAGCCTGCGAACGCCGGTTGCGGCAGGCCCTTTCCCGCGCCGGGGATCACCAGGACCGAGCCCGAGAGCGGATGCGGGGCGGTCAGGCCCGTACGGGCCGTCGTGATGTACAGATCGGTCAGGTCGGCGCCGCCGAACGCGCAGGCCGTGGGGCGCGGTACGGGCAGTTCCACGACACGGTCCAGCTTGCCGTCCGGGGTGTAGCGGCGGACCGCGCCGCCGTCCCACAGGGCGACCCAGACACAGCCGTCGGCGTCGACAGTGAGCCCGTCGGGGAAGCCGGCATCCTCCTCGATTGCCGCCAACTCGCGCCTGTCGGTGACCCGTTGACCGTCGAAGTCGAAGACGTCGATCCGGCGGGTCGGTGAGTCGATGTAGTACATGAGGCGGCCGTCGGGGCTCCAGCCCGTGCCGTTGCTCACCGCCACGTCGTCGAGGACCGTCTCGACCGTGCCGTCCGGGGCGATACGGGAGAGCGTGCCGCCGCCCGGCGCCTCGTCGTAGCGCATGGTGCCCGCCCACAGGGCGCCGTCCGGCGCGACCGCCGCGTCGTTGGCGCGACGGCCGGGGACGACTTCCCGATGCAACCACCGAAAGCCGCCAGAGCCGTCCAGGCCGCCGGAGCCGTTCAGGCCACCCGAGCCGCCGGAGCCGTCCAGGCCACCCGAGCCGCCAGAGCCGCCCGGAGCACCCGAGGCACCCGAGGCACCCGAGGCACCCGAGGCACCGGAAGACTCCCCGCCCGGGCCGTAAAGCCCCACGCCGTCACGGAGGTTGACGATCAGGCCGCCGCCCGCGCGCGGCTTCGCGGCGCCCACGTGCTGTTCGGTCGCCATGACCGTGCGGCGGCCGGAGACCGGGTCGTACGTGTGGACCCGGGAGCCGAGGATGTCGATCCAGATCAGCCGCTCGGCACCGGCGTCCCAGGTGGGGCCTTCGCCGAGAGCCGCCTCCGCCTGGACGGCCACCTCGTACGCGTGCGTCATCCCACGCTCCGGTGTCCGAGCCGCTCCGACAGCTCGGCGGCGCCCTTCGCGGCGAGCTGCTCCAGTTCGGCGCGGCGCTCGTCGCTCCAGCGGATCATCGGTACGGAGATGGAGAGCGCGGCCACGACCTGGCCCGTGCGGTCACGCACCGGCGCGGCGACACAGCTGACGTCGGGGTTCGACTCACGGCTCTCCACCGCGATACCGCGGGCGCGGATCTCGGTGAGGGCCTCGCGCAGGGCGGCCGGCTCGGTGATGCTGTTCGGCGTCATCCGCACCAGGTCGGCGTCGTCGGGGATCCGCGAGGTCAGCTCGGGCTCGGGGAGCGAGGCGAGCAGCATCTTGCCCACGGAGGTGCAGTGGGCGGGCAGCCGGCGGCCCGCGGCGGACACCATGCGCACCGCGTGCGTGGAGTCGACCTTGGCGATGTAGATGACGTCCGTGCCCTCCAGGATCGCCACGTGCACGGTCTCGTCGCAGGTCTCCGCGACGGACCGGGCGACCTGCTGCCCCTCGGCGGCGAGGTCCAGCTGCTCGGAATAGCGGCTGCCGAGCTGGTACGGGCGCACCCCGAGCCGGTAACGTCCCGGCTGACCCGGTACGGGCGTGATGTACGAACGGGCGGCAAGTGTCGTCACCAGCTCGTGCACGGTGGTGCGCGGCAACTGGAGCTTGCGCACGATGTCGGGGGCGGAGAGCGTGCCGTCTCCGTCGAGGAAAAGCTCGAGTATGTCGAGAGCCCTGGTTACGGCAGGTACGAGGCGTCCCACAACTGGCCCCCTCCCTTGTGTTCGAAATTTCAACAGACGATCGGCATAGCGAACACAGGCTACTCATACCGATTACGGCCGGGCAATGGCCTTGCGACAACGGGTGGGCGAGCGGTTACGGATGGGGCAGGTCGGACGACCACCCGAGGGCACGCAGTAAACGGGTGGGCGGGCGGGCAAGGAAGTCACTCAGCGCCGGGCGCGGGGGTCTCCCAGCTCGCCCCGGAGCCGCTGGGCCCGTAGCACCAGTTCCAGCTCGAATCGCCGGTCCGGGTCATCGACCTCGTCGCCCCACAGCTCCCTGATCTGCCGAAGGCGATACCGCACGGTCTGCGGATGGACCCCGAGGCGCGCGGCCACCTCGGGAGCCCCGCCCCGCGTCTCCAGCCACGCCAGCAGGGTCTCCGCGAGCCGCCGCCCGTGCGTGGGCCCGCAGTGGGCGAGCGGCTCCAGACATCGCAGTGCCAGGTCGTCGATCAGTTCCTCGGGCTGGAGCAGGACCAGCGCCTCCGTGTGCTCGGTGCAGTAGAGCACCTCGCCCGGCGGCAGCAGCCCCCGCTCCATGAGCCGTACCGCCGCCTCGGCCCAGCGCAACGACTTCGCCGCGTCGGCCAGCGGGACAGGCGGCCCGATGGCACCCGCCCACCCCGTCAGCGCCCGGTGCAACAGCTCGGGGCGCCCGGCGGCATCAGGCTCGGGCACGACCATCCGGGGCTGCTCGTACTCCATGTCAAGGAGCACGCCCTGCCCGACCGCAGGGGCAACTGCCTCGCGGGCGGGCCGCAGCAGCACACCCACCGCGACCTTGTCCGGCAACGGCCAGCCGATCCGGGCGGCCCGCTCCGAGAGCGCCTCGGCCGGATCGCCCCGGTGGTGCTCGGCAAGCAGCAACTCCATCAACCGCCGCTGCAGACGCAACCGCTCCCCGGCCTGCCGGGCGGCGGCCTCGGCGTATCCGCGTACGGACTGGTCGACCAGCCCGTCCAGATACTCGTAACCGGCGTCGACCAGCTCGTACATCGCGGGCGGCGGGATCTCCACCCGCGTCCCGATCTCGGCGAAACGGCGCCAGGCGAGACGTACGCCGAGCCGGTAGATCGCCTGGAGCGAGTCGAGGCTGCGGCCGTGCAGGCCCTCGCCGCGGCCGAACTCCTGGAAGACCTCGGGGTGGACGCGCGGACGGCCCTCGGCGGTCTCCAGATGCTGGACGAACACCTCGATGGCCCGCCGGATGCCGACCAGCGCCATCGGCTCGCCGGAGTCGTCGAGCACGACGGGCAGATGGGGATATTCGTGACGTATCTCCTGGAGGATCTCCTCGGCGAGTATGGGCGCCTCGGCCATGGCGAGCGCCGCGAACTGGCGGACCTGGAGGCGCGGCACGTCGTGCCAGGCCGAGCGCACGGTGACGGGTCCCCGGCGTAGGGCCATGGTCAGCGCTCCTGGCCGACCGTCTCATAGGTGATGAGCGGCGTGTTCGGCTGGTCGGGGGTCGCATCGAGCAGCGCGACGATACCGAGGGCGGCGCCCACGGCTAGTGCGGCGGCGGCCGCCACGGTCAACAGGGCGGCTAGCAGTCTGGGCATCGCGGGTCAGCCTCTCTGTCGGAGGTTCACCCCACCCGGGCACTCCGCTGGGAGCGCCGTCCAAATCTGCGGACCGAATGCGGCTGATCGCGCAGTTCCCCGCGCCCCTCGGGGGCACGGGCATCCCCATCATCACCGGCCCGGTCCGGCGAGCCCCCAGTCTCGACAACGCATTGACACTTCGTCAAGGGTGCGCCTACGGTTCCCGCCCCATACCGCACGTGCACCCTCCACCACCGTGCCGGCACAGCCCGTGCCGTGTCACCACGAGCCCCCTGGAGTGCCCGGATGCGCCGTACTGCCTCACCCTTTTCACTGGTCGTCCTGGGTCTGGGCGTGTTCCTGCTCGTCCTGGCCCCCCTGCTCGCCTGGTACGTCGAGCCACGTGCTCAACGCACGCCCGTGGACATCGACTCGAAGACCGTCTTCACCGGTACGGGCAGCTATTTCGACACGGACGAGATCGAGACCGTCCGCGACAAGAAGATCACCATCACCCGCCAGGTCCGCGGCGATGTCGCCGACAGCGAGAAGAGCGGCCGGGCCATCTGGGACGTGTCCACGTCCGTGGACACCGACAAGTCGCTGCCCGCCGCCGACCCCCACGACTCGCTGCAGTGGACCATGGAGCGCTGGGTCACCGACCGCAAGACGAACAAGCCGGTCCACTGCTGCGACGAGGAGCCGTACTACGAGGGCGAGGCATATCTGAAGTTCCCCTTCGACGTGCAGAAACGCTCCTACATCTGGTGGGACAACACCCTCGGCTCGACCGTCACCCTGGCCTACAAGGGCAAGAAGAAGATCCAGGGGTACGAGGGCCTCCGCTTCACCGGAACGGTGCCCGCCACCAAGACCGGAACCCGGCTCGTACCGGGCACGATCGTCGGCGAGACGGACGGCGGTCAGGTGCTCGCCGAGGAGTGGTACGCCAACCACGGCATCGAGTTGGTGGCCGACCAGCGCACGGGCCGGATCATCTACGCGGCGATCGGCCCCCGCAAGACGCTCCGGGCCCCCGGCGGCGACAAGGACGCCGTGGTGCTGCTCGACAGCGAGCGGATCGCCTTCACCACCGAGACCCAGAAGGAACAGGTCGATCTCGCCGACACGGACAGCGGAATGCTGCGCATGGTGGGGCAGACGTTGCCGGTAGGGACGGGTGTGGCGGGCTTCCTGCTCGCACTTGTGGGGGTCGTTTTGGTGGTACGCGGGCGTCCGCATCCCGAAACGTCCGAGAGCTCCCAGCAGCCGCTCACAATGTGATGAGACGTCAGCTGGATAAAGCCCCGAAATTATCACTTCGGTGAGTAGCCGCATCGAACCAGCGGGCGAAAACTATCCACCCCACCCGAACACAGCCCGACCACATCCCCATCACAGCCGGCCCGCATCACCAGCACGGATCAACCCCGCAGTCACAACGCAACGGGAGCGGGCCGTGCCGGTACGTCGAAGCCCGCCGCGTAGGGCTCCTCCAAAACAGGAGCACCTCCGGACCCACAGCAGTACACCCGGAGGCGGCGGGCTCGACGTACCGGCACGGCCCGCGTACCCACAACGAACGACGAGCCACAACGAACCCGCACCGGGAGACCACAACCGAGCCCACCCCACCAAGCCCCACCGAGCCCCACCTCACCCCCCACTCCACCCTCACGCTGGTTCCGCACCCCGAGACGAGTTGGAGCACCCATGCCCCAGCACGTGCCTTCGTCGTTGCGCGCCGCCTTCCCCCGCTCCGCGCAGCGACCCCCGGCGCTCCCCCCACAGCCGCGCCGAATCGTTTTCCTCGCCCGTCGTGATTTCGGCAACGAAGCCGCGGGCGGCTCCGAACTCCTCGTCGACAGACTCGCCGAGGGCCTGACCCACCTCGGCCACCAGGTCACGCTGCTGTGCGGCGGCCCCGCCGCCTACCGCGACTACCGTGTCGTGTCGGCGGGCGGCGACCTCGGCCACTACCTGCGCGCCAGATCGGCGTTCCAGCGCCAGATCGGCGACTGCGACCTGCTCGTCGAGGTCTGCAACGGCATGCCGTACCTGGCCCCGCTGTGGCACCGCGGCCCGACCCTCTGCCTGGTCAACCACGTGCACACCGACCTGTGGCGGATGCGGTTCAACGGACCGCTGGCGCCCGCCGCCCGGCTCGGCCGAAGACTCGAGCACTGGGCCCTCGCCGGCGCACAGCGCCACAACCTGCTGGTCGCCGTCTCCCCGTCGACGGCACACGCGCTGCGCGCGATCGGGGTCGAGCGCGAGCGCATCCGGGTCGTGCACAACGGCGTAGAGGAGCCGGGCCCACCCACCGACCGCTCACCGGAACCGCTGTTCCTGGCGATGGGCCGACTGGTCGAGTACAAGCGGATCGATCTGCTCCTTCGACTGTGGGAGCGGGTCCGCCCGGTCACGGGCGGCCGACTGGTCATAGTCGGCGACGGCCCCGAACGGGATCGGCTCGAACAACTCGCGGGCCCGGGCGTCGAGTTCAGGGGCCATGTCTCCGAGGCGGAGAAGCACCGGCTGCTCTGCGCGGCCTGGCTGCTGCTGCATCCCTCGGCCGTCGAGGGCTGGGGCCTGGTGGTGACGGAGGCGGCGGCCCGCGAGACCCCGGCCATCGCCTTCGACGTACCCGGCCTGCGCGACTCGATCGTGGACGGCGAGACGGGCCTGCTGGCCCGCGGCGAGTCCTCGTTCGCGGCGGCCTGGTGCACCCTCGCCCTGTCCACCCACCGGCGGACGCTCATGGGCAAGGCGGCGGGCGACCGCGCCACCCAGTTCCGCTGGCACCGCACGGTCCGCCAGTTCCGAGCGGTGGCGACGGAGGCGGTGAGGAGCTGGACGCCGTGACGCCCGCGCGGGGGAATCGCCCAGACCCGGCCAACGGTCCGGGCACAAGTCCCGGCACAGGCCCGGGTACAGGCACGGGCTTCAAGGACCCCTCCTTCCGCCGTTCCCTGGCCCTCTTCCGCGCCTTCCGCAATGAGCAGGCGGACCCCGAGGGCTGCTACTCGCTGCTCGCGCGCGACGCAGCCGACCAGGTGGAGGCGTATGACGGCCCGGTGAAGTGCCGGACCGTCGTGGACGTCGGCGGCGGGGGCGGCTATTTCACGGACGAGTTCCGGCGGCGCGGCGCGCACGGCTACCTCTTCGAGCCGGACATGCGGGAACTCGGCCCGAAACCACCGCAGGGCGCGGTGGTCGCGGACGGATACCTGCTGCCGCTCGCCGACGCGGTGGCAGACGTCTGCTTCTCCTCCAACGTCCTGGAACACGTGGCGGATCCGGGCACCTTCCTCAGCGAGATGGTGCGGGTCACGAAACCCGGCGGCCTGATCTACGTGTCGTTCACCAACTGGCTGTCCCCGTGGGGCGGTCACGAGTGGGCGCCCTGGCACTACCTGGGCGCCGAGCGGGCCCGCGCCCGCTACAGCCGTCGTACCGGCAGGCCCGCCAAGCACACCCTCGGCGAGAACCTCTTCGCCGTACACATCGGATCCACCCTGCGGCAGGTGCGCGCCCGGGACGACGTCACGGTCGTCTCGGCGCGTTCCCGCTACTGGCCGTTCCTCGCCCAGGCCGTCGCGAAGGCGCCGGGGCTGCGCGAGTTCGCCACCTGGAACCTCCTCCTCATTCTCCGGCGGTATCCATGACCAGCACGGTCCAGGCCCCTCCCCCGGCGCGCACCCGTCCGCTCGCCCCCGACCCCGGCCCTGCCCGGGGCCCGCGGTCGCGGCGGTGGCTGCTGGGGTTCTGGGCCGTGGTGTTCGTGCTGTTCCTCGCGGTGGACCCGGGCCGGCAGACCTTCGACACGAAGCTCGGCGTCGCGCTCGACCCGTGGCAGTTCCTGTCCGACCTGGGCCAGTTGTGGCACGACCGGGGCGGCTTCGGCGGCATCGCGGACCAGTACGTCGGCTACGCCTTCCCGATGCTGCCGTACTACGGCCTGTGCGAGCTGATCAACCTCCCGGTGTGGCTGGCCGAGCGGCTGTGGATGTCGCTCATCGTGGCGGTCGCCTTCTGGGGCGCGCTGCGGCTGGCCGAGCGGCTGGACATCGGCAGTCACGCGTCCCGGCTGCTCGGCGCGGTCGCGTACGCGCTGTGGCCGGTGTTCACGATCGTCGTCGGCTCGACCTCGGCGGCCGCGCTCCCCGGCGCCTTCCTCCCGTGGGTGCTGCTGCCGCTGACGAACGAGCGCCACAGCGCCCGGGTCGCCGCCCTGCGCTCGGCGCTGGTCATCCCCTTCATGGGCGGCGTCAACGCGGCCTCGACTCTGGCCTCCCTGCTGCCAGTCGGCCTGTATCTCCTCTCCCGACCGCGCGGTCCCCGGCAGCGCAAGCTGATCGCCTGGTGGGTGCCGGGCGTGCTCCTGGCGACCGCCTGGTGGGTGGTCCCACTCCTCATGCTGGGCATCTACGGCGAGAACTTCCTTCCGTACGTGGAGAGTTCGCAGACCACCACGGACACCATGTCGGCGACGGAGGCCCTGCGCGGCGCCGGGAACTGGGTCGCCTATCTGCACTTCGGCGAGGCCTGGCTGCCGGCCGGCTGGACGGTCGCGGCCTCGGTGGTCGTGATCGTCTCGTCGGCGCTCGCGGCGGGGCTCGGTCTCGCCGGACTGGCCCGCCGCGACCTGCCCGAGCGGCGCTGGCTGGTCCTGACCGTGCTGTCGGTGGCGCTCATCACCCTTGCCGGGTACGGCGGTTCGTTCGGGGCGCCCTTCCACGGGGTCGTCCAGGACTGGCTGGACGGCGGGCTCGTGCCCTTCCGGAACATCTACAAGTTCCAGACGGGGCTGGCTCTCGCGCTGGTCTTCGGGCTGATGCACCTGGTCGGCGTCGCCTCGCAGTCGCGCGGGGCCCGTCCCGTACGCGGCCGCCGGTACGTGGCCCTGATCGCGGCGGTCCTCGTACTCCCCGGTCTCGCCTGGCCCTACCTCAACGGGTCGATCCTGCAGCCGGGTTCGTTCCAGCAGCTTCCCAAGTACTGGCAGTCCACGGCCGACTGGCTGGAGAAGTACTCCCCGGACTCGCGCGCCCTGGTCGTGCCCGCCACCGCGCACGGCATCTACACCTGGGGCTCGCCCATCGACCAGCCCCTCGACGTGCTCGCCGAATCCCGCTGGGCCCAGCGGGACTACGTGCCGTTCGGCACCGCGGGCAACCGGCGCGCGATGGACGCGGTCGAGCAGTCCCTGCTGACGGGCGGCGAAGTCCCGGGCCTGGCCGACTACTTGAGCCGGGCCGGCCTCTACTACGTCGTCGTCCGCAACGATCTCGACCCCGACCAGCTCGGCCACGTACCGACCACGACCGTCAAGCGCACCCTGGAGGAGTCGGGCTACCGGCGGGTGACCGGCCTCGGTCCGGTGATGACCGGCGGGCGCATCGCGCAGAACACCCCCATACAAATAGAGGGGTTGTACCCGCGGCAGCGCGCCGTCGAGATCTACGAACCGGCGAGCGCGGACGTGCCGCGGCCCGGGCAAGCCGGTCTGAAGGCGGTCGCCGACACGGCCGTCGTGTCCGGCGGGCCCGAGGCGCTGCTGCCGCTGTCCGCCGACCCGGCCATGCGGGACCGGGCCGCCGTGCTGACCGGCGACAACCATCCCGGGCTCGGCGCCCCCGAGTTGCAGGTGGTGGGCGACGGACTGCGCCGCGCCGACACACGGTTCGGCCTGGTCAACGCCAACACCTCGTACACGTACACCCGCAACGAACGCAATCACTCCGGCAGCTTCCAGAACGCCGGGGAGGAACCGCACCAGATCCTGCCGACCGAGGGGATCGGGCACCAGACGGTGGCCGAACTGCGGGGCGCGCGCTCGGTTTCGGCGTCGTCGAGCGGCAACTGGATGTTCTATCTGCCGCAGTACGACCCGGTGAACGCCTTCGACGGCAACCCGAACACCGCCTGGGCCGAGGGCGCGGCGGGCTCCGCGGACGGAGAGTGGCTGCGGATCGGTTTCACGGACGAGACGGAGATCCCCGACTCGATCCGGGTCACCCCACTGCCGCAGGACAGCGTGCGCTCGGCGCCGACCCGGGTGCGGGTGGAGACGGAGCGCGGCTCCGAGACGAGCACCCTCCAGGCCAACGGCATGCGCCAGCGCATCAAGGCCCCGGAGGGGGCGACGAGTTGGCTGAAGGTCACCATCGTCGACTCGGCGGCCCGGCGCTCCGAACTGTCCGGCGCGGGCTTCTCCGAGATCACCATCCCCGACGTCCAGGTGACCCGCATACTGCGGCTCCCGACGGACGCCGAGCGTACCGACGCGGCCGCCGAGGTCGTCTCGCTGCACCGCGCCACCGACCCGGGCGGCTTCTCGCCGACAGGCACGGAGGCCGGGCTGCACCGCCGCTGGACCTCGGAGTCGGCGGGCACGTACGAGGTGAAGGCGAGCGCGATCCCCGTGCCGAGCGACGAGCTCGACGAGCTGCTGTACAAGGTCGCCCCCGAGCAGCGGAACCGGATCACCGCGACCGCCGACTCGACGGCCCTGCTCGGCACCGGGCTCTCGCCGCGCAACCTCACCGACGGCAATCTGTCCACGGCCTGGATCGCCGGGGACAGCCCGACCATCCATCTGCGCTGGCCGGACAAGCAGGCCGTGGGCGAGATCGTGCTGGCTCCGGCGGGCGGTCTCTCCACCCGGCCGACGGAGGTCGACATCAGCTCGCCGGACGGCGCGACGATCGCGGGCGTCGACGAGAACGGTGTCGTCCGCTTCGATCCGATCACCACGGACCGGCTCGACATCACCATCACCGAGACGGCCCCGATGACCGTCCACAACCCGCTCGCGGACGAGGACCTGCAACTGCCGGTCGGCCTGACCGAGGCGTACGTCCCGGCCCTGGACCAGTACCGCACCCCGCAGCCCCGCGGCACCCGTACCTTCGACGTCCCCTGCGGCGAGGGCCCGGTCCTCGCCGTCGACGACGAGCTGTACGAGACCAGCGCGAAGGGCACGGTTCAGGACCTCGTCGAGCGGCGGCCGATCGAGCTGACGCTCTGCCAGGAGGGGCGCGCGGACACCGAGTTGTCCCTCGGCTCGGGCTCGCACCGGGTCGAGGCCGGGGACGCGGGACCGCTCGCCGTCACCGACGTCACGCTGACCCGCGGCACGGTCACCACACCCACCGCGCTCGACCGTGAACTCGGCATACGGGACTGGCTCGGCGACCGCCGCGAGGTGTCCGTCGGCTCGGGAGCGGCCTCGTACCTGACGACGTACGAGAACTTCAACGACGGCTGGAAGGCCACGCTGAACGGCAAGAAGCTCGACCCGGTACGGCTCGACGGCTGGCAGCAGGGCTGGCGGGTCCCGGCGGGCGCGGGCGGCACGGTCGAGCTCTCGTACGAGCCGTCCACGCTGTACGAGGCCGGTCTGATCGGCGGCGGTGTCGCCGTGCTCCTGCTGGCGGGGCTCGTGCTGTACCGGCGGAACTCGCCCAGCACGGACGAGCCCTGGCCGGTGCCGCCGCCGCCCGGTCTGATCCTGGGCACGGTCGCGCTCACGCTGGTCGGGATCGTGATCGCCGGGTTCTTCGCGCTGCTGGTGCCACTGCTGGCGCTGCTCGCATGGCGACGGCACGCCCTCCTCGTACCCATCGCGTTCCTCGCCCTCGCGGGGGCGGGGGTCGCTGCCGCGAGCGGGGCGGGAGAGCCGGTCGCCGAGGGCGCGGGCGCCTTCGGGCCAACGGCCCAACTGCTGGCACTGATCGGGCTGTTCGCCGGGTTGGTGTCGGTCGGGGAGGCGTCGTACGGGGCTCGGAGTCCTGGCGGCGGTCAGGGTCCCGGCGGGGCTCGGGGCCCCGGCCGGGGTCAGGGTCCGAGCGGAGGCCAAGGTCCCGGCGGGAGTCAAGGTCCCGGCGGGGGGCAGGGCTTTGGGGCTTCCGGCGCTCACGGGTACCCCGGCGCTCCTGCCGCTCCCGGGTACTCCGGCACTCCCGCGGCTCCGGGGTATCCAGGTGCTCCCAGTGCGAGCGCGCTGCCACCACCGGCGCCGGGCACCGAGGCGCCGACCGAGCCGTTGCCTCAGCGGCGGCGGGGGGAGGGTGCGGGGCCGGGTGCGCCCGAATCGTCCCGGGCGCCGGAGGCGCAGCACGGGATGCCCGGAGTATCGGGGACGGCCGGAGCCGCCGGGTCGGCCGGAGCCGCCGGGACAGCCAGGTCGGCCGAAGCCGCCGGAGCGGCCGGGGCGCCCGGAGCCGCCGGGTCGACCAGGGCCGCCGGGACAGCCGGGACGCCCGGAGCCACCGGGTCGTCCAGGTCGGCCGAAGCCACCGGGTCGGCCAGGGCCGCCGGGACGCCCGGAGCCGCCGGAGTGCCGACCGGCCCAGGCACGTCACCCGCCCCCGGCACGGCTCCGGAGCAAGGAGTCGGGCGGTCCGCCTCCGGTGAGGCCGGGGCCCCGCCCGCGCCCAGGGTGGCGTCCGGTCCGACGGTGTCCGCCCGTGGGCCGGGGTCCGCGCAGCCGGAGCCCGACCCGCCCACCACCCGGTTCGGCTTCCGGAAGCCGAGGTTCAAGGCGACACCGCCTCAGGAGCCGAGGCCGGAACGGCCCGAAGCGGCGAGGCCGGCGGACCCCGAGGACGCCAGGCCCGCCCGCCCGGGGGACCCGGACCCGCGGCCGGCACGATCCGAGGAGACGGGGGAAGGCGAACACACATGACCACGCTGGACCACCCGGCACGCGACGGCACGGACGGCCCCGTACGGCCGCCCGCCCGCATCCCGTTCCCCGTCGTGGACGAGGTCGCCCGGCACTGCCTCCAGGAGGAGGAGCCGGAGACCGTCCACATCGAGGTGCATCTGCCGGGCCGTCTCGACCCGGACCGGCTGCGGCGGGCGTTCACCGGGGCCCTGCACCGCCATCCGCGGATTCTGATGCGCGAGGCGCGGCGCCCCTGGTACGGGCGGCGGTACGAGTGGGAGCTCACCCCGGACGCGGACGTGGAGGTCGTCCTGTTTCCGCCGCCGGACCGGGACGCCCTCAAACACGCCCGCGACCGTGCGCTCCAGGACGCCCCGCCGCTGTCCGCCTCGCCGCCGATCCGCCTCGAAGTCGTCCTCGATCCGGAGGCCGACGACACGGTCCTCTTCGTCACCATCAACCACACCGCCCTCGACGGCCCGGCCTGTCTGCGGGTCCTCGCCACCGCCGCCGAGCTGTACGGCGGCCAGGACAACTCCCCCACGGCGCCGCCGACCCGTACGACGGCCGAGGCGCCGAGCCCGGTCGACGCGCCCTCGACCTGGGCCCCGCCCGCGCGGGTGGCGCACGGCGCGCCCGAGCCCTCGCCCGGAAACGGCATGCTCGTCGCCGAGTTCGGCGTCCCGCGCCGGCCCAAGGGATCCCCGTACACCGTGAACGACCAGCTCATGGTGGCCACAGCCCTGATGATCGCCCACTGGAACCGGGAACACGGCGCCCGGCCGCGCCCGTTGCGCATCACCATGCCGGTGGACGACCGCACGCGCGACACCGACATGCCGATCGGCAACGGCACGCGGCTCGTCGAAGTGCCCTTCGCGCCCGGGGAGTTGGACGCCTCCGACATGGCGGGCCTGCTGCAGCGCACGGCGGACCGCACCCGTGCGCTCAAGGCGCTGCCACGGCCCCAACTCGGCCACGGGGCTGCCCTGTTGACGGCACCGGTGGTCCCGGTGGCCTGGCGGGCCGCGTTCACCCGGGGGCTGCGGAGAGCCGCCGGACCCTGGACGTCGACCACGCTGCTGAGCAACATCGGCCGCATACCGTACGCCCTCGACTTCGGTGAGGGGGCGGGGCGCGCGCACGCGGTGTGGTTCTCGGCGCCGGCCCGGATGCCGCGCGGCCTCACGGTCACGACGGCGTCCACCGCGGGCCGGCTGCACGTGGCGTTCCGCTGGTCCCGCACGCTCCTCAGCCACGGAGACGGCTCCCATCTCCGCGACCTCTTCGAGCACTACCTGCACGCCACGGAACACGCCACGGAGAGTGCCCCATGACCACGGCTCCGCCCCGCCGGCCGTCCGGCGGCCAACCTCCGCACGGGCTGCGGGACTTCTACGAGGACCCGGCCGTGCCGGTCGCCTCCGGCGCGCCCCGCAGTCTGCGCCAGGCCCGGATGCTGGCCGCCGCGCTCGGTCCGGCCACGTCCGGTGCGCGGACGGTCCTCGACATCGGCTGCGGCGACGGCTCGGCTGCCGCGACGGCGGCGCCGCTCCTGGCCGGCCATCGCATCGTCGGCGTCGACTGGTCCCAGGACGCCCTCAGACGCGCCCACGCCCACCTTCCGTACGCGGTACGCGGCGAACTCACCGACGGCGGGCTGCCGTTCAGGTCCGCCTCCGCCGACGCCGTCCTGTTCAGCGAGGTCGTCGAACACCTCGTGGACCCGGACGCGGCGCTCGACGAGATCCACCGGATCCTCCGCCCGGGAGGTCATCTCATGCTCTCCACACCGAACTTGGCCGCCTGGTACAACCGCGCCCTGCTGCTCGCCGGTGTCCAGCCCGTCTTCTCCGAAGTGAGCCTGCGCGCCATCCACGGCCGCCCCGGCAAGGAGGTCGTGGGCCATCTGCGGCTCTATACGGCCCGCGCGCTGCGGGAGTTCGTGACCGCCTCGGGCTTCGAGGTCGTACGGCTGAAGGGCGCGCCCTTCCACGGTGTGCCACGGCCGCTGCGCCCCCTGGACCGGCTGGCGTGCGCCGTGCCGTCGATGTCCTCGATCCTGCTCCTGCACGCGCGAAGGACGTAGACCATGTGGTGGGGGGTGGCCGCGGCCCTGCTGGCGAACGTGCTGTACAGCACCGGATTCGTGCTGGAGAAGCGGGCGTTGGCGGCGATGCCCCAGGTGACCGTCCGGCAGCCCGCCCGGCTGCTGCGGCTGGTTCTCGGCAGTCCGCTGTGGATCGGCGGCTCCCTCGCCCTGGCGTCCGGCTTCGGCGCGCAGCTCGTCGTCTACCGCACGCTGCCGATCGCCGCCGCGCAGGGCATCTTCGTCTCCGGCCTGGTGATCCTCGTCCTGCTCTCCTCGGTGCTGCTCGGCGAGGAGACCTCGGGCCGCGAGCGGTACGCGATCGGCGCGATCCTGATCGCGCTGCTCATGGTCGTCCTGTCCCTCAAGGAGGGCTCGGACACGGTCAGCCGCAGCGCCCCGGCCCCGCTGATCCTGCTCGTCTGCGTACCGTCGCTCGCGATGGGCGTCTGGCTGTACGCGTCCGCCGAGCGCCGCGCCCGCCACCGGCACCGCATGCCGACCACGGGCGTCGAATACGGCGTGGCGGTGGGCCTGTTGTACGGGGTCAGCTCGCTGGCCATCAAGGGCGTGTCGAGCTACCTGACCTCAACCGGCCTCGGCGGTGCGGTGGTTGATCTGCTGCGCTCCCCGTACCCCTATCTCCTGCTGTTCACCGGCGTGTTCGGCCTGGTGATGTCGCAGGCGGCGCTGCAGCGCTGCCGGGCCTCGCTGATCGTGCCGGTCTGCACGACAGTGACCTGTCTGTTCACCGCGGTGCTCGGCACGCTCGCGTTCGGCGAGGCGCTGCCCGAGGATCCGCTGCGGCTGGCGCTGCGCATCGGCGGTACGGCGCTGGCGGTCTCCGTACTCCTGGCGATGCCCAAGCACGACCCGCCGGCGCAGGCCGACCCCCCGGCGCAGACCGATCCACCGGCACAGACCGATCCACCGCCGGAGCCCCAACCCCCAGCCCCCACAAGGGAGTTGACCACTGATGAACCCCGACGACCCGTTGCTGAAGATACTGGCGTGCCCGCTGGACAAGGGGCCGCTGCATCTCCTCGAAAGGGAGACGGAGGGTCCGGAGAGTACTGAGGACGCTCTCTACAACCCGCGTCTGCGCCGCCGCTATCCGATCGTGGACGGCATCCCGCAGCTCCTACCGTCCTCCGGCGAACAGGTGACGGACGACGAACACGAGAACCTCTTGAAACGGATGTTGACCACATGACCCTGGCAGCCCGTCTGGCCCCCTTCGTGCCGGTGCGGCTGGTCGCCGCCGCCGCCCGGTTCGTCTATCCGCGCTTCGAGCCCGAACTGGCCCGGCTCGGCGATCTCTGCCCGCCCGGCTGCGGCACGGCGGTGGACGTCGGCGGCTGGTACGGCCCCTGGACGCGCCGCCTCTCGCAGCGGGCGCACCGGGTGGTGACGGTCGAGCCCGTCCCGCACCTGGCCCGGCTGCTGACCGCCGCGACGCCCGGGAACGTCCGGGTGGTCCGGGCCGCCGCGAGCGACCGCCGGGGCACGGCCCGTCTGTGGCTGCCGTCCGGCGACCAGGGCGACCGGGGCGTGTCGTCACTCGTCCGCCGGGACATCCACGCCCGCGCGCTGGACGTCCCCTGTCTCACCCTGGACAGCCTGAACCTCCACGACGTCGGCTTCGTCAAGATCGACGTGGACGGCAACGAGCTGGCGGTGCTGCGCGGCGCGACCACCCTCCTCACCCGTGACCGCCCGGCCCTGTTCATCGAGCTGGAGGCCCGTATCCAGCCCATCAGGCCGGTCGTGTCGTTCCTCACCGAGCGCGGGTACAAGGGCTGGGTCCTGCCCGACGACACCTGGCTCCCCCTGTCCTCCTTCGACCTGGAGTCCCACCAGGCCCACGCCTCGCACGTGGTCTCCCAGGGCCTGCTGCGGCGGGTGCTGGCCTTCCGGAGCCCGGGATACGTCCGGTACGTGAACTCGGTGCTCTTCCTCCCGGCGGGCCGCACCCCGGGCGACGCCCGCCGCGCCGGACACGTACGCCACGATGGGACGCATGCCTCCCGCCAAGCGACCCGATAGGCCCGCCGGCCCGTTCACCCCGCTCGACTTCCAGCTGGTCCTGCTGCGCCGCATGGCCGACCACAATCCGGACCTCGTGGAGGACGCCCGCCACACGCTGGGCGCCTCGATCGCGGACATGCGCGAGGCCAACCGCCGTTGGCAGGCGATGCGTCATGTGCCGCGGGGCCGGGGAGCGGTCGCCCGCTACCGCTCGATCCTGGGCGAACCGGAGTCGACGACACCTCGCCAATTCGGCGACCTGTCCTGCGAGGCGCTCCTGTGGCCGGTCCCGCTCTGGCCCGACCTCCGCTTCGAGGTGCTGGTGGCCCCGAACGGCGCGGCCTGGAACGAGTGGCTGGTCCGCACACCGGGCGCCCCCTCCCCCGAGCTCCGCACCCTGGAGGACCTGACCCCCTGGTCCTGCACGGTCGACGAAGCGGCCCGCGCCTTCGCCCCCGCCCGCCCCCTGGAGGGAACGGCCCCGACACGCTGGGGCCTGGCATTCACAGCCCCGGACACATCAGGCGCACCGCACGACTGCGTGGCGGAGTTCACGTACGGATTGCTTCAACGGATGGCGGCCACGGGTCCGCGCGCCTGATGTACGGGGCCTGGCCTACAGCCGTGGGCCTACAGGCGTTGGCATACAGCGAGCCGAGGAGCGGGGATCGCGCTAAGTACAGCTCGGCCGACTTGACCTGGCGGAGAGCGCTTTGAGGGATGCCCTGGAGCAGACTGCCCCGGCGCCCGGTCAGTCGTACCCGCGACGCCCATAGACTCCAAGCCCTGTGCGACGAGTTCGGTCCCTTGAGCCGCGACCACCGCGTGGCGGAGCTGAGGGCGGAGGTCGCCGTTCTGAGCACGCCGTGACGAGAGGGATGGGCATGTCGCCGATCGAGGGTGCACGACTGTTTCGGGAAACCTGGATCGCGGGAGTCCACCAGCATTTCCCAGGAGAGCCGAAGGCCGGCTACGTCACGCCGTGGGACGACACTCCGCGGTGGGAGCGCGAGGCCGCGGGTTCCGTATACGAGCAGGTCCGACAGTTCATCGAGATCAGCGGCGGCACCACGGCACGGCTGTCCCGCGAGCAGAAGGGCCGCTTCGTCGCGACGTGTTGGACGGCCCAGATGTTCAAGCACTTCGAGGACCCGAAGCCTGGGTACGTGGCGGACTGGGCCGACCTGCCGACTTGGCAGCAGGAGACCGACGCCGACATCTTCGAGGCCATCGAGAAGGCACTGACCTGACTGCTCGTGCACGGCTGTGAGGGCTGGGTGAGCCCGTCAAGGAGGGCCCGTCAGCCGGTGGCGGCCCTGACGATCGCCTCGGCCACGACCGGTGCCGAAGTCTCGTGCAGGAACAGGAACAGGTTGGGCTCGACGAGTTCCAGCTCCATGACTCGGGGTGCCCCGTCGTCGCCGTCCACCAGGTCGACTCGGGCGTAGAGCAGCTCGGAGGCGTTCGGAACCGCGGCCAACGCCCGTTCGGCGACGGCGAGTTCGGCGGGGGTCGGGTCCCACGGCCGGAGGTTCGGGTGCGCGACCTTGTCCGCGTCGAACGCGGTGCCGGATTCCAGGACGGCACCCTTGCGGATGGCGTGCAGGAAGCGCCCGCCGTAGAACACGAGGGCCCGTTCGCCCGCCGTGTCGATGCTCCGTACGTACGGCTGCACCATCGCGGTCAGCCCTTCCGCGTGCATCCACTCCAGATGCCGTACGGCCCTCTCGTGGTCCTCGGGCGTGTAGCGGGCGGCGTTCCGGGCGCCCGCCCCCGAGGTGGGCTTGACGACGTACTCACGGTCGGCGGGCAGGTCGGCCGGGTCGCCGGGGGCGAGGTACCGGGTGTCGACGACCGGCACACCGGCGGCCGCGAGGTCGCCGAGATACCGCTTGTCGGTATTCCAGCGGACTACGGCCACGGGGTTCGCCAGTGCCGTCAGCGCCCCGCACCGCTCGGCCCACGCCACGAACTCGGCGGCCCGCCAGCTGTAGTCCCAGGTGGAGCGGATGACGGCGAGGTCGAAGCCGTCCCACCCGACATCGGGGTCGTCCCAGCACACGACGGCGGCGTCCGCCCCGGCCCGCTCCACCGCGTCCGCGAGAACGGGCAGATCACGGTCGTACCCGGACTCCTCGACCTCCCGGCAGGTGACGAGTGCGATGCGGGCGGCGGTGCGTGCCACGGCGGGCTCCTCATGGGTACGTCGGCTCCGGTGATCCCGCTCGCAGACTAACAACCGCCCCGGGAACCGGATCGGGCCGCTTGACCTTCACCTTTGGGGAGGCCACAGCATCGGTGACCGGACGAGGAACGACCGACCGACCTGGCGACAGGCGGACCGGCTGCTCATGGGGGTGCGCGCATGGAGATGCTGACGATCGGGGCGTTCGCGAAGGCGTCACGGCTGTCACCGAAGGCACTTCGGCTGTACGACGAGCTGGAGCTGCTGCGTCCCGCGCGGGTGGACCCGGAGACGGGCTACCGCTACTACGCGCCCGGGCAGTTGGAGCAGGCACGCCTGGTGGCGTGGCTGCGGCGGCTGGGCATGCCGCTGGCCGGGATCCGCGAGGTCTGTGCGCTGGAACCGGCGGCAGCGGCACGGGAGATCCGCGCGTTCTGGGCGCGGATCGAGTCGGAGACGGCGACCCGCCGTGACCTGGCCGCCTTCCTCGTCGACCACCTGTCACGAACCGCCCCGGGAGACCCGAGCAGGACGGGTACCCCGGTCAATCCGAGTAAGGACACCGCCATGCTGGAACTCCGCTACTCCGCCCTGTCCGACACCGGTCTCGTACGCCCCGCCAACCAGGACACCGCGTACGCGGGCACCCGCGTCCTGGCCGTCGCCGACGGCTTCGGGTCCGGGGGCGCGCCCGCGAGCAGCGCGGCCGTCGAGGCCCTGAAGTTCCTGGACCACGAACCGCTCCCCGCCGGGAGTGTCCTCAACCTCCTGGAGGACGCGGTCCAGGGCGCCACCCGGGCCGTTCAGGAGGTGGCGGGCCCGACGGCCGAGATAGGCACCACCCTCACCGCGATGGTGTGGACGGGCTCCCAACTGGCCCTGGTCCACATCGGCGACTCCCGCGCGTATCTCCTCCGCGACGGCGGCCTGTTCCGGATCACCCACGACCACACGATCGTTCAGTCGATGCTGGACGAGGGGCGGCTGACCCCGGAGGAGGCCACCGCCCATCCCCAGCGCGCCCTGCTCCTCAAGGCGCTGACGGGCAGCGGGCCCGCCCCGGACCTCGACGTACAGCTGCACGACGCCCTCGCCGGCGACCGCTATCTGCTCTGCTCGGACGGACTGTCTGCCGTCGTGCCCGAGGACATCATCAGGGACACGCTCACGGCGGCCCCCGCGTCGGCCGAGGCCGCCCGGGCTCTCGTCAGGGCGGCGAACGACTCCGGCGGTCCGGACAACGTGAGTTGTGTGGTGGCCGACCTTGTGAACACCGAATCTCAGTAGGTTTCGCCTCCGACCTGGGCAGCCGGGTCGCGCGATTGGCCGACGATCACTGGTCCGCGATGTCGAGGGTGACCTTCGACAGCGGACAGCCCACGCAGGTCAGTACGTAGCCGTCGGCCTTCTGCGCCGGCGTGAGGCAGTTCGGCTCGTTCTGCGTGACCTCTCCGCCGCGCAGCCGCACCATGCAGTCACCGCAGTTCCCGACCGTGCAGGAGTACGGCATCGGCAGCCCCGCGGCCAGTCCCGCGTCGAGCAGTGTCTGGCCGGGCTCGACCACGACCGTGCCGACGGGGTGCCCGTCGTCCTCGACGGTCATCCGCTGCGGCACCGTCGCCGCGGTCCCGGCGTCCGCTCCGCTGGTGTAGTGCTCCTGGTGCACCAGTTCGTCCGGGACCCCGAGCCCGGTCAACACGCCCTGGACGGCGTCCATCAACGGCCCGGGACCGCAGGTGTAGTAGTGGGCGCCCGAGGCCGGGGAGAGGCCGGTGATCCATCGCCGTACGCCGTCCGCGTCGAGCCTGCCGTCCCGGCTGGTCAGGACGTGGGTGATCGACAGCCGGTCGGGATGGTCCTTCGCCAGCCGGGTCAGCTCGTCGGCGAAGATGACCTCTTCCGCGCTGCGGCTGCTGTAGAGGAGCGCGATCCGGTCGCGGCCCTGCCGGACGGCGAGCCGGGTGCGGATCATGCTCATCATCGGCGTCACACCGCTGCCCGCCGCGACGAGCACTAGCTCGTCGGGGGCACTGGGGGCGCCTGTGGCAGCCGTGGCGTCCGGGGCGTCCGGGGACTGCGGCTCGGCGTGGAAGGACCCCGACGGGCCGCGCACCGCGAGGCAGTCCCCGGCGCGCAGACTCCGGTGCACGTGGGTGGAGAACCGGCCGCCCTCGACGTGCTTGACGGTGACCTCCAGCCGGGCCGAACCGGGCGCCGACGAGGCCGAATAGGCCCGCCGCACCGGGCGGCCGTCGATGTCGGCGACCAGCGTGAAGAACTGGCCGGGCCGGAAGTCGAACGAGCCCGGGCTCGCGCCGGCACCCTCCGGAACATGGTCCTCCGGAACAAGGTCCTCCAGTACGAGGGTGACCGCGCTCGGTGTCTCCCTGCGCACCTCGGCGATGCGCACCTCCCGCAGCGGGTTACCCCTCCCTCCATCGTCCGTCCCGCCGTCGTCGGCAGGGCGTCGGCGCAGGAGGCCGCGGCGCCGCCCGCCCGCGCCGGGCCCGATGTCCTCATTGAGGTCCTCCTTGACGACCTCGTAGCCCTCCTTCCGCAGCCCGGAACGGTAGGCACGGTTCATCACCAGCCGCAGCAAGCGGGCCATCCCCGGGATCGCCCCAACTGCCTTCAACAGGAACGCGGGTGGACCGCCCTCGGCGGCGGCCGAACCGGCGGCGAGGTGTTCCCCCGCCAGCGCCATCAGGTCCGGCACCGTGCCGCGGTCCACGTGCGCGCCGGGGGTCCACAGTCGCGAGCGCGCCACGGCGTCGTTGCCGGTCACCTCGGCGTGCTCGACGTCGATGAGCAGCGCCAGGTGCGGGGACATCCCGCGCAGCGCCATCGTCTCCAGCAGCGCGGGATCGTCGGTGATCGCGCCACGGCCGCGGACATGCAGCACACCGCTGCGCCCCGGAACGAGCGCGGCGAACGAGAGCCGGTCGTCCCGCAGCAGGTTGTGGAGCGTGTCGGCGCGCTTGTTGCCCTTCCGGTCCGGGATGACGAGTGTGTGGCCGTCCAGGATCCGCGCCACCGCCTGCCGGTCCCCGCGCGGACTCGTGTCGCTGCCGCCGGACAAGTCCCAGGTGGACAGGGCGAGGAAGGGCGCCGCGGCGAGGAACTCGGCGACGCCGGGCCCGCGCAGGGGCCCGTCACCCGCGAACTCGGCGACCGACTCGGCCGGAGCGACCGGTCCGGCCAGTCCGGCCAGGGCGGGCGGCTGCCACAGGCGGGACCGCAGAACGGCCTGCGCGCAGTGCACGTACGCCTCCGCGATGTCGACCGTCGTCTCCGCGCCCTCCCGTGCCGCCACCGAACCGTTGACGCGCAGGATCTCCCCGACGCCCGGCAGGAGGAAGAAGAACGAGACCGCCCCGTGCGGATCGCCCGGCTCGGGCAGGGAGAACGAGATCCGCGTGGGCGAGTGGACGCGTACGAACCCTGGCGCGCCGCCGATGAAGGTCGTTCTGTTGGTGCCGTCGGCGTCCCGGTAGCCGAAGGCCGCGATCGGACACCCGGCGAGGACGGTCCGGCAGCCCTCGTCGAGAGCGCTGATCTGCTTGAGCATGACCGCCGACGCCGGGCGGCCGACGGTCGACTCGACCTCGTCCACCGTCGTCAGTCGGCGCAGGGCGCTCAGCCGGTTCTCCCGCACATCGGACGTGGCCTTGTTTTCGCAGGTCATGGCACTATTGTGAGCAATGGCTCAGCTCTTTGGCTACTCGCTTTTCGCGCCTTGAGGAGGACCCCGGATGTCGTCGGCCGACCGCCGTCTTCAGCCACGTCGCAAGCCCAGCCAGGTGCGCGCGGAGCTCACCCGCGACCGCATCCTCACCGCCGCTGCTCACGTTTTCGCCGAGCACGGCTACGCCGCCGGCACCACCAACCGCATCGCCGAACGCGCCCGCGTATCCATCGGCTCGCTGTACCAGTACTTCCCGAACAAGGACGCCATCCTCGCCGAGCTGCTGGTGCGGCACATCGACCGTGGCACGTGGGCGCAGGCCGAGGAGCTCGATCTGTCCGCCGGGAGCCTGGAGGCGACGGTGCGGGCGCTGGTCCGCGACGCGATCGACAACCACCGCGACGATCCACAGCTGCTGCGGATCATGATCGAGGAGGCGTCGTTCTCGCAGGAGGTGCTCGACACGATCGACCGGCACGGAAAGAAACGCGTCGGTCAGGTGCGCGATCTCCTCGCCCGGCACCCGGACGTCCACGTGCGGGACCTCGACACAGCGGCCGAACTGATCGTGACCACGGTGGAGATGAACACGCACATGCTCATGGCCGGCCCGCGGACCATCCCGGTCGAGACGTTCGAGAACGAGCTGGTGGCCATGGTCACCCGCTATCTGCGCGGCGATCAGTAGCGATGCGGGCGCGCAACACGACGCAACGCTAGGAAACGCCCGGCAGCCGGCGCGGCTCGACGCGTTCCTCGACGGCCGTGTCGCCGTCGCGGGTCACGATGTACGCACCCTTGCCGGGCACTTCGGTGACCGCCTCGACCAGTTCGGTGCCGCGGTAGACCAGACCCACTCCGTCGTCGGTGCAGTGGGTGGTGGGGAGGGTGCCGTCCGCGACGAGTTCATGGACCAGGGGGCGCCGGCCGGCGTCGGTGTCGTAGTGGACGCCGTTGCCGTACGGGAGAAAGCCCAACGCGTCGGTGATCGGGCGGAGTTCGGGGCCGAAGGAGTCCGTGGTGCCGCCCCGGAACCAGCAGATCGAGCCCGCGCTGACCCCGCTGAGGACGACGCCCGAGCGCCAGGCCCGGCGGAGGATGTCGTCGAGGCCGTGCACCCGCCAGACCGCGAGGAGGTTCGCCACCGAGCCGCCCATGACCCAGACGACGTCCTGGTCGAGGACGGTGCCCTCGATGTCGTCGAGGTTCGGCATCGGGAAGAGGTGGAGGGGCGTGAGGTCGAAGCCCGCCACGCGTGCGGCCTCGGTCATCCGGGCCGTGAAGTGTTCCGCGTCGCCTATGGCCGTACCGACGTACAGGACGCGGGGGCGGCGGCCGTGGGCGCCCGAGAGCTCGACCGCGTGATGCACAAGGGAGTTGAACGTGACCATGGTCCGACCGCCCCCTGCACGGTGGCCGCCGGAGGTGGCGAGGATCGTGGGCTCTCGCCCGTTCACAGGGGATGCAGAGGTTGCGGGGGTTGCGGGGGTTGCGGGCGAATCATGGGATGCCGGGGAAGCATGGGGCGTGGTGCCGGACGCGGTCATGACACCGGATCCTAACCACGGCCGCCGGAACACCCGTTCGCCGCTACGGCCGTCAGGTGCTGCCCTGTTCCTCGTTCTCCTCCGGGTCCCAGTCCAGCAGTCGTACCCTCGCCACCGTCTGTACGTGCCGGCGCATCGCGGCGGCCGCCCGGCCCGGCTGCCGGGCGACGATCGCGTCGAAGATCGCGCGGTGCTGGGTGAGGGAACGGGTGGGGCGGCTCGGCTGGCGCAGCGACTCGTGGCGGCTCTCGGTGATCTGGTCGGCGATGGAGCGCATGAACTCGGCGAGGATTCCGCTGTGTGCGGCGGCCGTGACCGCCGCGTGGAAGAGCCGGTCGCCCTCGATTCCGTGGCCGCCCGCCTGGATCTCGTCCCGCATGTGGACGAGGGCGGAGTCCATGGCGGAGACGTCCTCGTCGGTGCGGCGCTCGGCGGCCAGCTCGGCGAGCTTGGTCTCCAGGGCCTCGCGGGCGTCGAGCACGTCGGGCAACCGGCGGCGCCGCTCGACGAGTTGCTCCACCGGTTCGGCGTCGAGGGTGTCGCGGACCAGGTAGGTCCCGCCGCCGTGGCGGACCTCGACCAGGCCCTGCACCTCCAGGACCACGATGGCCTGCTTCACCGAGGCGCGGCTGACGCCGAGGCGGGCCGCCAGGTCGCGCTCGGGCGGGAGGCGGTCGCCGGCACCGAGACCGCCCTCGGCCGCGTAACTGCGCAACCGGTCGAGGACCTGCTCGTACAGGCGCGGCTTGGCCGTCATCGGGCGCAGTGCGTCGGTCATGCCCGTCCCCCTTGTCCCCTCTTGCGGGTGGTTCGTCCCCCTGCGGGCGCAGCGTAACACCGGGGGTGACCGGCTCAGCGACCCTGTGGGCAAGTGGCCCAGTGGATGAGTGGCTGAGCCAATTTACGTCACATCTCTTGACGCTCTACACGAGCACCACCCAATGTGGTTCAGCCACTTGGCCAATCCAATCCCCACCTTGGCCAACCAGCCGCTCTGCTCGCCACCCGCTCGACAAGGGACCCAAAGACGGGAGCCCGTATGTCCGCCGAACTGATCTCGATCCTTGTGCTCGTCGTGGTGTTCGTGATCGCCACCACCCGCTCCATCAACATGGGCGCCCTCGCCTTCGCCGCCGCCTTCGGAGTCGGCGAGCTCGTCGCGGACTTCGACACCGACACGATCTTCGCCGGTTTCCCCGGCGACCTCTTCGTCGTACTCGTCGGCGTGACCTATCTGTTCGCGATCGCCCGCGCCAACGGCACCACCGACTGGCTGGTGCACGCCTCGATCCGGCTCGTGCGCGGGCGGGTCGTACTGATCCCGTGGGTGATGTTCGTGCTGACGGGCGCGCTCACCGCGATCGGCGCGGTCAGTCCGGCCGCCGTCGCCATCGTGGCGCCGATCGCGCTGAGTTTCGCCGCCCGCTACCACATCAGCCCGCTGCTGATGGGCGCGATGGTGGTGCACGGCGCGCAGGGCGGCGGCTTCTCCCCGATCAGCATCTACGGGACGATCGTCAACGGCATCGTCGAACGCGAGAAGCTGCCCGGCAACGAGATCGCCCTGTTCCTCGCCTCGCTCGTCGTCAACCTCGTGATCGCGGCCGTGGTGTTCGTCCTGTTCGGCGGGCTGAAGCTGCGCAACGAGGACACGGTCGCGGAGACGGCCCCGGTCTCGGCGTCGGCCTCGTCCTCCTCGGTCTCGGCCGGCGCGGGCGCGGACACGAAGAGCGCGCCCGCGGGCCGCGAAGTCGACCTTGAAAAGGACCGTACGGAGAACCGCACGGAGGACCGTTCGGAGGAGCCCGAGGACGACAGCACGCGGCTCAACCCCGCCCGCATGGCCACCCTCGCCGCTCTCGTCGCCCTGGTCGTCGCCGTGCTCGCCTTCGACCTGGACGCCGGTCTCACCTCGATCACCCTCGCCGTCCTGCTCAGCACCTGCTGGCCGGAGGACAGCCGCAACGCCGTCAGCCAGATCGCGTGGCCGACGGTCCTGCTGATCTGCGGTGTGCTGACGTACGTCGGCGTCCTGGACGAGATGGGCACGATCGACTGGGCCGGCGAGGGCGTCAGCGACATCGGCGTCCCGCTGCTGTCCGCCGTACTCCTCTGCTACATCGGCGCGCTGGTCTCCGCGTTCGCCTCGTCCGTCGGCATCATGGGAGCGCTGATCCCGCTCGCGGTGCCGTTCCTGGCCCAGGGCGAGATCGGGGCGGTCGGCATGGTGGCGGCGCTCGCAGTGTCGGCGACGGTGGTGGACGTGAGCCCGTTCTCGACGAACGGCGCGCTGGTGCTCGCGGCGGCACCCGGCGTCGACCGGGAGCGTTTCTTCCGGCAGTTGATGATGTACGGAGGGATCGTGGTGGCCGTGGTCCCCGCCGTGGTGTGGCTCGCGCTGGTGGTCCCCGACTGGGGATGACACCGGCCGGGCCGTGCGTTCCGACGGGCGGCCTCCGACGGGCCACTGTCGACAGGCCACTGCCGACGGGCCGCTGCCGACGGGCGGCCTTCGACGAACGACTAAGGAGTACGACACGTGCCCCCTCTCTCCCCGGCTCTCTCCCAGGCTCTCCCCCCGGACCTCTTCCCGGCCCTGACCGAGGCCCGGGCGGACCCGGACGGCCCCGGCGCGCACCGGCCCGCCCTGCGCTTCGGCGACCGCACGCTGACCTACGGCGAGCTCGCGGCAACCGCCTCCCCCCTCGCCGCCCGCGTCGCGGAGGCGGGCCGGATCGCCGTCTGGGCCACCCCCACCCTGGAGACCGCCGTCGCCGTGGTCGCCGCGCTGCTGGCCGGCGTCCCCGCCGTACCGCTCAATCCGAAGTCGGGCGAGAGCGAGCTGGGGCACATCGTGTCGGACAGCTCCCCAACCCTGGTGCTCGCGGCGGCAGGCACCCAACTCCCGCCCACACTCGCCGCGTTGGAACGCGTCGACGTGAACGTGGAGGTGGATGCGGACATCGACGTACGCGGCACAGGGGCGGCGTCTCCCACCACCGGCACCCCCGCCACCGGCACCCCCACCACCGCCGCACCCCCCGGCCTCACCCCCGAATCCCCCGCCCTCGTCGTCTACACCTCCGGCACCACCGGCCCCCCGAAGGGCGCGGTCATCCCCCGCCGGGCCATCGCCACCACCCTCGACGCCCTCGCGGACGCCTGGCAGTGGACCGGTGACGACGTCCTCGTGCACGGTCTCCCCCTCTTCCACGTGCACGGCCTGATCCTGGGCATCCTCGGCCCGCTGCGCCGCGGCGGATCCGTACGGCATCTTGGTCGCTTCGAAACGGCGGGCGTGACAAGGGAGTTGAGCGTGGGCGCCACCATGCTGTTCGGGGTGCCGACGATGTACCACCGGATCGCGGAGACCCTGCCCGACGACCCCGCGCTCGCGAAGGCCCTGGCCAGGGCGCGGCTGCTCGTGTCGGGGTCGGCGGCCCTGCCCGTGCACGACCACGAGCGGATCGCGCAGGCGACCGGGCGCCGGGTCATCGAGCGGTACGGGATGACGGAGACCCTGATGAACACCAGCGTCCGCGCCGACGGCGAGCCGCGCGCGGGCACGGTCGGCGTCCCGCTGCCGGGCGTCGAACTGCGGCTGACGGAGGAGGACGGGACGACGGCCGTCGAGGCGTACGACGGGGAGACCGTCGGCGAGATCCAGGTCCGCGGGCCGAACCTCTTCACCGAGTATCTGAACCGCCCCGAGGCGACCGCGGCGGCCTTCACCGAGGACGGCTGGTTCCGCACCGGTGACATGGCGGTGCGCGACCCCGACGGATACGTACGCATCGTCGGCCGGAAGGCCACCGACCTGATCAAGAGCGGCGGTTACAAGATCGGGGCGGGCGAGATCGAGAACGCGCTGCTGGAGCACCCGGGCGTGCGGGAGGCCGCGGTCACCGGTGAACCGGACGCCGACCTTGGTGAGCGGATCGTGGCCTGGATCGTGCCTGCGGATCCCCAATCACCGCCCTCCGTCGACGAGTTGGCGGACCATGTGGCCCGCCGCCTCGCGCCCCACAAGCGGCCCCGCGTCGTCCACCACCTCGACGCCCTGCCCCGCAACGACATGGGCAAGATCATGAAGCGTGCGCTGACCCATGACTGAGTCCGTGCCGCGGTACACGGCCCGCGAGGCGATCGACCTGGTCACGTCCGGGTTCACCGAACTGACCGAGCCCGTAAGCCCCGTAGTCCCCGTAAGCCCTCCAAGCCCGCCGAGCCCGCCGAGCCCCGCAACGAAGTACGGTCCGGACGGCCCCCTGTCCTGGCAGGGTTACGACGCCTCGCGCGCCCGCGCCGCCGCCCGCACGGGTGAGGAGGAGTCGGTCGTCTGCGGCACGGCGACCGTCGGCGGGACGGCGACCGTGCTCATCTCCTTCGAGTTCGGCTTCCTCGGCGGATCGCTGGGCGAGCGTACGGGTGACCGGCTGGAGGCGGCCCACGCGCATGCGCGCGAGCACCGGCTCCCGGTCGCCTCCCTCGTCGCCACGGGCGGCAGCCGTATGCAGGAGGGCATGCGCGCGCTGGTCCAACTCCAGCGCGTGGCACGGCAGTCGACGCTCACCCGCGAGGCCGGGCTGCCGCAGATCGCGGTCCTGCGCGACCCCACGACCGGTGGCGGCTGGGCCACCCTGGGCGCGGGCGCCGATGTCGTCCTCGCGCTCCCGGGCGCCCAGGTGGGCTTCGCGGGCTCACGCGTACGTCCGCCCGAGGCCGACCCGGCGGCGTACACGGCGGAGGCGCAGCTGGCGGCGGGAGCGGTCGACGCGGTGGTGCCCCCGGCGGAGTTGCCCGAGCTGCTGGGACTGTGGCTGCACCTGCTGAGCCACCCGTCGGCCGAGCCGGTCCCGCCCCCGCCCGCGCTGGCCGACACCGACCTGCCGGCCACCGGCTGGGAAGCGGTGGACAAGGCCCGCTCCTCGCAACGCCCGCGTGCCACCGCCTACTTGGACGCATACCTCGCCCGTCGTGCGGCGATCAGCGGCGACCGCTGCGGCGGCACGGACGACGGGATGCTCTGCGGGTTCGGCGTACTGAAGGACGGCGGCCGTACCGTGGCCTACGCGGCCCAGACGGGTACCGCCACCCGTCCCGCCGGCTACCGCACCGCCGCCCGGCTGATCCGGCTCGCGGACCGACTCCGTATCCCCGTACTGACGTTGGTGGACACCCCGGGTGCCGCCAACGACGCCGAGGCGGAACGGCAGGGCGCGGGCGCGGCGATCGCGGACGCGTTCGGAGCCGTGGCCGCCGCCGGAACGCCCCTCACCACGCTGCTGATCGGTGAGGGCGGCTCGGGCGGCGCGCTGGCCCTCGCCGCACCGGACAACACCTGGGCCACGCCGGACAGTTACTTCTCCGTCATCGCCCCCGAGCTCGCGGCGGCCATCCTCAAACGGCCACCGGAGGAGGTACGCGCCACGGCCGACCAACTCCGCATCCGACCCCAGGACTTGGTGGACCTCGGTGTCGTACGCGGCATCGTGGAGCCCCGGAAGTCGCCTTCCTAGCAGGCCCGTTGGAGGAACGAAGGCACCGCCTCCCGGCCCCAGGGGGAGGCGGCGCCGTCCGCGCCCGTACGGTCCGTGCAGTCCCCTACCGCACGCCCACCGCCCGGACGATCTCCTGCGTCACCGAACCACCCCGGTCGTCGCTCGCCGAGGCCCGCAACGACACGTGCTCCGCCCCGCGCGGCACGGTGACCGTCCCCTTCCAGGCAGCCTCACCGGCTCCGGACAGCCGTACCGTCCGCCACGACTTCCCGTCGTCGTAGGAGACTTCGAGCTTCCCGCCGCCGATGGCCCCCGTGGCGCCGGTGTCGGTCGCGCCCGCCACGTACGAGGAGTGGATCCCCACCGGCAGCCGGCTCCCGCCCCGCACGTTCCCTGCGAGGTCCGTGTCGACGTCGAAGCCGAGGTTGAGCAGCGGCAGTACGGTCCAGCGGTTCTCGGGTGTGGCCGCCGACCGGAACGTCCACTCGGAGTGGCCCTTCGTGGAGAGCTTCCAGCGGTCCGCGTCCAGCGTCGTGTCCGTGACGACCTTGTACGTGTGCTCGTCCGCGGGGGCGTCCGAGACGTAGGCGCCGGAGCTCATCCGCCGGTCGACCAGTTCCCCGTCGAGGTACACCTCGGTGAACTGGGTCATGCCGGTCTCGTCGCTCCACACGTTGCCGAAGCCGGTGTGGTCGGGCCCGGAGTCGCCCCAGCCCGGGGTGTTGAACTGCAGGTGGCCTCCCGCCCGTTGCTGTCCCCAGCCGAGCCCGGTGCCGAGCCACGGATGCCAGACGGGCCGGAACCAGTCGAGGTCCGGATGCGTGCCCCCGCGGTAGCGGACGAGCCCGCTGCGCTCCTCCAGGTCCCCGGCGCCGACATTGACGGACTCGTGCCACAGCTGGCCGGGCCCGGTGGAGACGTACTCGGTGCGCTCGGCCGGGAAGTCGATCCGCTCCTGGAAGCCGATGCCGATGGAGAAGGCGTCGTCGGTGAGCGAGTACCGGAACTCGCTGCCGGACACGGGCTGCACGGCATGGAACCTGGTGTCCAGCACCGCGAGTTGACCGCGCGAGGGCTCGTACGTCAGGTCGCGTGCCGGGATGCTCCCGCGATGCCCTTCCGAAAGGTCGTACGTGTAGGGCGTGTTGCGCGTCCCGTTCGTTTCAACTCTTCCGGCCGCGCGCAGACGTGCCGCGTCGGCCGTGTTGACCGTGGCGATCTGGATCGGCCGGTCGGCGTTGTCGTCGGTGCCGAACCAGGCGTTGAGCCGTCCGGGCACGTCGTCCGTTACGAACAGGGCCTCGGCGCCCGCGTCCTGGGCGGCCTGTGCGATCGCGGCGGGCTCAACACCCTCCCGCATCCGGACGAGAACCGCCTTGCCGCGTACGTCCTTTCCGCCGTACTCCCCGGTGCCGACATCGACGAGCGGCAGTTTGCGGCGCCCCTCGACGAGCGTGCTCCCGGGCTGGGCGACGGCCTCCCCGATCCCCTTCACCTCCAGCATCGGCTTCCCGAGCCGCCACACGGTCCGGTACTCGAAGCTGCCTTCCGTCACCTTCGCCGTGGGTGCCGCGAAGACGCTGTCGTACTTGACCGGCACCTGGACGGCCCCGAACAGGTCCGAGCCGTTCGCCGCGCGGTCGTACTCCATGAGCAGCTGCCGGGTCTCGGTCCGCCGGTCGACACGGGCCGCGACCTCCCTCAACTTCCGCCCGTCCAAGGTGATTTCGCGGTCCCGGTCGAGGTCGATCTCGGGTGCGGCGAGAAACCCGAGCCCGAGCGAGTCGGCGCCACGGCTGCCGCGTACGTCGAGGAAGGTGTTGAGGCTGTACGTGCCGGGCTTCAGCCTCAGTTCCACCGTGCCGGAGTCACCGACCGGGGCCGGGAAGGGGTCGACGCCCTCGGCGAGGCGCTGCACGACGAGGTCGGCGGCGGTCGCGTCCCCGGCGCGGTCCTTGACGTGGACGGTGAGCGTGTACCGCTCCTCCTCCTTGACCAGGCCGAAGGCCGTGTGTGCGACGGTCGTTCCGTCCGCCGTCGAGGCCACGATCTGCCCGCTGGTGTTGCCCACCGGGGCCTTGTCGCCGTCCCCGGTCACGGTCGTGGAAGCCGTCCCGTGCGCGGGCACGGTCAGTGTGGAGTCGGCGAGCGTCGCGACCCCGTCGGGAGCTCCTCGCACGGTGAGAGTCAACTCGACTGCCGTGTCGGAGGAGTTGGTGTAGGTGACGGTCCTGGTGACCGGCTCGTTCGACTCGTAGGGCCAGCGGTGGAAGCCCAGATCGGCGCTTCCCGTGGCGGTGACGTCGGCCTTCACGGCCTTCGGCACGCTCACTCGCCCGGCCCCCAACGCATAGGCGGACGCGTCGAGTTGCTTCGACGTCGACATCAGCGCGTTCTTCAGCTGCGCGCCGGTCCAGTCGGGGTGCCGTTCGGCGAGGAGTGCGGCGACTCCGGCGACATGGGGTGTCGCCATCGACGTACCGCTCATGGCGGTGTAGTCGCCGCTGCCGGGCGCGAGGCCGGAGCGGGCGGCGAGGATGTCGACGCCCGGCGCGGACAGGTCGGGCTTCAGCGCGTTGTCGCCGTACCGCGGGCCCGCGCTGGTGAAGTACGCGGCCTGGTCGGCGGAGTCGACCGCTCCGACGGTCAGCGCGGAGTCGGCGGCACCCGGCGAGCCTATGGAGGACGGGGCGCCGGTGTTGCCCGCGGCGACGACGAAGAGGGCGCCGGTCTCCTTCGAGAGGGTCTCGACCGCCTGGGCCATGGGGTCGGTGCCGTCGCTGGGCTCGGTCGAGCCGAGGCTCATCGAGACGATCTCGGCGCCGACGTCCCGCGCGGCCCACTCCATGCCCGCGATGATCTGCGACTCGCTGCCCGAGCCCTGGTCGCTGAGGACCTTCCCGACGGCGAGGGTGGCGCCGGGCGCGACGCCCTTCTCCTTGCCGTCGGAGGCGGCGCCGCTGCCGCCGACGGTCGAAGTGACGTGTGTGCCATGGCCGTTGCGGTCGGCGACCTCTTCGCCCTCGATGAAACTCCGGGTAGCGGAGACCCGCCCGTCGAGGTCGGGATGGCCGAGGTCCGCCCCCGAGTCCAGCACGGCGACCGTGACGCCCTTTCCGGTCAGCCCCGCCTCCCACGCCTCCGGCGTACCGATCTGGGCATTGCTTTCGGCCATGTCGGCGCGGACCCGCCCGTCGAGCCAGACCTTGTCGATCCCGTCCTGCCGGGTCAGCGCCCGCCAGAACGTCCGCCCCTTGTCGGCGTCGACGGCCGCCCCGTGGACGCTGGGCAGCCCGCGCGTCCTCTCGGCGCCGCGCGGAGTCGCCACCCGCGCGCCCTTCTCGTACGTCACGATCAGCGGCAGCTCACCGGTCTTCTGGTCCGTGAGGCCCTGCCGTATCAACTCGCCGACGTCGAACAGCCGTTGGTCGAGTGTGCCCGCGCGCAGAAAGGGCAGCGCCTCGTCCGGTACGACGGTGACGGCACCGTTGGCCGTCTGCGTGCGGACGGCTCCGGTGGCGCCCCGCGGCCGTTCGACGGCGACCGTCTTCCTGCCGCCGCCGAGGTCGGTGACGGTCACCTTGTCGCCGGTGACGAGGGTGACGGTGCGGGCGGCGGAGGCGGCGCGGGTACGGGCCTCGGTCCCGGTGTCCTGTCCCTCGGCGTCCTGTGCCTCGGCCCCGCCCATGGGCAGCAGGGCGAGCACGAGCCCGGCCGACGCGAGCGCCGCCCCACGTCTCGCGGATCCTCTGGTCATCCGTACCTCTCTCTTCCCGGATTCTTCGCGGGGGTCTTCGCGGATGCTTCTCGGACCGGGTTGTGCCCGGGTGCTGCGAAGAGTCTCGGGGGGCCGGTGTTGCGGCGGTGCCGACGGGACTTGGCGGAAAGCTGCCCTGGCGGTTTTCCGCCAGAGAGCCGGTGAACGACCTGTGGAAACCGCGACAGCGCCAAGCACCGTCCGTGACAATGGGTAGGTCAGCGGTCACGGATGACGGGGGTTCTGCCACAGCATGGACGGTTTAGTGGAGTTCAAGACCGACGACGGTGCCGTGATCGTCGTCGAAGGCGTCGAGGACGAGTCCGGCTCCCGGCTGGTCGCGCGCGCGGACGGCACGGTCCAGGCCGCCCGTACGTTCGAGGGCTCCCTGGAGGGGGTGCGGGCGGCCGCCGAGTCGGCGCTCCGCGTCTTCCGGGACGGCTCGCTCAAGCCCGACACGGTGGAGATCGAGTTCGGGGTCAAACTGACCGCGGAGGCGGGCGCGTTGATCGCCAAGAGCGCGGTCGAGGGCCATCTCGTCGTCAAGCTCTCCTGGTCGCCCGAGCCCGCCCCGGGCTCCCCGGAGGCCACCCCGGTCTCATGAGCAGCGCTTCCTGGCACGCGAGAATCAACTGCGGACGCGACACCGGTGCCGGCTTCCTGGTCACCGAGCGGCACGTCCTGACCTGCGCCCATGTCGTCGCGCACAGCGACACGGCCCCGGTCGCTGTGTCCTTCGCACACGGCGGCGAGGGGCAGGTGCCCGCCCGGGTGATCGCGCACGGCGGCTGGGACGGCCGTGACACCGACCCGGGCGACCTGGCCGTACTCGAACTGGACCGCCCGGTGTCGTTGAAGCCGGCCGAGTTCGCGACACCGTCCGACGCGTACGGGGACCCCCCGCGCAGGCTCCTCGCGTACGGCTTCCCGAAGCGGTACGACGAGGGCACGCTCGCCGAATACCGGGCCACCGCCGACCAGTTGATCGCCGGCGAGTGGGTCCAGCTGGAGGCGTGGGCCGCGCACGGCCAGCCGCTGGCCCCCGGCTTCAGCGGCGCCGCGGTGACCCTCGCCGACACCGGCCGCGTCGTGGGCATGGTCTCCGCCGCCGCCCGCAGCCCCGAGATCCGCAACGGCCGCATGCTCCCCACCCAGATCATGGCCCGCTACTGGCCCCGCCTCGGCGCCCTGATCCCCACCCCGGAGTACGACCAGCCGCAGAAAGAACGGCTACGCCACCTGGTGGAGGCGGCGGAGGGCCTTCAGGGCGCCCCTTCAGGGGCGCGGGGAACTGCGCGACAAGCCCCCACGCACCCGCAGCCGAGCCACAACAGGATCCCCCGCACTCCGGAATGCAGCCCCGAACGGCTGTACCTGGACGCGGTGGGCCCCCTCGGCCCCCCACTCCCCCCACACGGCTTCGGCTCCCTGTGGGCCGCAGCCTGGTACCTCCTCTCAGAGGTACCGGACCCGTCCGCCACCCCCCGCTTCGCAACCCGCCTGGCCGACTTCGTGGACGACGCCCGACTCCGGTCGGCGCTCCGAAGCTGGCCACACCCACAAGCCCGCCGCAGCCCGGCACCCGCAACCGCGACCCGCCCAAGCACCACGGCGCACACCTGGTCGCCGATCCTCGTGGAGATCGCCCCCAGCGGCTCCGGCAACCGGGACTTCCTGGTGGAGGTGTCCGCGTACAACGACCGGCACCGCCGGGTGGTCGGCTCCCGCCGCCTCCCGGTGGACCGCGTACGCCCGTACGCGCTGCAACGGATCGACGAGGCCTACCACGAACTGGAGCCGGGAGCCCGGGAGTTGATCGCCTTCGTGCTGCCGCGCCGCTGGCTCAACGCGGACGTGGCGCGCTGGAAGCGCAGCGCGGACGACGACAGCCCGCTCGGCTCCTTCGCACCGCTCGTCGTGATGGACCTGGAGCGGCGGCGCAGCGGCGGCCTTCAACACAAGCTGAGACAGAAGTGGCGGTCCCTGGACTCGGGGTCGGCGGCCCGGCTGCACCGCATCGACTGCTGGGCCGTCGGCCAGGACCAGGTGAAACTGACCATCGACCTGCGCCGGGACGCCGACATGGTGGGCTTCGGTACGCCGCCCCGCGCGGACGGCGTCAGACGGCTGTTCCAGGCGAGCCTGAACGCGGCCGTGCCGGTGATGCTGTGGCCGCGCTCCGGCTGCCGCGGCGAGCACCTGTGCGGGCGGCCCGCGGACTGCCCGGGCTCGGAGTTCCTGGACCGCCTCGCCGAACACCTCGCGGACCTGCCGCCCCATGAACTCCCGCAGTACGTCCATGAGTTGCGCGAGACGGCGTACGCGTCCGGCGCCGCGGAACCGCACTGGGCGCACGACCTGGCACTGCTCTGGGAGGACCCCGAATGCCTCCCCGACCCCGTCGCCTACGCGCACAACCCCGTTGGCTGAGGAGGCTGCTGGAAATCGGTTGATGAACGGCGGCCCGAGGCCGTCGACTGAAGCACGGAACGCACAACGGAACACGGAACACGGAACACGGAAGAAGTTCGGAGAGACCATGTCCCTGTGGCCCGTCTACACGGGTACGAGCGAACCGCACGACGGCATCGCCGAGCTGCCCGCGCCACCGCCCTGGCGCGCCTTCGACGGCGGCCCGGAGCTGGAGACCCCCGCCGAGGACGACGACGCCTCGGCGACCTCCCCGGACCGTCGGCACCGCGCCCGTACCTATCGCGCCACGGACCGGGCGGTCCAACTCGTCAACGCCGCCCTGTACTTGCGCCGCCCGCTCCTGGTGACGGGCCCGCCGGGCAGCGGCAAGTCGAGCCTCGCGTACGCGGTGGCGAGGGAGTTGCGGCTCGGCCCCGTACTGCGCTGGAACATCACCAGCCGCGCCACGCTCCACGACGGCCTCTACCAGTACGACCCGCTCTCCCGCCTGTACGCGGCAGGACGCGCCGCCGCACGCGAGGTACCGCCGGACGATGAACCCCCCGTCGACGGCGGGCTCCAGGACCATCTGCGCCTGGGCCCGCTCGGCACGTCGCTCCTTCCGTACGGCCGTCCGCGCGCCCTGCTGATCGACGAGATCGACAAGTGCGACCTGGATCTGCCGAACGACCTCCTCAACATCCTGGAGGAGGGCCAGTACGAGATCCCGGAGCTGGTCCGCGCCGCCCGGCACACCCCCTCCGCCGAGGTCATGGTCGACGGCACGGACGAACGGGTGAAGGTCTCACGCGGCCGTGTCCGCTGCCGCGCCTTCCCCTTCGTGGTCCTCACCAGCAACGGCGAACGGGAGTTCCCGCCCGCCTTCCTCCGCCGCTGTGTCCGCCTCGAACTCCACCAGCCCCGCGCCGCCCACCTGGAGAGCATCGTCCGCGCCCACCTCGGCGAACCCGACACGCACGCACGGGAGTTGATCGAGCGCTTCCTGTCTCGGGGCACGGACGGCGAGCTGGCCACGGACCAACTCCTCAACGCCATCTACCTCACGGGCACCGCAGGCATCGACGCGTCGTCGCGCGACGACCTGGCGGAGCAGCTGATGCCGTATCTGAGCCGTACGGGGGACGATTCGGATGCCTTCTGAGGCCGACGCCGGCACCGGTGCCAACCCCACGACCGGCACCGCCCGCCTGGCCGACATCCTCACGAAGGCCGGCAACGGCCAGCCCCCCACCTCAGTAGACCTCGCCGAACTCCTATGGCTGGCAAGCCACATGAGGCCCCCCGAGCCCAACTCCCCAACCACGCCCTCGGCCGCCCCCAACTCGGACACGAGCACGGGCGCGGGCGGGGGCGAGGGCAGGGGCGCTGACGCGGATTCACCCACGGCACTCCCCGCTTTCAGGGGCGCGGGGAACTGCGCGACAAGCCACAACGAACCCGCAGCCGAGCAACAACCGCACCCCACCCACCACCCCCAATTCCCCGACCACCCACACAACAGAGTCCCCCTACACCTACCCGTCACATCAACACAAACAGACGCATCCCAGGCAGCCACCCCGAACACAACCCCGTACACCTCACTCCGGGCCCCCGCCCCACCCATGCTCCCCCACCCCCTGAAACTCCAACGAGCCCTCCGCCCCCTAAAGCGGAGCGCCCCCGCCCCGTTCGGCCAGGAACTGGACGAGGCGGCCACCGCACACCGAATCGCCCGGCTCGGAGCCGCCCCCCAGTGGTGGCTGCCCGTCCTGCGCCCCGCGACCGAACGCTGGCTGACGCTCCACCTCGTGCACGACACCGGCCCGACGATGCCCATCTGGCACCCGCTCGTCCGCGAACTGCACACGGCGCTGGCCCAGTCGGGCATCTTCCGCACGGTGGAGCTGCACCGGCTGGAGACCGACGGCACGGTACGCCGCCCCGGCTCGCAGGAGGCGTACGCGGACGGGCGTACGGTCACGCTGCTGATCAGCGACTGCATGGGCCCGCAGTGGCGGGAAGGACCGGCGGGCAGCCGCTGGTACGCCACACTGCGCCGCTGGTCCGCCAGGATGTCGGTCGCCGTGGTCCAGCCGCTCCCGGAACGCCTGTGGCGCACCACCGCACTGCCCGCCACCACCGCCCGGATCGCCGCGCCGGGGCCCGCGGCGCCCAACTCCGCGTACGACGTGGACTCGTACGCCATGGAGGACCTCCCCCGGAACGTGCTGCCCCTCCCCGTCCTGGAGGCCTCGGCGCCCTGGCTGGCGAACTGGTCGGCGCTGGTGGCAGGCGGGGGCCGACTGCCGGGCGCGGTCGGCCTGTTGGGCGCCGAACCGCCACCCGCGCCGGTCGACGAATGGGGCCGCAGCGACGTCGAACAGCTGTCCCCCGAGGAGCTGTTGCTCCGCTTCCGCTCTCTCGCCTCCCCCGAGGCCTTCCGGCTCGCCGGTCATCTCGCCGTCGGGCGCGCCGAGTTGCCCGTCATGCGCCTGGTCCACGCGGCGATCGAGAGGAACCCGCAGCCGCAGCACCTCGCCGAGGTGATCCTCAGCGGCGCCCTGATCGCGGTCCCGGGTACGGCGGGTTCGTACGTCTTCCGCCCCGGCGTACGCGAACTGCTGAAGCGCACGCTGCCCCGCACGGCTCTCGGCCGCACCTCCGAACTCACCGCGCGGGTGGGCGCGTTGATCGACGCGCGGGCGGGAGTGACGGCCGGCGACTTCCGCGTCGCCGTGCCGGGCCCCGGGGACATCACGGCCACCGGCGAACCGTTCACGTCGGTGACGGAGGAGAGCGTACGGAGAATGGGCGGGGCCCCGCCGAAGTCGGCCTCCGCGGGACTGGTGCTCGGCAGGTACCGGCTCGTACGGAGGCTGGGGCGGGGCAAGCACGTGATGGAGGCCGAGGACATCCGGTCCGGCAGGACGGTCGCCGTGTACCCGCGCTCGATCGGGCCGGAGCGGCATGCGCATTTCCTGAACGCCGCGCGCGTTCTCGCCGGTGTCCGGCATGCCAACGTGATGGACGTCCACGACTTCGGTGTCGAGGACGACATGGCGTATCTGGTCACGGAGTTCGTGGAGGGGGCCACACCCGCCGAGAGCTCACGACTGCCCTTCACGGCGTGCGTGTCCGTGGTGCGGCAGATCGCGCTGGGTCTTACGGCCCTGCATGAGCAGGGTGTCGCACACGGTCGCCTCACACCCCAGAGCCTGTTGATGTCTCCGGACGGCACCGTCAGGATCACGCACTTCGAGCTGGTGCGGGACCGGGAGAACGGCGAGTCGAAGGACCTGGAGGACCTCGGACACCTGCTGGAAAGCCTGGGCACGGAGGAGGCTCCGGAGGAACTCCGGCAGTTCGAGCGGGCGTTCAGGTCGCGGCTCGCCGCGGCCGTCCGTCTTCTGCTCTCTGCGGACACGGACCGGCAGCGTCGCGCGGTCGAGTTCCTCATGGACCCGTCGTTCGGCGCGAGCGCGGCAGCCTTCACCGCGGACCGGTACCGCTACCGCCTGCTCGGCCCGGTGCGGATCGAGCGGGGCGACGACGTCCTCCTCAACCATTCCCCCGAGGAACAGGCAGTGCTGTCCATGCTGCTCCTGCGTCACGGCAGTCCGGTGACACACGTCGAGCTGACCGAGGGGCTGTGGGGGCGGCACTCCCCGGGACGCGCCGGAGGTCTGTCCACCTACTCCTCGGGGCTCCGAAAGATCCTGGGTCCCGGCATTCTCACCACCACCGGGAACGGCTACGCCCTGTACGCCCCGCACCACAGCATCGACGTGAACCGCTGCGAGGAGCTCGTCTCCGAAGCGAAGTCCCGTCGCGAGGACGGTGACCCGACGGCGGCCCGCGACGCCGTCCGACGCGCCCTCGACCTCTGGTACGGCGAACCCCTCGACGGCGTCCCCGGCCCCGCCGCCGAGGCGACCCGCACCCGCCTGCGCGCCCTACGCCTCACCCTCTACGTCACCCGCGCCGAACTCGACCTGGAACTGGGCCACTTCGAGCAAGCGGCCACCGACCTGGCCGACCTGCTCCGCACACACCCCGAACACGAGGACCTCCGCCGCCTGCACCACCTCGCCCTCAGCAACCCGGCCCGCCTCGCGGACGCCGACCGGCCGGCCATCACGGTGGAAGAGCCGCCGGTCCTCCCGCCGGCGACCAAGTCGTTCGCCGCGCCCCCGGAGGCCGCCGCCTCCTTCCTGGTCGGCGTCCCCCACGTACTCATCGGCTTCGACGGCCCCCTCGTACGCCTCTACACGCGGGCCAAGGAGGAGCAGGCCACCCGGGAGCTCGCCGCGGTCCTCGCCGAGCTGCGCCACCCGGACGCCGCGCTGAGCGGGGAGCCGCTGTCGCCGGGGGGCGCGCCCGTGTCGCCCCTGGAGGGGCGTTCGAACCCGCTCGACCTGTTGCGGGCGTTCGCCGGGCACCCCCTGGGAGCCGATCTGCGCCGCCGGCTCAACCGCATCGAAGAGCGGGCCGTCTCGACCGCCACGGCCACCCCGTTCTCCGACTCCCTGATCACCACGCTCAACGCCCTCGGCCGGCGCGTCGCCGTCGTCGCGGACAACGCGCCGAGCGCCGTCTGGATGTATCTGCAGGCCCACGGGCGGCTGACCGGCCTGGTGGGCGGCGGAGTGCACGGCCGCGCCGAGGAGCTGACCCGGCTGATGCCGGACCCCGACTGCCTCCTGCGGGCCCTGGACCAGCTCGGCGCGTCGCCGTCGGACGCCGTACTGGTCGGCTCGTCGGTCGCCGAGCTGACCGCCGCGAACGCCATCGGCCTCCGCTTCCTCGGCTACACCCGCTCCGAGCCGCACAGGCAGCGCCTGCTCCGCGCGGGCTGCGAGCTGACGACGGCCTCCTGGGCGCCCCTGATCCAGGCACTCCCCAACACCTGAGGCCCGCCTCACGAGGCCGCCCCGCAAGACCACCCATCCAGCGGCACCCCACCCGGCCCACCTCAAAAGGCGACACCTCGTCAGGTCCCCCACGATGCGAAGGAGGACCGCCGCCCGGCCGAGTCCCACCGTCCGTGCTCTCGGGAGGACCCGCGATGACCGCCAGCCTGGAGCAGTTGCGCCGCTGCCATTTCGCCGTCGACATGGGGGCGGCGAGGACGCGTGTCTTCGTGAAGGGCGCCGGGCTCGTCGTGGACCAGCCGAGTGTCGCCGCCGTGAACACGAAGACCGGCGCCCTGATCGCCGTCGGCGAGTTCGCGGAGAAGATGACGGGCCGTACGCCCGACTACATCCGCGTCGTACGGCCCGTCTCCGGCGGCACGGTCGTCGACATCGAGATGGCCCAGCGCATGCTCCGCCAGCTGCTCGGCGACAAGGTCCGCCGCGCCCTGCGCCGCAAGCCCCGGCTGCGGGCCGCCATCTGCACCCCGCACGACGCCGACCCGCTCGCGGAGCGCGCCGCCGTCGAGACGCTCGTCGGACTCGGTGCGCGGCGCGTCGAGCTCGTCGACACGCTCATCGCCGCCGGCGTCGGCTGCGGACTGCCCGTGGAGCGGCCCGAGGCCACCATGATCATGGTGTGCGGGGCCGCCGCCACCCAGGTCGCGGTGCTGTCCCTCGGCTCGATCGTGACCGCCGCCCGCATCCCGGTCGGCGGCGAGGCCATCGACCACGCGATCGTCCAACACCTGCGTCACCAGCACGAGTTGATGCTCCCGTCCCAGTCCGTACGACCGCTGCAGCTGGCCCTCTCCGGGAACGGGCTCACCCCGCACGGCCCCGCCTCCACCGAGATCCACGGCAGGGACGTGGCCACCGGCCTCGCCCGTTCCGTGCAGGTCGACACGGCCGCCGTGCGCGACGCGATCCAGACCCCGCTGACCGCCGTACTCGACGGTATCGGCAAGGTGCTCCGCGTCTGCCCGCCGGACCTGGTGGCCGACCTCGCCGACCGCGGGATCATGATGGTCGGCGGCAGCGCGCTGCTGCCGGGCCTCGACCAGATGCTGCGGCACGCGACGGGCATGCCGGTGCACATCGCCGAACGCCCCGACGTGTGCGCGGTCCTCGGCCTGGGCGCGATGCTGGAGGGCAGGATCGAGCCCCTGGCCCTCGACCCGCTGGCCACCTGAGCGCCGCGCCGAACGCAGACCGACCACAGACCCTCCGCAGACCACACGCAGCTCGTACGCAGAGAGCCGGACCCTCCGCCGCCCGCATGAGCGAAGCCTCCGAACCCCCAGAGCCCGTCGAACCCGTCAACCCCGTCGAACCCACCGAGCCGCCCACACCCGGTGGCCCGCTCCCCCGCCTGCTCGAAGCCGTCCTGGGCGTCGGCACCGACCCGGAGCTGCGTGCCACGCTCCAGCACATCGTGGACACCGCGGCCGAGCTGACCGACGCCCGGCACGCGGCGCTGGAGGCCACCGACCCCGGGCAAGGTGGCGAGAACAGTGGCGGTGGCCGTGACGGTGGCCCGACGGAGTTCCACACGGCCGAACCGCCGGCTGCCGGGCAGGCCGCGGACAGCCCCGCGGACAGCCACCTCGACGTTCCGGTACGCGTACGGGACGACGCGTACGGAAGCCTCCGCCTCACCGGGAAGCGCGACGGCGGCGATTTCACGGGCGAGGACGAGCAGCTGGTGCGCGTCCTGGCCACCCAGGCGGGCATCGCGATCGGCAACGCCCGCCTGTACGAGACGGCCCGTCAGCGGGAGCGCTGGATCGAGGGCGCGGCGGCCGTGACCACGGCACTGCTCACCGGCGAGACGGCGGCCGACGCGCTGATGACGGTCGCCGAGCGGGCCAGAATGCTCGCCGACGCCTCGGCCGGGGTGATCCTCCAGCCCACCGACGAGGGCGGCATGGAGATCGTGACGGCGTCGACGCTCGACGACCCGGGCGGCCTCGTCGGTACGACCATCGCGCCGGGCAGCGCGGTCCTTGAGCAACTCCTGGGCGGGGAGCCGGTGTTCGTCGACGACTCGGCGACCGACCCGCGTATGACGACGGAGGTACGGCACCGGTTCGGGCCGAGCATGCTGCTGCCGCTCCAGGCCGGCGGCCGGCTCATCGGCACCCTCGCCCTCCCGCGCCGGCGCGGCGACCGTGCGTACACGTCCGTGGAGCAGTGGCTGGCCACGCAGTTCGCCTCGCAGGCCGCCCTCGCGCTGGTTCTCGCGGACGCCCAGCAGCGCAGGGAACGGCTCGCGGTCTTCGAGGACCGTGACCGGATCGCCCGTGACCTGCACGATCTGGTCGTACAGCGGCTCTTCGCGACCGGCATGATGCTGGAGTCCACCCAGCGCCGCACCGCCGACGAGGAGCAGGACACCGAGGTCCACGCAATGCTGGGCCGGGCCGTCGAGGAACTCCGGTCGACCGTCCAGGAGGTCCGTACGGCGATCTTCGCGCTGCAACAGCCGCCCGCCGACGCCCCCACCACGTTCCGGGGCAAGGTCCTCCGCGAGACGGCAGGCGCCGCGGCGGCTCTCGGCTTCCAGCCTTCCGTACAGTTCACGGGGCCCGTCGACGCCCGCCTCCCGAACCCGGTGGCCACCCGCCTCCTCACCGCCCTCCGCAGCGCCCTCGCGGCCGCGTCCCGCCGCACCGGCACCACCCGCGTCACCGTCTCGGTCGACGCGACGACGACCCTCCCGGACGGCCGCCCCGGGGTACGGCTGACGGTGTTCGACGACGGGGACGGGACCACGGGCGGCGACGGGGACCCCACCCCCGGAACAACGGTGACGTGGCAGTCCCCTCTGCACGCACACCCGTGAGCCGAACAGCCCCACCCCAACCCGCCCCACAACCCAACAGCCGTTACACGTAGGAAACCTTGACGATCGCTGCGCCGGGTGCCACGATTCCGGCGCCGCGATGTTTACGTAAACATCACCCCAAGTCGAGCCCTGGGCCGCGAGGTCGGGCTCAACGCCTCGTTGCGATGTTTACGTAAACACCGACGTCCGACCCGGCACACCACCGACGGCCGCTCAGCCGCGCGCACGCCGGGCCATGCGCCGAGCCGCCATCTCCTGAAAGGGCAAGCTGATGCGCAGAACCCCCGCCGGCACCCGGTTCACCCCCCGGCTGCGGGCCGCCTTCGTGGCGCTCCTGATCGCCGGGACCAGCGGCACGACCATCGCCGCGAGCCCGGCCGGCGCCGCGCCTAGCGGACACACGAGCGGCCACACGAGCGGGCACACGAGCGGGCTCGCCAAGGACACGACTCAGTTCAAGGGCGTGAACTGGGCCGACCCGCGTGACAACTTCGCCGACGACCCGGTCGTACTGTCCGGTCTGTCGACGTCCGACACCTACGCCCAGACGTACACCAAGGCGAGCCGAGTGATCTCGGCCTTCCGCGCGAACCTCGGCGCCAACACGGTCCGGCTGCCCATCAACCCGTACACGGTCAACGGCCCCTACTGGAAGTCGTATCGCGGAGTCATCGACGCAGCCTCGGACAAGGGCTTCAAGGTGATCCTCTCCTACTGGGAGGGAACGGGCCCGCGCAAGGACGGCTTCATCGACGACACGGCGACCTACTGGCCCATGTGGAACACCGTGGTCAAGGCCTACAAGAGCGACAAGCGGGTCTACTTCGAGCCGATGAACGAGCCGCACGGCTACACCGACACGGAGTGGGCGGACATAGCCGCGAAGTGGCTGGACACGTACCGGCAGGTCCCGCGCAACCAGGTCTTCGTCAGTGGCGCCGGCTACAACGACCACGTCACGACCGTCTGCGCCGACCCGCGCCTGAAGGGCACGTATCTGTCGCTGCACCACTACGGGTTCTGGAAGGACTACGCCACCTACGACCAGTGGGTGGCCGACCTCAAGGTACGCATCGGCGACTGCGCGAACCGGACCGTCGCGGACGAGTTCGGCTCCCCGATGACCACGGGCTTCGACTACAACAAGCCGACCCCCGACAACAACTTCATCAACTACCTCCAGGCCGTCACCGACACATTCCGCGAGCTCAAGATGGGCTCCGTGTACTGGCCCGGCCTGCGCACGGACGACACCTACTCCCTGCAGACCCTGACGGGCAATCCGGCCCGCCCCTGGCTGACCACCACCAACCAGTCCGGCGCGGACCGCCTCACCTGGGCATGGGGGCGCGGCAAGCCCGTACAGCCGTAGTCCGGACCCCTCGGTCCACCCACAACGCGGAGGCTCCGCCAACCGACACCGGAAGGCGGAGCCTCGTGAGGCCGACCAGCCTGCATAGGGGACCAGCGTCAGCAGATCAGGCCCGCACGTCCCGCTGCTGGACTTCCTTGAGCACTCCGGACACCGTCACGAAGTCGTTGTCCACGTGGAGGACTGTGTGTCCGTGGTGAACCGCTGTCGCGCACACCAACAGGTCGATCGGACCGGCTGAGCGATGCCGGCCGCGCTGGGTGAGTTTGTACTGAGCGGTGTCGACCCAGCGCCAGGCGTTCTTCGGAACCGGAGAGAGCAGGCAGAGTGCGTCCAGCTCCTCCGCGAGCTCATCCCGGTGAGACGGACTGGTTGCCGAGTAGAGGAACTCGGTACGCGTCGGCTCGCAGATGTGGAACACCCCGGCGGCGATGTGTCCCTCCCAAGGCCGCAGCGCCCCCGGAACACGGAACAGGTGCCACAGAGCGGAGGTGTCCAGCAGATAGGTGATCACTCGAAGGCCGTGCGCCGGGCACGCTTCTGGGCGTCATGCGCCGCCGAAGCCTGTTCGAACTCGCCCCGCGCGCCCCGCGCAGCGAGCTTCTCGGCCGCCTCAAGCCGCTTGATCCGCGCGACGTAGTCCCGCAGGGCCGCGTTCACGGTTTCCTTCTTCGTCGTGGCACCCATGAGCCGCATCGCTTCGGCCAGCGCCTCGTCATCGAGATCAATCTGCGTGACGGACATCGAGCACCTCCCTACATCCACGATGTATGCATCTACGATACATCGCCAACATCGGCGCAGCCGCGGCGCACGACCAGGCGGCCCAGGAGTTACCTCCCGCACCGGTTCGGATGCGGGAACGGTGCTGCACCCGACGTACCGTGTGCAGCCCTCGCGCGGCTACTCCGACACCGGCCGCGGGCGCCACGTGCCGTCGAGTGGGACGCCCGCGGCCGCCGCGACGCGGTTGCGGGATTCGAGGAGGCGGGTCCTCAGTGCCGGCAGGTCCACGCCGACCAGGACGCCGTCGCGTTTGACCACGCGGCCGGCGACCAGGACGGTGTCCACCAGGCCGGGGTGGCCGGCGCTGACAACGGGGGCGGCCGAGTCGGTGACCGGGAACACGGTCAGGTCGTCGGTGCGCAGGAGGATGACGTCGGCGTCCTTACAGTCAGAGCGTGATGGCGCCTCGGACGCAGACGACGGTGGCGCCGCTCACCCAGACCGTGCCGTCCGTGTCGGCGGTGACCTCGATGCTCGCGGCCCTTCCCAGCCTCGCGCCCTGGGAGACCCGGTAGGAGGTGGGTGCGGCGCCGGTGGAGGTGAGCCACTGCCCGACACCGGCGTTCATGCTGCCGCACGCGGGGTCCTCGGGTACGCCGACGCCGGGGGCGAAGGTACGCATCTCGAAGCGGTGCGCGGACCCGTCGGGGTGGGCCCCGATCGCGCCGACCATCGCGTCCGGGACGAGGGAGAGGTCGGGTTCGAGGGCGAGCACCTCCTCGGCCGTCGCCAACTGGATCACGGCCCAGCCGGGCCCGTTGTCGACCCACTGGTGGGCGAGGACACGGTCACGCGTGATGCCGAACGCGCCCACGATCTGCTTCAGATGGTCCTCGTCCAGCGCACCCTCTCGCACACGAGGAGGCGCCGCGAAGGCCAGAGCGCCCTCGCCACGGCGCACGGTGACCAGCCCGGCGGCGCACTCCTGCACGACCCGGTCGCCGTGCTTCGGCACGCCACCACCGTCCAGCCAGGCATGCGCGGACCCGAGGGTGGGGTGCCCGGCGAACGGCAACTCGCCGTCCGGAGTGAGGATCCGCAGCCGGTAGTCCGCCTCCGGGACGGTGGGGGGCAGCACGAACGTCGTCTCCGACAGATTCGTCCAACGCGCCAGCCGCTGCATCTCCTCATCGCTCAGATCCGTCCCGTCCAGGACGACCGCGACCGGGTTGCCGGAGTAGGGGCTCGTGGAAAACACGTCGACCTGCACGAACGGGCGTGTACGCGGCATGGTCATCAAGGGCCTTTCAGGCAGCTGCAGCGGAGGCAGGTCCATCCCACCGGGCACCGACACGGCCAAGACAGGGCCAGCCGAAACAAAGTGGATTGATTTGCCCCGCAGGCATCAAGCACTGGCCACCGGCGGCGCGAGTTCGGCCGTGAGCCCGGCCGCGACTTCGGCAGCGACTTCGGCGGCGATCTCGATGGCCCGCCCGGCAAGTGGCGAGTGAGTACGCCCGGCCCGCCAGTGCAGGTAGACCTCCCGCGGCGGCGGGGACGGCCACAACTCGTGGACGCGCAGCCACGGCCATTACAACAAGCGATCGAATCGATCGAAAATCATCGCTTCTCACAATGAACCGGCGGCCTCTAGCGTGCCTGACATGACCTCACACCAACCCCACCGCGAACAACTCCTCAAGACCAACGGCGCCGAGCTGTGCGTCGAGACCTTCGGAGACCCCGCGGCCCCGGCGATCGTGCTGGTCGCCGGGGCGGCCGCCTCGATGCTCTGGTGGGACGCCGGACTGTGCGAACGGGTCGCCGCCCGCGGCCGGTTCGTGGTCCGGTACGACCATCGGGACACCGGCCGCTCGACCTGCTACCCGCCCGGAAAGCCGGGGTACTCGTTCAACGACCTGACCCTGGACGTGCTCGGCATCCAGGACGCCCTGGGCATCGAGCGCGCCCATCTGGTCTGTCAGTCGATGTTCGGCGGGAGCGGACTCGTCCTCGGGGTGGACCATCCCGACCGGGTCGCGTCGCTGACGTTCGTCTCGACGTCGACCGGAGCCGACGACCTGCCGCCGCCGTCGGGCGACCTGGCCATGCCGGCCGAGCCGGACTCCTCCGACGCGGCCGCGATCGTCGAGTACGTGGTCGCGGGCGCGAGGGCGTTCGCCGGTGGCTCGCCGTACTTCGACGAGGCCGCGATCCGGGCGCTGGCCGAACGTGACGTGGCGCGCGCCAGGAACTACGCGTCGACTCTGGTCAACCACTATGCCGTCGAGTCCGACGGGCCGGCCGGGGGCGGTTTCGGCGACATCACGGCGCCGACGCTCGTGGTCCACGGCGACCACGACCCGTTGCTGCCGCTGCCGCACGGCGAGGCGTTGCGCGACGCGATCCCCGGTGCGGAGCTGCTGGTCCTCAAGGGCGCCGGACACGATCTGCCGAGGCCGGTGTGGGACGACTTCGTGTCGGCCCTGGTGCGGCACACCGAAGGAGCCCGCCCATGAACCGGCTGCGGTCGGCGCTCTGGCTGCCGCTCTTCGAGGACCTCGCCGACCCGCGGGAGGTCGCACGTCTCGCCGCCGACGCGGAGGAAGCCGAGTGGGACGGCTGCTTCGTATGGGATCAGCTGTGCTGGCGGGCGCCGGTCCGGCAGGTCGCCGACCCGTGGATCGTGCTGGCGGCGGTCGCGACCGCGACCCGGCGGCTGCGGCTCGGCCCGATGGTGTCGACGCCCGCCCGTCGACGTCCGGCCAAGCTGGCGCGGGAGACCGCGACACTGGACCGGCTCAGCGAGGGCCGCCTCACCCTCGGGGTCGGCCTCGGCAGCGACAGGTTCGCCGGTGAGCTGTCCAGGACGGGCGAGGAGCTCGACGACCGGCGGCGCGGCCAGATGCTCGACGAGTCCCTGGCGATCCTGGCCGCTGCCTGGTCCGGCGAGCCGGTGCACCACCGCGGCGAGCACTACACCGTCGACGGCATCGCGTTCCTGCCGCGGCCGGTTCAGCGGCCCGGTGTGCCGGTGTGGGCCGCCGGATTCCCGGGCAACGCGAAGCCGATCCGCCGGGCCGCCCGGCTCGACGGCTTCTTCCCGGCCAATCTCGAACACCCGGACCAGCTCGCCGAGGTCGTCGACACCCTCACCGAACTGCGCGACGGCGAGATGGACTCGTACGACATCGCCGTCGGTCTGCCGCTCGGCGTCGATCCCGAGCCGTACGCGAGAGCCGGGGCGACGTGGTGGCTGCCGGAGTTCGAACCGGGTGTACGGCTGGACACCGTGCGCGGCGTGCTTCGCGAGGGCCCGGCGGGGTAAGAACGGGATGGCGCCGACGTCCGCTCCCGGCTCAACAGCCTCAGGAGACCTGACAACCCCTCAAGGGCGCTACCCCACCAGCTAAACACCTGGTCGGATCGATTCTTCACGCGTAGCGCCTGGTGGGGCGGGTGGGACTCGAACCCACGGCCGACGGATTATGAGTCCGCTGCTCTAACCGGCTGAGCTACCGCCCCATTACGGCGCGTCGCGCACATTTGTGCGCGCCGTCTGCCGCAGCATAGCCGCTCATACGATCTCCTGCTTCGGATGGTCGACTTCGCCTGCCCTGGAGGACCCCACCTGGGGCGGAGCGGTTCCCGAGGACATGAAAAAGGACCCCGACGGGGTCCTCGTTCGCTTGCTCTCCCGACTGGACTCGAACCAGTAACCTGCCGGTTAACAGCCGGCTGCTCTGCCAATTGAGCTACGGAAGACCGAAGCTCCCCCGACTGGACTCGAACCAGTAACCTGCCGGTTAACAGCCGGCTGCTCTGCCAATTGAGCTACAGGGGATTGCCTCGTTGCATCGAACGTACCTCCCTGGGTATTCGCCAGGGGGCGTGCGCTCGCTGCGACACATACATTAGCGCAAGCAGGGGGGTGCTCCGCCAATCGGTAATCCCCTCCTGCGACCGACGCCGCCGCAAGGGACCGACTCACAAGAGAAGGGTGGCAGCCATGCGCTACCGGCTCACGTTCGTCGCCGGACTGGCCCTGGGATACGTGCTCGGCACGCGTGCCGGGCGCGAGCGCTACGAGCAGCTGAGGAAGACCGCACAGCAGGTCGCTCAGAACCCGGCGGTGCGCAACACCGCCGAGTCCGCGGCCCAGCAGGGACGCGAGTTCGCCGGCAAGGCGTACCACGCGGTGAGCGAAAAGGTCGGTGACCGGGTCCCCGACTCGGTGGCCGACAGGGTCCGCCACCTGCGCGAGCGCAACACGAACGGCACACGAACCGATGACGACTGGGGCACCAGCAACACGTAACCGGTACGGCCGCCTCCGCCGGACCGGTACGGCCTGCTCCGGTCGTACGGCAGAATTTCCGCCATGGGGATAGTCGCCGGGCTGGACAGTTCGCCCGATTTCACTCGCATCGTGGTCTGCGACGCGGACAGCGGAGCCGTGCTCAGGCAGGGGTATGCCCCGCATCCGATGGACGGCCTGTCCGAGGGCAGCCGGCCCTCGGACGTCGACCCGCAGGCCTGGCTGCTGTCCCTGGGCGAGGCCGCGGGCGGCGGGCTCCTCGAAGGCGTTCAGGCCATCGGTGTCTCCGCGCAGCAGAACGGCCTCGTGCCGGTGGACACCCAGGGCAACACGGTGCGTCCGGCGATGGTCGGCGGTGACAAGCGGGCGCAGGTCGCGGCCGCCGACCTGGTCGACGCCCTCGGCGGACGCGAGGCCTGGGCGCAGGCCGTGGGCTGTGTGCCGCAGGCTGCGCAGCCGGTGACGAAGCTGCGCTGGCTCGCGAAGAACGAACCCGAGGCGGCGCTGCGCACCAGCGTGCTGCTGCAGGCGCACGACTGGCTGGTGTGGCAGCTGCTCGGCCGCCCGGCCCGCCGGACCACCGACCGGGGCGGGGCCTCCGGGACCGGGTACTGGTCGGCGGCGACCGGTGCGTACCGGCCGGATCTCGTGGAACTGGCGCTCGGGCACCAGGCGCTGCTGCCCGACGTGCTGGGGCCGTGGGAGGCCGCGGGGACGACGCCCGAGGGACTGCTGATCTCGGCGGGGACGGGCGAGACGATGGCCGCGGCGTTCGGTCTGGGCATCGGGCTCGGGGACGCGGTGGTGTCGCTCGGCGCCTCCGGTTCCGTGATGGCCGTGCACCACGAGGCGCTCGTCGACTCCTCCGGAATGATCACCTCGCTGGCGGACGCGACCGGCATGCACCTGCCGGTCGTCACCACACTCAATGCCGTACGGGCCCTGCGCGGGGCCGCCGAACTGCTCGGCGTGCCCGACCTGGAGGCCCTGTCGGACCTGGCCATGAAGTCCACCCCGGGGTCGCACGGGCTCGTCCTGCTGCCTTATCTGGAAGGTGAGCGGACGCCCAATCTGCCGCACACCGCCGGGACCCTGGCCGGGCTGCGGCGGGAGTCGATGAAGCCCGAGCACCTGGCGCGGGCCGCCTTCGAGGGCATGCTGTGCGGGCTCGCGGACGCGCTGGACGTGCTGCGCAAGCGGGGCGTGGAGGTGCGGCGGATCTTCCTCCTCGGCCAGGCCGCCGAGCTGAGCGCGGTGCAGGCCTGCGCGCCCGCGCTGCTCGGTACGCAGATCGTGGTGCCGCAGCCCGCGGACTACGCGGCGATCGGCGCGGCCCGGCAGGCGGCCTGGGCGCTCGGTACCTCGCAGGGCACGATCCAGCCGGGGCTGCCGCCCGTCTGGCAGGGCGCCGCCGCGCAGATCCTGGAGCCCGGCGAGGAGCTGGCGGTGGGCCAGGCCGTGCGGCAGCAGTACGTGTCGGTACGGAACCAGACCCACCCCGGCGCCTTCCGGCCCTGAGGCCCTCCGGAGCCCGGGCGACCCGAACGGCGTACGGCTTCGGACCGAGGCCAGGTCGGCTCTTGGACCTCTCTTGGCTTAATCAGTTGAGGTAACACGGGTGGAGTGTTCGACGATAGGGGCCAAGGGCAACCAACCGCCCCGCCGCCGACTCCGAGAGACCAGCGTGCTCATACGACTCCTGCGTACTTATCTCACGCCCTACAAGAAACCCATCGCCCTGCTCGTACTGCTGCAGTTCCTGCAGACCTGCGCCACGCTCTACCTGCCCACGCTGAACGCGGACATCATCGACAACGGTGTCGTCGACGGCGACACGGGCTACATCCTGTCCTTCGGCGCCCTGATGATCGGCATCTCGCTGGCCCAGGTCGTCTGCAACATCGGGGCCGTCTACTACGGCGCCCGTACGGCCTCCGCGGTCGGCCGGGACATCCGGGCGGGCATCTTCGACCGGGTGCAGTCGTTCTCCGCGCGTGAGGTCGGTCACTTCGGGGCGCCGTCGCTGATCACCCGCACGACGAACGACGTGCAGCAGGTGCAGATGCTCACGCTGATGACGTTCACCCTGCTGGTGTCGGCGCCGATCATGTGCGTGGGCGGCATCGTCCTCGCGCTCGGTCTCGACGTGCCGCTGTCCGGAGTGCTGCTCGCCGTGGTGCCGGTGCTCGGGATCTCGGTGAGCCTCATCGTGCGCCGGCTGCGGCCGCTGTTCCGCACGATGCAGGTGCGGCTGGACACGGTGAACCGGGTGCTGCGCGAGCAGATCACCGGCAACCGCGTCATCCGGGCCTTCGTGCGCGACGCGTACGAGGAGGAGCGGTTCCGGAAGGCGAACGCCGACCTCACCGAGGTGTCGCTGGGCACCGGGCGGATGCTGGCGCTGATGTTCCCCATCGTCATGACGGTGGTGAACGTGTCGTCGGTCGCGGTGGTGTGGTTCGGCGCCCACCGGATCGACAGCGGCGGGATGCAGATCGGCGCGCTGACCGCGTTCCTCGCCTACCTGATGCAGATCGTCATGTCCGTGATGATGGCCACCTTCATGTTCATGATGGTGCCGCGCGCGGAGGTGTGCGCCGAGCGCATCCAGGAGGTCCTGGACACCTCCAGCAGTGTGGTTCCGCCCAAGGCGCCGGTCCTGGAGCTGCGACGGCACGGTCATCTGGAGATCCGGGGCGCCGGGTTCCGCTACCCGGGTGCCGAGGAGCCGGTGCTGCGGACCATCGACCTGGTGGCCCTGCCGGGTGAGACCACCGCCGTGATCGGCTCGACCGGCAGCGGCAAGTCCACGCTCCTCGGCCTGGTCCCCCGGCTGTTCGACGCCACCGACGGCCAGGTGCTGGTGGACGGCGTCGACGTACGCACGGTCGAGCCGCGGCTGCTCGCGCGCACGGTCGGCCTCGTACCGCAGAAGCCGTACCTCTTCGCGGGCACGGTGGCGACCAATCTCCGGTACGGGAATCCGGACGCGACCGACGAGGAGCTGTGGCACGCGCTGGAGGTGGCGCAGGCCAAGGGTTTCGTGGAGGGCTTGGAGAACGGCCTGGACGCGCCGATCGCGCAGGGCGGGACGAATGTGTCGGGCGGTCAGCGGCAGCGGCTCGCCATCGCCCGGACCCTTGTGCAGCGCCCCGAGATCTACCTCTTCGACGACTCCTTCTCGGCTCTCGACTACGCCACGGACGCGGCGTTGCGCAGGGCGCTCGCGCAGGAGACGGCCGAGGCGACGGTCGTGATCGTCGCCCAGCGGGTGTCGACCATCCGTGACGCCGACCGGATCGTGGTCCTCGACGAGGGCCGGGTCGTCGGCGCGGGCCGCCACCACGAGCTGATGGCGGCGAACGAGACATACCGGGAGATCGTGCTCTCCCAGCTGACGGAAGCGGAGGCAGCCTGATGGCCGGGCCCATGGGGCGGATGATGGCCGGGACGGGCCCCGACCATCACTCGATGGACTTCAAGAAGTCCGGAAAGCGGCTACTGGCTCATTTCAAGCCGGAACGCACCACTCTGTACGTGATGCTCGTCGCCGTGGTGTTCAGCGTCGGCCTCTCGGTCCTCGGGCCGAAGATCCTGGGCCGGGCCACCGACCTCGTCTTCGCCGGGGTCGTCGGACGGGAGATGCCCGCGGGCCAGACGAAGGCCGAGGCCCTCGCGGCGATGCGGGAGCGCGGCGACGGCGGCATGGCCGACATGCTCTCCGGCACGGACTTCACCCCGGGCAAGGGCATCGACTTCGGCGCGGTCGGCGAGGTGCTGCTGCTCGCGCTCGGGGCGTTCCTGGTGGCCGGTCTGCTGATGACCGTGGCGACGCGGCTGGTGAACCGGGCCGTCAACAAAACGATGTACAACATGCGCGAGGACGTGCAGACGAAGCTGTCGCGGCTTCCGCTGTCGTACTTCGACAAGCGGCAGCGCGGTGAGGTTCTCAGCCGTGCCACGAACGACATCGACAACATCGGGCAGACCCTCCAGCAGTCGATGGGCCAGCTGGTCAACTCGCTGCTGACGATCGTCGGTGTGCTGGCGATGATGTTCTGGGTGTCGTGGCTGCTCGCGCTCGTCGCGCTGGTCACCGTGCCGCTGTCGTTCTTCGTCGCCACCCGGGTGGGCAAGCGGTCGCAGCCGCACTTCGTGCAGCAGTGGCGGACCACCGGCAAGCTCAACGCGCACATCGAGGAGATGTACACCGGCCACAACCTCGTCAAGGTCTTCGGGCGGCAGGACGAGTCGGCGGCGCAGTTCGCCGAGGAGAACGAGAAGCTGTACGAGGCCGGGTTCCGGGCGCAGTTCAACAGCGGGGTCATGCAGCCGCTGATGATGTTCGTGTCGAACCTGAACTATGTGCTGGTGGCCGTGGTCGGCGGGCTGCGCGTCGCGTCGGGCGCCCTCTCGATCGGTGACGTCCAGGCCTTCATCCAGTACTCCCGGCAGTTCTCCATGCCGCTCACCCAGGTCGCGTCCATGGCGAACCTCGTGCAGTCCGGGGTCGCCTCGGCGGAGCGGATCTTCGAACTGCTGGACGCGGACGAGCAGGAGGCGGACCCGGTGACGGGGGCGCGTCCGGAGGAGCTCCGGGGGCGGGTGGCACTGGAGGGGGTCTCCTTCCGGTACGACCCGGAGAAGCCGCTCATCGAGGACCTGTCGCTGAAGGTGGAGCCGGGGCACACGGTCGCGATCGTGGGCCCGACGGGCGCCGGCAAGACGACACTGGTCAACCTGCTGATGCGGTTCTACGAGGTCACGGGCGGGCGTATCACCCTCGACGGGGTCGACATCGCGAAGATGTCCCGGGACGAACTGCGGGCCGGGATCGGCATGGTGCTGCAGGACACCTGGCTGTTCGGCGGGACGATCGCGGAGAACATCGCGTACGGGGCTTCGCGTGAGGTCACGCGTGGGGAGATCGAGGAGGCGGCTCGGGCCGCCCATGCCGACCGGTTCGTCCGGACCTTGCCCGACGGGTACGACACCGTCATCGACGACGAGGGGTCGGGGGTGAGTGCCGGTGAGAAGCAGCTCATCACCATCGCTCGGGCGTTTCTGTCCGATCCGGTGATCCTTGTGCTGGACGAGGCTACGAGTTCTGTCGACACCCGGACCGAGGTGTTGATTCAGAAGGCGATGGCGAAGCTCGCGCACGGGCGGACGTCGTTCGTCATCGCGCATCGTCTGTCGACGATCCGGGATGCCGACACCATTCTCGTCATGGAGAACGGGTCCATCGTGGAGCAGGGTGCCCACACGGACCTGCTTGCCGCGGACGGCGCGTACGCCCGCCTGTACAAGGCCCAGTTCGCGGAGGCCGTGGTGGAGGTGGACTGAGGGGTGGCCGGGGGGTCGGCGGGTTCTTTTCGCCCCCGCCGCCCCTACCCATTCCCGTCACTACTCGGGGGCTCCGCCCCCGAACCCCCGCTCCTCAAACGCCGGAGGGGCTGGAGATTTCGCGGCCCGGGCCGACATTTTCAGCCCGTCCGGCGTTTGAGGACGAGGCCGTTCAGGCCGATAGCGGGGGTCTGGGGGCGCAGCCCCCAGGGACGGGACGGGTAGGGGCGGCGGGGGCGAGAAAAGCCCAGGTCAGTCCAGGTAGCCCCGCAGCTGGTCCGCGAAGGCGTGGTCTCGGAGTTTGTTCAGGGTTTTGGATTCGATCTGGCGGATGCGTTCGCGGGTGACGCCGAAGATCCGGCCTATCTCCTCCAGCGTGCGCGGACGCCCGTCGGCCAGCCCGTACCGGAGCTGGACGACCTTCCGCTCGCGCTCCCCGAGAGTCGAGAGAACCGCCTCCAGGTGCTCACGGAGGAGCAGGAACGCCGCCGACTCCACGGGACTCGTCGCATCCCCGTCCTCGATGAGGTCCCCGAGAGCCACATCGTCCTCCTCGCCCACAGGAGCGTGGAGGGACACCGGCTCCTGGGCCAGCCGCAGGACTTCGCTCACCCGCTCGCTGGGAAGTTCGAGGTGCGCCGCGACTTCCTCGGGCGTCGGCTCGTACCCCCGCTCCTGCAGCATCCGCCGCTGCACCCGCACCACCCGGTTGATCAACTCGACCACATGGACGGGCACTCGGATCGTCCGGGCCTGGTCGGCGAGGGCCCGGGACATGGCCTGGCGGATCCACCAGGTCGCGTACGTCGAGAACTTGTACCCCCGGGCGTAGTCGAACTTCTCGACCGCCCTGATCAGCCCCAGGTTTCCCTCCTGGACCAGATCGAGCATGGTCAGCCCGCGCCCCACGTACCGCTTGGCGACGGAGACGACCAGCCGGAGGTTCGCCTCGATGAGCCGGCGCTTGGCCATCCGGCCCATGACGACCAACTTGTCGAGATCCAGGGCGAGTTGGCTGTCGAGGTCGGAGGCCAGCCGCAGCCGCTCCTCCGCGAAGAGGCCGGCCTCGACCCGGCGCGCCAGCTCCACCTCCTCCGCCGCGGTGAGCAGCGGGATCCGGCCGATCTCCCGCAGGTACTGGCGGAACAGGTCGGACGAGGGCCCACCGGTGTCCGTACGCCCGCGGGGCACTTCCACCGGCTCCGGCGCCTCGGTTTCCACGAGGGTGACGGGCGGCTCGTCGGGCTCGGCCGGTGAGCCCTCCGGCTCCGCCGCCGTCTCGGGGTGGTGCGCGACACGGCTCTGCGCGGGTACGGCCCCGATGACGCCGGAATCCGCGTCCGTGTCGCCGGGGTTGTCGGTCTGGGTGAGGGTCTGGGTCTGCACGGGGGCGACCTCCAGGAATGTCGCTGCTGAGGCGTGCGGCAGCGGGACGGGGACGACGGCCTTGCCGCTGTCCGTCCCGAACACGTTGAGCGGAACCGCGGGGACAATGGACCCGTCGCGTTCGGGTCGGCCGCGCTCCGAGGACTCAGGCACCGGAACCCAGTGTGGAGTACGACACATCGTCGCCACGAGGGGCGTGCGGTGACTTTTTGAGTCCGGTCCGTGACCGCGTGGTTACCCTCGCGGAAAACTCGAGTGCCCGTTCGTACCCTGATCTGGCACGATCCCCGAGTGTCCGGTTCCCAATACGAAACTCACGTGACGGTCCGCTGCGACAGCGCCGCCGAATCGGAACGGCTGCGGTGCTGGGCGGCCGGGGCCGGTCTCAAGCTGACGCACATCGTGCTGGCACGCGGCCGGATGCCTTCGCAGCCGATGGTCACGTTGACGGGTTCCCCGTCGTACGCCGCCGAATCGGCCCGGGCCCGCGAAGTCGCCGCACATCTGCGGGCCGACGGATTCGTGCCCGTACGCGTCAAGATCGAGTCGTCCCCGTGGGCCCCCGAGGTACCGCGCGAACCCTGCCGGACCGGCGACGACGAGCGGTACTTCGAGCATCACGTGAAGCTGCTGCTCGACGCGGGCACCGACCTCGACGCCCTGGCCGCGCGGGTCGTGCCGCACGGCGCCCATCTGTCGTGGAACGCCCGGCGGGTGCGCGGCGAAGGGCGCCGCGGCGGGAGCGGCGGCACCGGCGGGCGGCACGAGCGGTTCGTGACCCAGCGGTGCCGGGGCGTGGACGCGGAGGGGGCCGGACGGCTGCTGGAGCTGCTGCTCGCGGAGCTGTACGGGTTCGAAGTGGCCGATGTGGAGCGGGAGTTCGTGCTCCACGACAGTGATCTCTCCGTCGACGACGGGTGGATCGAGGAAGCCGGGGCGCGCGTGTCGCACGGAGCGCCCGTGGAGCAGATGCCGAGAGCGACCGAGGAGGTGCTGGGATGAGCGGGACATGGCAGGAATTCGGCTGGCAGAGCGTCGGGATACCCCGGGAGCCGCTGGACGAGGCGACCCGCCGGGCGCAGGACCTGCCGCGGACCCTGCACTGGGTGGAGGCCGACGACGCGGTGCAGCGGCCGGTCTTCGACCCGGCCATGAAGCACCACCAGAACGCCTACCGCGCCACCGACCCCGGCTTCTCCGACCCGGCCAGGGGCGAGGCCTGGCGGTCCGCGCGGCGCCGGGCGCTGGATCTCGTGCTCGCCGCGATCGCCGGCTCGGAGTGGGTCGAGTCGCTGGTGCTGCGCGGCAGTGTGCTGATGTCGGCGTGGTTCGGGGACGCCGCCCGCGAGCCCGGTGACCTGGACTTCGTCGTCGTACCGCGCACCTGGCGGGTCGACGAGGGGCGTACCGCCCGGCTGCTCGACGGGATCGCCGAGGCTGCCCAGGCGCTGGCCGACGAGCGCGGACGGGAGGTCGGCATCTCGGCGCGGGGCGCGGTGGTGGAGGACATCTGGACGTACGACCGGGTGCCGGGGCGCCGCATGGTGCTGCCCTGGGGTGCGCCCGGGCTGCCCGGCGGGCACGTCCAGCTGGACTTCGTCTTCAACGAGCGGCTGCCCGAGGAGCCGGAGCCGGTGGAGCTGCCGGGCGGCGCGGTCGTGTGGGCCGCGACTCCGGAGCTGTCGCTGGCCTGGAAGCTGATGTGGCTGGTCAACGACATGCACGCGCAGGGCAAGGACCTGTACGACGCCGTGCTGCTCGCCGAACGGCACCCGCTGCGCCACGAGCTGCTGCACGAGGTGTTCCGGCTGTCGGGCGAGTGGCCCCGCCAGTACCGCGAGGGGGTCTACCTGGAGGACCTGGTGGAGGCGCTGGGGTATGTGGAGTGGGAGCACTTCGTCACGGAGTATCCGCGGTTCGCGGACGCCGAGCGGGAGTTCACCGACCGGCTGGTGCGGGCCGTGACACCGACGTTCGACGGGCAGCCGCCAGGCCCGCCGTACTCCCCGGCCGGGGACTGACCCACCTCGGAACGCCGGCCTCACACGCCCCCTCGTCCCGGAGTGCGGGCCCGGCCCGGCTCAGAGCGCGCCCGCGCCCTTCTCGCGCAGGGCCTGGTCGTACTGCTGGAGCACCCACAACTCGTTCTGCACGGCGGCCAGCTGGGCCGGGTCGCCCTGGGCGCTGGCGCGGGCGAGGGAGCCCTGGACGTCCCGGACGCGGCGCTCGACGGCGCGGCGGCGGACGGTCACCAGCTGCTCGCCCGCGTAGTGCTCGTCGACGGTCTTGCGCATGATGGCCTCGACGGCCAGCTCGGTGACCATGGCGCGGACGGCGTCGTCGGAAGCGGCCTCGCGGACGCGGATCAGGTACTCCTGCGGGTCCTGGACGCCGTGCTCCGCGCCGCCCGCCTCGATGATCGTCTCGCGGACGGCCGCGTACGGCGGGGCGGTGAACTCGTCCACGCCGTACGCGTCGAACGCCGGGGAGACCAGGTCGGGGCGCTGGAGGGCGAGCTTGAGGAGCTCGCGCTCGGTGGCGAAGACCGGGTTGCGCAGGGTCAGGGCGGGGCCGGAGGACGGCCTGGGTCCGGTGTTCTCGTAACTCTGCGAAGCGCGGCCACCGCTCGTGGGCGCGGGGCCCTTGCCGCCGCGGTCGCGGGCCCAGCGGGCCAGCTGGGCGACGCGCTTGACGACGAACTGCGTGTCGAGGATGCCGAGCATGCCCGCGAGCTGGACGGCGACCTCGTGCTGGGCGCCGCTGTTCTTGATGCGGGCCACGATCGGGGCCGCCTCGTCGAGCGCGGCGGCGCGGCCCGCGGGGGTCTCCAGGTCGTAGCGCAGGATGATCTGGCGCAGGGCGAACTCGAAGAGCGGGGTGCGCGGTTCGACCAGGTCGGCGACCGCCGCGTCGCCCTTCGCGAGGCGCAGTTCGCAGGGGTCCATGCCGTCCGGGGCGATCGCGATGTACGTCTCGGCGGCGAACTTCTGGTCGTCCTCGAAGGCGCGCAGGGCGGCCTTCTGTCCGGCCGAGTCGCCGTCGAAGGTGAAGATCACGCGTGCCGAGCCGTTGTCCATCAGGAGCCGTCGGAGGATCTTGATGTGGTCGCCGCCGAAGGCCGTGCCGCAGGTCGCGATGGCGGTGGTGATGCCGGCGAGGTGGCAGGCCATCACGTCCGTGTAGCCCTCGACCACGACCGCCCGGCTGCTCTTGGCGATGTCCTTCTTGGCGAGGTCGATGCCGTACAGGACCTGGGACTTGCGGTAGATCGGCGTGTCGGGTGTGTTCAGGTACTTCGGGCCGTTGTCCGACTCGTACAGCTTTCGCGCGCCGAAGCCGACGACCTCGCCGCCGATGTCCCGGATCGGCCACATGAGGCGGCCGCGGAAGCGGTCGATGGGGCCGCGGCGGCCCTCCTGGGAGAGGCCGGAGAGAAGGATCTCCTTGTCGCTGAAGCCCTTGCCGCGGAGATAGCGCGTGAGGTGGTCCCAGCCCTGGGGGCTGTAGCCGACGCCGAAGTGGGTGGCCGCGGCCTGGTCGAAACCGCGCTCGGCGAGGAACTTGCGGCCGGTGTCGGCCTCCGAGCTGGTGTCGAGCTGCTCGATGTAGAACTGCGCGGCGATCTTGTGGGCCTCGACCAGACGGATGCGCTCGCCGCGCTGGTGGGAGGGGTTGTAGCCGCCCTCCTCGTACCGCAGGGTGATGCCCGCCTGGGCGGCGAGGCGCTCGACCGACTCCGAGAAGGTGAGGTGGTCGACCTTCATCACGAACGTGATGGTGTCGCCGCCCTCCTGGCAGCCGAAGCAGTGGAAGAGCCCCTTGCTCGGGCTGACCTGGAAGGACGGCGACTTCTCGTCGTGGAAGGGGCAGAGACCCTTGAGGTTTCCGCCGCCCGCGTTGCGCAGCTGGAGGTACTCCGAGACCACGGCGTCGATCGGGACCGCGTCCCGAACAGCCTTCACGTCCTCGTCGTTGATCCTGCCGGCCACGCATGGATTCTACGGGGACGGTGTGACAGTCGAGCGCCGCCGTCGGTCATGAGACCAGACTGTCCAGCGGAACGTGCGGGTCCGCGAGTGCCTCGGAGTCCACCTGGGTCCGGGTCCGGATCAGTTGCTGGATCGGGTCCGTGACGTCCCACACATTCACGTTCATCCCGGCCAGCACCCGTCCCTCCTTCACCCAGAAGGCGATGAACTCGCGCTTGCCCGCGTCTCCCCGGATCACCACTTGGTCGTACGTGCCCGGGGGCGCCCAGCCCGAGTACTCGAGCCCCACGTCGTACTGGTCGGAGAAGAAATAGGGCACCCTGTCGTACGTCAGCTCGCGGCCCAGCATCGCGCGGGCCGCCGCCGGGCCGCCGTTCAGGGCGTTCGCCCAGTGCTCGACGCGCAGGCGGGTGTCGAACAGCGCGTGGTGGAAGGCGGCCACGTCACCGGCCGCGTAGATGTCGGGGTCGGAGGTGCGCAGCTGCTCGTCGACCGCGATGCCGCCGCCCCGCGCGCGGTCGACCATCGTGAGGCCCGCGGCCTCGGCGAGGCCGGTGCGCGGGGCGGCCCCGATCGCGGCCAGGACGTCGTGCGCGGGGTGCTCCTCGCCGTCGTCCGTGCGGGCCGCCAGGACCATGCCGTCCTGGCCGGTGATCTCGGTGAGCCGGGCGCCGAAGTGGAAGCGGACGCCGTGCTCGCGGTGCAGCTCGGCGAAGAGCTGGCCGAGTTCGGGGCCGAGGACCGAGTGCAGCGGGGTCGGCCCGGGCTCGACGACGGTGACCTCGGCGCCGTACTCACGGGCGGCCGCGGCGACTTCCAGGCCGATCCAGCCCGCGCCCGCGATGACGAGGTGGCCGTTGTCCCGGCCGAGGGCGGTCAGTACGTGCTTGAGGCGCTCCGCGTGGGCGAGGCGCCGCAGGTGGTGGACGCCCGCGAGGTCCGTGCCCGGGATGTCGAGGCGGCGCGGTTCGGAGCCGGTCACGAGCAGCAGCTTGTCGTAGTGCACGAGCGTGCCGTCGTCACCGAAGCGGACGGTCTTGGCGGTCCGGTCGATGGCGTCGACGGTCTGGCCGAGGTGCAGCTCGACGTCGTTGCGCGCGTACCAGGCGGGCTCGTGGACGAAGACGCTGTCGCGCTCCTCCTTGCCGAGCAGATAGCCCTTGGACAGCGGCGGGCGTTCGTACGGGTGGTCGCGCTCGTCGCAGATCAGTATCACGCGGCCCGTGAAGCCCTCCGCCCGGAGCGTCTCGGCCGCCTTCGCGCCGGCCAGCCCGCCTCCGACGATGACGAATGTCTGATCTGCGTCGACCACTTGATGCCTCCTCGTAAGGATGTCGCCATATGCGAGCGTCCCGCACGGAGCGTGATGGGGGAAGAGGGAGTGGCCCGATCAGGCCACGCAGGGTCACGCCCTCCCCGTCCGGACGCCACAGCTACCCCGTGAGCCTCGCATGCAGTGATCGCGCTGAGGCGTCCGTCAGGGACGCGATCTGGTCGACGATCACCCGCTTGCGGGCACGATCGTCCGACGCCTGGTCGAACAGGGCTCGAAACTGCGGGTCCAGGCCGTCCGGCGCGCGGACGGTGAGCGCCTGAGCGAGCTCGGCGACGACGATCCGCTGATCGGCGCGGAGCCGCTCCTGCTCGGCGCGCTGCATGACGTACCGGTCGGCGACGGCCTTGAGGACCGCGCACTCAAGCCGGGCCGCGCGCGGGACGACCAGCTCGGCCGCGTACCGGGTGAGCCGGCCCGTCCCGTACGCCGTGCGCGTGGCGGCCTCCGCGGCGAGGCAGAACCGGCCGATGAGCTGGCTGGTGGCGTCCTTCAGCCGGGCCTGCGCGACCGCCGAGCCGTCGTAGCCGTGCGGCCACCACTCCTGGTCCAGGAGGCGGTCGAGGGCCTCGCCGAGCTCGGCGGGGTCGGTGTCCACCGGGACGTACCGCCCGACGGCGACCGCGAAGATCTCCTGCCGCTCGGGCTCCGCGTGCAGGCAGTTGGGGTCGATGTGGCCCGCGTGCAGGCCGTCCTCGACGTCGTGCACGGAGTACGCCACGTCGTCGGCCCAGTCCATGACCTGGGCCTCGAAGGTGGTACGGGTGCCGGGGGCGCCCTCGCGGACCCAGTCGAAGACGGGGCGGTCGTCGTCGTAGACCCCGAACTTCGGGGACTTCGGGTCGGTCGGGTGGGCACCGCGCGGCCAGGGGTACTTCGTGGCGGCGTCCAGAGTGGCGCGGGTGAGGTTGAGGCCGACGCTGACGAGGTCGCCACCCGATTCGCTTCTTACGAAGCGCTTCGGCTCGATGCGGGTGAGCAGTCTGAGCGACTGCGCGTTGCCCTCGAAGCCGCCGCAGTCCTCCGCGAACTCGTTCAGTGCCTGTTCTCCGTTGTGCCCGAAGGGCGGGTGGCCCAGGTCGTGGGAGAGACAGGACGCCTCGACGAGGTCGGGGTCGCAGCCGAGGGCGGCGCCCAGCTCGCGGCCGACCTGGGCGCATTCCAGGGAGTGGGTCAGGCGGGTGCGGGGGCTCGCGTCCCAGACCTGGCTCCTCGTGCCGGGCGTGACGACCTGTGTCTTGCCTGCGAGGCGGCGCAGGGCCGAGGAGTGCAGGACGCGGGCGCGGTCGCGCTGGAAGGCGGTGCGGCCGGGGCGTTTGTCGGGCTCTGTGGCCCAGCGGGCCACTGACGTGGGGTCGTAGCCGGGGGGTGCGATGTGGGGCTCGTACGGGGGTTGGGTGGTTTCGGTGCTGGTGCCTTCCATGTCTTGAACAGTAAGCGGAGCGGCTGACAATTGGGGCGGGGGTTTTGTGCGCCTGCGCGTCTGCCGGGTTCTGTTCGTTTGCGGGTGCGGGTTGAGTTGGGCTGGTCGCGCAGTTCCCCGCGCCCCTAAAAACATCGGCGCCGACTGCGCCCCGAAGGGGCGCGGGGAACTGCGCGACAAGCCACAACGAACCCGCAGTCGACACACCGGGCCAAGCGGAGCGCCTACGCCGAGGCCAGGGTCCGTTCCGGTGTGGCCGGAGCCGCCAGGGTCTGGTCGTAGCGGTGCAGGATCAGGCGGGCCATTGACGGGTGGGCGCCCAGGGGCGCCGAGGCGATCCAGGGGGCCGCCGCCGCGCACTCGGTGGAGAAGCGGCCGGGGGCGGTGAAGTAGGAGGCGACGGCGACGCGATGGCGGCCCCGGGCGGCGAGGGCGCGTACGGCCGCGGGGACGGTGGGGGCCGCGGCGGAGGCGTACGCGGGCACCACGGGGACTCCGAGCCGCTCGGCCAGGTGGCCCGCGGTGCGGCGGGTGTCGACGGCCGCGTCGGGGTCGCGGGACCCGGCGGCGGCGAGCACGACCCCGCTCGCCCTGCGCTCCGCCTCGTCCCGGGGCGCCTGCCAGCCGGCCTCCTGCAGGCGCTCGTACAGCGTCTCCACGAGCAGTGGGTGCGGGCCGAGCGGCGCGGCGACCCGGGTGTGCGCCCGCGCGGCGGCCGCGGCCTCGGGGATGTCCCGCTTGACGTGGTAGCCGCGGCTGAGCAGCAGCGGTACGAGGACGGCGTCGCCGGTGCCGAGGCCCGCGAGCGTGTCGGGCAGCAGGGGCTCGTTCAGCTCGATGTGTCCCAGGTGCACGGGCAGGCCGGGGCGCAGGTCGCGGATCCGGGCCAGGAGGGTCCGGACGGTGCTCAGGGCGCGCGGGTCGCGGCTGCCGTGGCCCACGAGGACGAGCGCGGGCGGGGCGGGGCGCCGGGTGCCGTCGAGAGACACGAGGCTGAGCTGGCTGCCGAGCTGGCTGCTGATCCGGTTCATGAGTTGCGCCGTACTGTCGAAGTGGACGCCACGCGGCGGCTGGCCGCCGGGGCGGGGCTCGGACTCGTAGCGAGAAGGGTTCGACACCGTCATGCACCGATGGTGCGGGTCGGAGGTTGCCACCCCGTTGCGCCGGAATGACGGGTCTTTTCCGGGGGTTCACGGTGGGGTGTACGGGGTCTGTGAGGCGCGGTGACCTGCGGTTACGGCTCCCGGGGTGAAGCTGGTCACTGCGCGCCGGGCGAACCGGATCACCCGAATGGGCGTCCTCAGGGTCGAGGCCACCTGGGGAGGGACCGTCAAGATGCGTCGTCCGAAGCTGCCGAAGCTGCCGAGAACGCGCCTGCCACGACCACGCCTGCCGAGACTGCGCCTGCCACGGACCCGGACCGGGCAGCGCCGGGCCGTGCAGGCCGTGATGGCCGGGTGCGTCCTCGCGCTGCTCCCGTCGACGTGGATGTACGTGGTCGCGGGCGACCGGCTGCGGACGACGGCGGACGTGCCGCGCACCGAGGTGGCGGTCGTCTTCGGGGCGGGGCTGTGGCGCGGCGAGCCGTCGCCGTATCTCGCGCACCGGCTGGACGCGGCGGCCGAGCTGTACCGGGACGGCCGTGTGGAGGTGCTTCTGGTCACCGGGGACAACAGCCGCGAGGACTACGACGAGCCGGACGCCATGCGCACGTACCTCACGGAGCGTGGTGTGCCCGACGCGCGGATCGTCAGCGACTACGCGGGCTTCGACACCTGGGACTCCTGCGTTCGCGCCAAGAAGATCTTCGGCGTCGACAGGGCCGTGCTGATCAGCCAGGGCTTCCACATCCGCCGCGCGGTCGCGCTCTGCCAGGAGGCAGGCGTCACGTCGTACGGGGTCGGGGTGGACGCCGTGCACGACGTGACCTGGTACTACGGGGGCGCCCGGGAGGTCCTCGCGGCGGGGAAGGCACTCCTGGACGCGGTCTTCGAGCCGGATCCCCACTTCCTCGGGCCCCAAGAGCCGGGCGTGGAACGGGCGTTGGCGGCGGGTGGCCGATAGTCGACGAGACGCAGATCACGCGTGCCTCCGGGTTTGACGCGGACCGCTCACCCTGCCGCGTGAAACCGATTCCGCAGCGCTCTGTAGTCAACTGATCACGGATAGTGTCTTTTTCAGGGGGCCGGATCCGAACCGGGCCCAAGAGGAGGGACACATGATGACTGGTCTGCGTACCGCGTTCGTCGCCGCCATGGCGGCCGCGCTGTTCTCGGCTCCGGCCGCCATGACGACCGCCGTGGCGGACGACGACGCGGCGGCGAAGGAGCCGGGATGCGCCAAGCTCGGTGCCTACGGCGACGGTTGGGCCGACATCCACAACGTGTGCAACTACACGATCTCCGCCAGTGTCGAAGTCGACGGCTTCGACCCGAGCTGTATCCAGATCGGCCCCGGCGGGGTCGGACGCATCGGTCTGGACCCGGGCGACGTCCCGTACTACGCGTACGTGTGCTGAGCCGGCCACTGAACCAACGGCCGAACCAGCGGCTGAGTGGGCGCTGCTTCTGAGCGGGGCCGGCGGGACTTCCTCACGTCCCGCCGGTTCCGGCGGGGAGGTCCCCGTGCCTGCCGTGTAACGGGGAGCGTCGCGCCGCGAAACACGGCCGACGCACGCTGACCGGTATGCAGACCACCGCCACGCCCACCCACTGCCCGTACTGCGCCTTGCAGTGCGGCATGAATCTGACGCCCACGCCGGACGGCGGCGGCAGTCCGGTCGAGGTGACGGAGCGCCCGGACTTCCCGGTGAACCGGGGCGCCCTGTGCGGCAAGGGCCGTACGGCGCCCGCGCTGCTCTCCCCCGGGGTGCGGCTGACCTCGCCCCTGATCCGCAGGGCGGGAGTGCTGGAGCCGGCCGGCTGGGACGAGGCGCTCGACCGGATCGCCGAGGAGCTGTCCCGCACGCGCAAGGAGCACGGCCCGGACGCGTGCGGGGTGTTCGGCGGGGGCGGGCTGACCAACGAGAAGGCGTACACGCTCGGGAAGTTCGCCCGGGTCGTGCTCGGCACCTCGCAGATCGACTACAACGGCCGCTTCTGCATGTCGTCCGCCGCGGCCGGCGGCATCAAGGCCTTCGGCCTGGACCGGGGACTGCCCTTCCCCCTGGAGGACATCCCGAGGACGGGGTGCGTCGTCCTGGTCGGTTCCAACCTCGCCGAGACCATGCCGCCGGCGCTCCGCTATCTCACCGAACTCAGGGAGAACGGCGGCACGTTGGTCGTCATCGACCCGCGCCGCACCCGGACCGCCGAGCAGGCCGACCTGCACCTCGCGCCCCGCCCCGGCACCGATCTCGCCCTGGCCCTCGGGCTGTTGCACCTGGTGGTGGCGGAGGGGCGTACGGACGAGGCGTACATCCAGGAGCGAACCAGCGGCTGGGAGGAGGCGCGGGCCGCCGCGATGGCGCACTGGCCGGAGTACGTGGAGCGCATCACGGGTGTCTCCGTCCCCCAACTCCGGGAGACAGTGCGGATGTTCTGCGAGCCGGAGTCCGCGATGGTGCTCACCGCGCGCGGGCCCGAGCAGCACTCCAAGGGCACGGACACCGTCGGCGCGTGGATCAACCTCTGTCTGGCGACCGGGCGTCCGGGGCGGCCCTTCTCCGGGTACGGCTGTCTCACCGGGCAGGGCAACGGGCAGGGCGGGCGTGAACACGGCCAGAAGGCCGACCAGTTGCCCGGCTACCGCAAGCTCGACGATCCCGCGGCCCGCCGCCATGTGGCCGAGGTCTGGGGCGTCGACCCCGACTCGCTGCCGGGGCCCGGCCGCAGTGCGTACGAGCTGCTCGACGCCATGGGTACGGACATCCGTGCCCTGCTGCTGATGGCCTCCAACCCGGTGGTGTCCGCGCCCCGGGCCGCCCATATCGAGGAGCGGCTGAAGTCCCTCGACTTCCTCGCGGTCGCCGACGTCGTGCTGTCCGAGACGGCCGCGCTCGCGGACGTCGTCCTGCCCGTGACCCAGTGGGCCGAGGAGAGCGGCACGACGACCAGCCTGGAGGGGCGGGTCCTGCTGCGCAGGCAGGCGATCACTCCTCCGGAGGGCGTCCACAGCGATCTGCATGTGATGCACGAACTGGCCGACCGGCTGGGTGTGGAGAAGGGCTTCCCCACCGACCCGGAAGAGGTCTTCGAAGAACTGCGCCGGGCCAGCGCGGGCGGGCCCGCCGACTACTCGGGCATCACGTATCGGCGTCTGGTGGAGGAGAACGGGGTTTTCTGGCCGTGTCCGGCGGACGGGGCGGCGGGGGGCTCCGGGAACGGCTCAGCGGGTGGCTCCGCCGAGGATCCGGAGGGTGGGGGCCAGGAACCGGGTGCTCATCCTGGTACTCCGCGTCTTTTCCTCGACCGGTTCGCCACACCCGACGGCCGTGCGCGGTTCGTCGCCGTGAACCATCGGCCGTTGGCGGAGGAGCCGGACGAGGAGTATCCGGTGCTGCTGACCACCGGGCGGGTCGTTTCGCAGTACCAGTCCGGTGCGCAGACCCGTCGGGTGGATGAGCTGAACGCCGCCGCGCCCAGCTCTTTCGTGGAGTTGCATCCCCGGCTGGCCGAGCGGGTCGGGGCCGTGGAGGGGGAGCCGGTGGCCGTGGTGTCCCGGCGTGGACGCGCCGTCGCGCCCGCGCGGATCACCACTTCCATTCGGCCCGACACCGTGTTCATGCCGTTCCACTGGCCGGGCGAGGGGCGGGCCAACACGTTGACCAATCCGGCCCTCGACCCGACCTCGCGGATGCCGGAGTTCAAGGCTTGTGCGGTGCGGGTGGAGAGGGTGGAGGGGGTGGGCTGAGCTTCGTGGGGCGGGTGCGGGTTCGTTGTGGCTTGTCGCGCAGTTCCCCGCGCCCCTGACGGGGCACAGGTCATGCCTCCCCGGGGTATCTCCGACATGCGTGGGTTCGTGGGTCGGTTCAGGATGGGGGCATGGACCGCCTGGGTGACGGACTGTTGCTGGGGGTGCTGGACGCGACCCCCGCCTGTGTCGGCATCCTCGATCCCGAACTCCGCTATCTGTACGTCAACCCGGCGCTGGCCCGGCTCAGCGGGAAGCCTGCCGATGAGCATCTGGGCCTGGCCGTCGAGGAAGTACTGCCGTTCACCGGTCGCGGCAAGGGCGTACTGCGTGAGGTGCTGGCCGACGGGCGTTCCCGTGAGGGCATCAACGACGGCGTGACGCTCTCCGAGGCGGGCCTGGAGCACCACAGCTGGCGCGGCGCGTACCACCGGCTTGAGGCCGACGGGGACGTCGTGGGCGTGGCCGTGGTCATCATGGTGATCAACGGCGTACGGCATCAGCACCGGGAGCTGGAACGGGTGCGGAAGCGGCTGGCCCTGCTGGACCGCGCCGCCACCCGCATCGGCACCACGCTCCGCGTCGACGACACCTGTGCCGAGCTGGCCGGCTTCCTCTCCTCGGAGCTCGCCGACATGGCCGCGGTGATGATGTACCCGGCCCCGCACGGCTCGGAGCACCTCCCCGAACACCGTCCGCGGCCCGAGCGGCACGGTCCGGTCCTGCTGCGTATGGCGGGGGTCGCGGCCGTGCCCATCTCCAGGACTATCTGGTGCAGATCAGCGCGACCGTGGGCGAGCAGCTGCACTACCGGCACGGGTCGAGCGTCCAGCGCTGTCTGGAGAGCGGCGGTCCCGTGGTGGAGAACCAGCTCAGCGCCGAGGAACTGGGCCGTTCCATACCGGACATGGAGCATTTCGCCGCCCATCGTGCGGTGGGTGTCCACTCCGATCTGGTCGTGCCGCTGACCGCCCGCGGCAATCTGATGGGCGTGGTCGTGCTCGTCAGGGTCGGGGACTCACCGCCCTTCGAGCACCAGGACGTGGTGATGGCCCAGGACCTGGTGGGGCGCGCCGCGATCGGCCTCGACAACGCCCGTCGTTACGCGCGTGAGCACGGCATCGCGGTGGAGCTGCAGCGCGCACTGCTCACCGAAGGGCTGTGCCCACGCCCCGGGATCGAGGTGGCCACGCGCTATCTGCCCGCCGGGGACAGCGCGTTGGTGGGCGGCGACTGGTACGACGTCATACCGATGCCCCGGCGTCGCACGCTGCTCGCGATGGGCGATGTGATGGGCCACGGCGTCGAGGCCGCCGTGGCCATGAGCCACTACCGGGCGATGCTCCGCGTCGTGGCCGCCGAGGATCTGCCGCCGCACACCGTGCTGGAACACCTCGACGAGCTGATCACCCGCTCCGGCACCGACCGTCCCGCCACCTGTCTGCTCGTCCTGGCCGATCCGCCGAGCGGCGAGTGCCTGTACACCAGCGCCGGCCATCTGCCGCCCGCGATCCTGGACGCCGACGGCAGGGTCGGTCTGTTCCCTGTCCCGGTGGGTCCGCCCCTGGGTACCGGGTTCGGCGGCTACGAGACGGTCACCGGCTGCTGCGCTCCCGACCGGACCCTGCTCCTCTACACCGACGGCCTGGTGGAGCGCCGGGAACAGGACGTCGACGAGTGGCTCGGCCGCCTCACCCGGCAGCGCCTCCCCAGCGACGGCTCCCTGGAGGACCAGTTGGCCGTCCTCCTGGCCGGCCTCGTCCCGGGCGGCACGGCGGAGGACGACGTGGCGGTCATGGCGGCGCGGCTCCGTCCGTAGAGTCCGACACCTGGATGGCGGGCCCCCCGGGCCGGGGCCTCAGCGCGTCCGCCAGTCGCCCCCGGCGATGCGCCTGCCCCGCGCCCGCAGCGCCGCCTCGACCGTGGGGGCTGCCACGTACACCCAGGCCCGTACGTCCGTGCCGTCCTCGCGGGTCACCTCTCTGGCCACGCGCTCGTAGAGGTTGCCGGGGTCGCCGGGGGCGTACTCCTCCAACCGGTCGAGGGCGTCGAGGAGTTGGCCGTAGTGGCCGGGGTCGGCCGTGACCAGTTCCCCGCACACCACGCCGCCGGGTTCCTCGACGGCGTACGGATAGCCCGGTCCGTCGTAGAGCACCGCGCCGGTGAGCCTGCCCGGCACCTCCGAGCGCGTACGGCCGCGCAGGAAGAGGTCGTGGTTGTGCTCGCCGGGGCGCAGGGTCCCGTAGACGAAGAAGGGCAGTCGGCCGCTCACCCGATGGTCTCCTCTCCCCGGTGTCTCCGGGCTTGCTCTCCGCGGTCTCCCCGGGCTTGCTCCCGCCGGCCTCTCCCGGCGTGCCCGGACCTTTGACCTTTGACCATTGACCTTTGCAGAAACGATTCTCACCCCTCACACATCCCCCGGCAGTCCGCTATGGACATGCCAGGTCCGGGCCACCTAGAACTGTGCGGACACCCCCCACCAGCCACTCCCCACTCCCCCCACCACCACGCGTTTCGCGTGCCTTCCCGAGGAGTTCGATGAGTCGGACACGGCACATCCGAGGCTCGCGCCTCGCCACCGTCGGTATATCGGCGGCGGCCACCACTCTGCTGACGGGGGCGCTGGCCCCGAGCGCGGTGCCGGCCGACGGACCGACCCGGGACACCGTCCTCGGCAACGCGGCGGCGGTCCTCGCCGACCAGGCCGCCCGGCTGGGCCTCACCTCCGCGCAGGGCACCGAGGCCCGTGACGTGGTCGTCGACGCGGACGGCACCCAGCATGTGCGCTACGACCGGACGTACCGCCAACTCCCCGTGCTGGGCGGCGACTTCGTGGTCCACCTGACGGCGGCCGGCGACTACCGGGCCGCCGACCGGGCCACCACGCGTCCGCTCTCCCTCGCGAGCATCACGCCGTCGGTGTCCGCCCCGAAGGCCGCCGACCTGGCTGCCACGGCACTGCGCCTCGCGAACGTCGGCGAGACGCTCCGCGGGATAACGGCCAAGCCCCAGCTGGTCGTTGACGCCCTGCACGGCGCTCCGAAGCTGGCCTGGCGCACCGAGGCCGGGGGCAAGGACTCGCTCGGCAACCCCGTCGCCCGTGTGGTCCTCACCGACGCGGTGACCGGCAGGCAGATCGACGCCTGGGACAGCATCGAGACGGCGACCGGCGACGGCCGCTCCCTCTACAGCGGCAAGGTCCCGCTGGAGACGACACGGTCCGGTTCGACGTACCAACTCTCCGACCCCACACGGGGAAACACGTACACGGGCGACACGAAGAACAAGACGGACTCCTGCATCCTCATCATCTGCTACCAGCGTGCCCCCGCGCCCGTCCTCACCGACGCCGACAACCACTGGGGAACCGGGGCGACTTCGAGCCGCGCCTCGGCGGCGGTGGACGCGCAGTACGGCACCGACACCACCTGGGACTACTACAAGAACGTCCACGGGCGCGCCGGCATCGCGGGCGACGGCAAGGGCTCGTTCAACCGGGTGCACTACGGCAGCGCGTACAACAACGCGTTCTGGGACGACAGTTGCTTCTGCATGACGTACGGGGACGGTGACGGGAAGATCTTCGGGCCGCTGGTGTCCCTGGACGTGGCCGGGCACGAGATGTCGCACGGTGTGACGTCCAAGACGGCGGCGCTGACGTACTCGGGCGAGCCCGGCGGTCTGAACGAGGCGACGTCGGACATCTTCGGCACGCTGGTGGAGTTCTACGCCAAGAACCCCGCCGACCCCGGGGACTGGCGGATCGGCGAGAAGATCGTGAAGTCCGGCTTCGGCCGCTCCGCACTGCGCTACATGGACCAGCCCTCCAAGGACGGCAACTCCGCGGACTGCTGGACCTCCACGGTCGGTGACCTGGACGTCCACTACTCCTCGGGCGTGGCCAACCACTTCGCGTACCTGCTCGCGGAGGGCAGCGGCCCGAAGACCATCGGCGGCGTCGCCCACAACGGCACGACCTGCAACGGCGCGAAGGTGACCGGCATCGGCAGGGCCAAGCTCGGCGCGATCTGGTACCGGGCGCTGACGGTCTACATGACGTCGTCGACGAAGTACGCGGGCGCGCGGGTCGCCACGCTGAGCGCGGCGAAGGATCTGTACGGGGCCGGGAGCGCGGAGTACCGGACGGTGGGGGCGGCCTGGTCGGCGGTGTCCGTGAACTGACCCGGGCTCGTGGAGCGGGCCGGGGGCGGGGCAGCGCGGTAGGAGGTCGGAGCCCGCCGGGGCTGGGCCTGGAAATCGCGTTGCCCCGCCCCCGGCCCGACACTAAGGTCGGTCGGGTGACTGCCGGGTCGGCCTTGGGCCATGCACGAGTGGGGTTCCCGGCCTCGGCGTGAGCGCGAGGCGGGCCAGAGCCCCGCCCTTTCTCCGTGTCTTTGCAGCAGGCGCGCCGCCCAGGCGTGCGCCATGCCCCAGAGCGTCCGTGCGCACGATGGCACGCGCTCTTCGTCGCGCACCCAAAGACCGGAGACACCTCACCGATGTCACATGACCAGCAGCACGCGAACACCTCCGAACTGCCCACGACCACAGCCCAGTTGAACCACACCGTCGTGTACGCGACCGACCGGCACCTGTCGGCCGAGTTCCTCGCCGCGGTCCTGGAACTGAAGGTCGGCGCTCCCTTCGGCCCCTTCATTCCCGTCGATCTCGGCAACGGCGTGACCCTCGACTACTACGAGTTCGGGGACGGGCCGATCCAGTCCCAGCACTACGCCTTCCTCGTGCCCGACACCCGCTTCGACGCCATGATCGCCCGCCTGGAGGTCCTCGGCGTCACGTACTACGCGGACCCGAGCCACACCGAACCCGGCCGGACCAACGACCTGTTCGGCGGCCGGGGCGCCTACTTCGCCGACCCGGACGGCCACAACATGGAGATCATGACCCGGCCGTACGCCCGTCCCTGACGGTCAGAGACGGTCGGAGACGGTCGGAGACGGTCAGATCACGCGGAAGAGGTCGGCGGCGGCGTGGCGCCGTTCTCTGCCCAGACCGCTGTCCCTCCGCCCTTTGTCCAAGCAACATGGAGCCGTGCGGGCTCCGAGATCGTCCCGTGGCGAATTCCGGTGTCCCTGGACATGGCCCTGTGGAACTCTGATCCAATGCCCGATTCCCGGTTCCGCGGTGACAGGTCCAGCAGGTCGCACGGTGTGCGCCTGGCCACGTACAGCGCCGTTTCCGTCGCGTTGGCCGAGTACGGCGACGACGAACTGAACGCCCTCGTTCGCGGGGCGGCGCCGCTCGGTTCCGGTATCGGCGGGCGGTCGGCGCTCCTGGATGTCGACGGCACCCAGGTCTTCGTCAAACGCGTGCCCCTGACCGCGGCGGACACGCTGCCGGAGAACGTCCGGTCGACCGCGAACGTCTACGGGCTGCCCGCCATCTGCCACTACGGCATCGGCGGGCCCGGCTTCGGAGCCTGGCAGGAACTGGCCGTGCACGAGATGACCACGAACTGGGTGCTCGCCAACGACTTCCAGGGCTTTCCGCTGACGTACCACTGGCGCGTACTGCCGGACTACGCGAGCGACACGGACGGCTCGGGCGACGGCAACACCCTCGGCACGGCCGGCACGGTCGACGCACCGGCTCTCCCCGAAGAGCTGGCCGACGTCGACCGGGTCGTCGCGTTCTGGGACGGCAGCCAGGAGGTGCGCCATCGGCTCGAAGGGCTCCGAGAGGCCTCGGCGAGCCTCACCCTCTTCCTGGAGTACGTACCTCAGACACTCCACCAATGGCTCGACGAACGGATCCGGGAGGGCGGCGAGTCGGCGGACCGGGCGTGTTCCTGGGTGGACGAGGCCCTGCACGCGGGCACGTCCTTCATGAACTCGCACGGGCTCATCCACTTCGACGCCCACTTCGAGAACATCCTGACCGACGGCCGCCGCCTGTACTTCGCCGACTACGGCCTGGCCCTGTCCTCCGGCTTCGGCCTCTCCCCCGAGCACACCCGCTTCTTCGAGCGACACCGGACGTACGACCGCTGCTACACGATCACCTACCTGGTGAAATGGCTGATCACCGCCGTGTACGAGTACGGAAGGGACGACCGCGAGGAGATGATCCGCGCCTGCGCCCGCGGTGCCCACCCCGCCGAACTCCCCGATGCCGCCGCGGAGATCGTGACGCGATACGCGCCACTGGCCACGGTGTTCGCGGACTTCAGCCGCACGCTCCAGGACGAGAGCAGGCGGACCCCGTATCCGGTGGAGGAGATCCATCGGATCGGCGTCGACCACCGCCTGTTCGCCTCCTGACCGCACCATCTCCCGACGACTGACGACTGACGACTGCCCACGACCGACTTACGGAGACCCATGCCACCCGGTCCGAAGATGCACGCCGACGAACTCGACATCGACGCCGCGCTCGTCGGCCGGCTGGTGGCGGAGCAGTTCCCCGAGTGGGCGGAGCTGCCCGTCCGGGAGGTCCGCTCGGCCGGAACCGACAACGCCATGTACCGGCTGGGCGACGACATGGTCGTACGGCTGCCGCGGCTGCCCGGTGGGGCCCGGCAGGTGGACAAGGAGCAGCGGTGGCTGCCGCGGCTGGCACCGCACCTCCCGCTGGCCGTGCCGGTACCGCTCGCCGAGGGGGCGCCCGGCGAGGGGTACGCGCTGCCGTGGGGCGTGTTCCGCTGGCTGGACGGCGACAACGTCTTCGACGCGCCTCTCACCGGCCGGACCGAACTCGCCGACGCCGCCGGCGAGTTGGGCAGGTTCGTCGCGGCGCTGCGGAAGGTCGACGCCACCGGCGGGCCGCCGTCCTGGCGTGGCGGGCCCCTCACCGACGACGGTGAGGACGACGTCCGTGCCGCGATCCGCGACCTGGGCGCGGCCGGCACGCTGGACGCGGACCTCGCGACCGCCGCCTGGGAGGAGGCCCTGCGGCTCCCCCAGTGGGACGGGGACCCGGTCTGGCTCCACGGCGACCTCCTGCCGGGCAACCTGCTCGCCCACGGAGGCCGCCTCAGCGCGGTCATCGACTTCGGCGGCCTCGGCGTCGGCGACCCGGCGGCCGACGTACTCGCCGCCTGGGCCGTCTTCACCCCGGAGACCCGTGGGCTGTTCCGCGAGGCGGCCGAGGTCGACGACACGACCTGGGCGCGGGGACGCGGCTGGGCCCTGTGCTTCGGCCTGGTGGCGGAGCACCACTACCGGGTCACCAATCCCGTACTCGCCACCGTGGCCAACCGAGCGGTGACGGAGGCGCTGGCCGAGTACGGGTCCGGGGCCAAGACCGAGGCCGGACCCGAGGCCGGACCCGAGGCCGGAGCCGCGGACTGAGGCACGGTTTCGGTCAACCTCCGTACGGCCGGACCGACTTCGCCTCCCTCAGCGCCAGCCCCCACCACGCCAGTTGGTCCAGCATCACCTTTGCCGCCGCGTCCGGGGCCGAGGGGTCCTTGTGGTGGCCCTTGTCGTCGAAGGACGCGCCCGCGTTGTGGAAGGACACCGTGTCGCGAACGGTGACGGCGTGGAGTTCGGCGAAGACCTGGCGGAGCTGTTCGACGGCTCGGAGGCCGCCCGAGAGGCCGCCGTAGGAGACGAAGGCGACGGGCTTGGCGCGCCACTCGTGGAAGTGCCAGTCGATGAGGGCCTTGAGGGACGCGGGGAACGAGTGGTTGTACTCGGGGGTGAGAACGACGAAGGCGTCGGCGGCGGCCAGGTGGGGGGTGACCTTGCCCAGCTCGGCGGCCACCTCGGCGGACGGGGAGTGGGAGAGGGCCGTCGGCAGGTGTACGTCAGCGGTGTCGACGACGTCCACCGCGAGGTCGGACCGGTCCCGGATCCGGCTCAGCAGCCACTCCGCGACGACCGGACCGAACCGGCCCTCCCGGTTGCTCCCGACGATCACGGCGATCTTCAGGGGCTCGGGGAGGAAGTCGGGCTCGGGGAGGGGAACGGGCGCCGGGAGGGAGTCGGACGCGGGGAGGGGGACTGGAACCTCTGTGGTGGAGTTCATGGCGCCCAGCCTCATACCTCAACCAAACTTCAGGTCAAGTCGGCCGGTCGGGTGGTCGCCCGGGAGGGCCGGTCACCCGTTCACACGCGCCGGCCGTTCCGTTCGGGTTCTTTTTGCGGATGTGGTGGCGACACGCCGATGACCTGCCGAAACAGCCCCGGACGGCCCGCCCGGAACCTCCGCCTGACACCCGTTCACATCAATTCTGACGTCTCATCAGGAGGCGTACGTCCCCGACTGCCACTTTCCTCGGTAGGGCAGGGGCGTGACCGACGCAGCGGCACATGGGGGTGCCGCGGGTCGTGCCCTCTCGGAGGAGCAAGCAACGATGCGCACAGCCCGTCCGCTGACCGGTACCGCGCTCGCCGTCGCCGCGGTGGCCCTCGCCGCCGCCCCCGCGTACGGCGTCGGAACGGGGTCCATCGAGCTGTACCCGGCCACGGTCGCGCCCGGCGCCGAGGTCACGGTGAACACGGCGGCATGCGGTGCGACGGACGCGGTGGCGGGTGACGCCGGTGCCGTCGGCGCGGGTGCCTTCACTCTGTTGCCCAGCCCGCACGAGGGCGACGCGGTCGGGCAGTTCCGGGTGCCGCCGTCCGCCCAGCCAGGCACGTACGAGATCGTCGCGCGCTGTGCGAGCGGCAAGCGGATGACCGGCGACCTGGTGGTCACGCTCACCTCCACCGAGGAGAGCGGGCAGCAGGTCCACCCGAGAGGAAGCGTGAAGACGGGGGTCGGCGGCGCACTGGGCCCCGACCCCGTGCAGACCGCGGCGGGAGTGGCGGCCCTTGCCGTCGCCGCCGCGGGCGGTACCTGGCTCCTGCATCGCCGGGCGAGAGGCGACGGGATCTGACGGACACCCTCCGCTGTCCGTCCGCCGGTACCGCCGTCCCCTCCCCCTCCGGGCCCGACGCCCCTCGCGTCCCGGAGGGGGACGCGGGACCAGCCGACAAACGACCAGGGGAATCGAGCCACCGGAGAGGAGACATACGTGCACCGGTTCGCCAACAGCTCGATAGTCGCCGTCACCCTTGTCGCCCTCCTCTCCGGTGCCTGGCTGCTGCGCAGTGGGGCGCAGACGCATGCCCCGCCGCAGCCCTCGGCCGCGCAGGGACGCGCCGGCGCCCATGTGGACCGGCCCGCGGCCGCCGCGCTGCTGCCCGCCCCGCCCGAACGCGTCCGTATCCCCTCGATCCGGGTGGACGCCCCCCTCCTGGGCCTCGGTCTCACCCCGCAGGGCAGCCTCGACGTGCCGCCGGCCGGCCGGGCGGACCTCGCCGGCTGGTACGCGGCCGGGACCGCGCCGGGCGAGAAGGGCACCGCGATCGTCGCCGGCCATGTCGACAACGCCGATGGACCCGCCGTCTTCTACCATCTGGGCGCCCTGGAGAAGGACAGCACCATCGAGGTCGAGCGCCGCGACGGCACGGTCGCCCTCTTCTCGGTCGACGCGGTCGAGGTGTACGACGCCCGCGACTTCCCGGACGAGAAGGTGTACGGGGCCGCGGGGCGCCCGGAGCTGCGGGTCATCACCTGCGGCGGCGGCTATTCGGAGGCGACGGGCTACCAGGGGAACGTGGTCGTCTTCGCCCATCTGACGGGCAGCCGATAGAAGCCGGCCATGGTGGCCTCCACGTCGGCCGCTACGCCAGCCACTGCTGGTACGCCAGGTTCGCCACCAGCGCGAAGACCACCGTCAGCAGTACGACCCGGACGAACCCACTGCCCTTCTTGAGCGCGGTGTGCGCCCCGACCATCCCGCCGACGAGGTTGAAGACGGCCATCAGGGCCGCCAGCTGCCAGTACACCGTGCCCTGCCAGGCGAACATCGCGAGGGCTCCCGCGTTGGTGCAGCAGTTGACGATCTTCGCGGTGGCGGAGGCGGTCACCAGGTCGAGGTGCAGCAGCGCGGTCAGGGCGAGCACGAGGAACGTTCCCGTGCCGGGGCCGACGAGCCCGTCGTAGAAGCCGATGCCGAGGCCCGCGAGGCCGATCGCGGCGAGGACGCGGCGCGGGGAGACGGGCGCGGTCGAGGGCGCGGTGCCGAAGGAGGGCCGCAGGATCACGAAGGCGCCGACGCCGAGCAGGACGACCATGACCACCGGCTTCAGCACGTCGGTGCTCATCCCGGCGGCGACCAGCGCACCGGCCGAGGATCCGGCGAGCGCCGCCAGGCCGATCCGTACGGCGGTTCCGACGTCCACGGGCGCCTTGCGCGCGTACGTCACCGCCGCGCCCGTGGTGCCGACGATCGCCACGGCCTTGTTGGTGCCGAGCGCGTACTGGGCGGCCGAGCCCGAGTTCGGCAGCCCGAGGAGCAGTACGGGGAGCAGCAGGAGCCCGCCGCCGCCCACCACCGCGTCGATCCAGCCCGCCGCGAGAGCGGTCAGGCACAGGACGACGACCATGGTCAGCGATATGTCGGGCATGATCGCGACACTATGGACGAGGTAGGTGTGCCGTCCACGAATCCTGTGAACCTTGAGGATCTTCAGAGGTTCGGGGCAACGGTGGACGAAGGGGGTCAGCCCGCCGTTTCCAGGTAGCGCAGGACCGCCAGTACCCGTCGGTTCCCCGTGTCGGAGGGCAGCAGGCCGAGCTTGGTGAAGATGTTGGCGATGTGCTTCTCGACGGCCCGTTCCGAGACGCCGAAGGATGTGGCGACGGCGTGGTTCGTACGGCCCTCTGCCATCAGCGCGAGCACCTCGCGTTCGCGGGCCGTGAGGGCGTCCAGGGCGCTGGCGCGGCGGCTCGCGCCGAAGAGCTGGGCGACGACCTCGGGGTCGAGGGCGGTGCCGCCGGCGGCGACCCGCTCCAGCGCGTCCACGAACTCCCCGATGTCGACGACCCGTTCCTTGAGCAGGTAGCCGACGCCGCCCGGGTTGGTGCCGAGGAGCTGTGCGGCGTACTTCGTCTCGACGTACTGGGAGAAGATCAGCACCCCGGTGCCGGGGTGGTCCGCGCGCAGGCGTACGGCGGCCCGCAGGCCCTCGTCGGTCTGGGTCGGCGGCAGCCGGATGTCGACGACGGCCGCGTCCGGGCAGTGCTCGGCCACGGCGGCGAGCAGCGCGTCGGCGTCCCCGACGGCCGCGGCGACCTCGACGCCCCGCAGCTGGAGGAGCTGGGCCAGCCCGTCGCGCAGCAGGGCGGAGTCCTCGGCGATGACAACGCGCATATGGCCCCCGTGATCGACAAGGCAGTCAGTAAGGCAGCTCGACCGTGACCACCGTAGGGCCTCCCGGCGGGCTGTCGCAGGTGAGCGTGCCGTCGACGGTCCGTACGCGGGTCAGCAGGCCGGTGAGCCCGGAGCCCGCGCCGATCGCCGCGCCGCCGCGTCCGGCGTCGTGGACGGTGAGCCGCAGCAGCCCGGCGCGGGCGGTCACCGTGACCGTGGCGCCGGCCGCCCCGCTGTGTTTCGCCGTGTTGGCGAGGAGTTCCGCGGCGCAGAAGTAGGCGATGGACTCGACGGCGGGCGCGGGGCGGGCCTCGATGTCCGTGACGACCTCGACGGGCAGGGCGCTGTCGGCGGCGAGGGTGGCGAGGGCCGTGTCCAGGCCCTGGTCCAGTACGGGAGGGTGGATGCCCTTGACGAGGTGGCGCAGGTCGGCGATGGCCTGCTTGGCATTGCCCTGCGCGGTGTCGACGACGGCGAGGAGCCGTTCGCGGTCGGCGTCCGCTCCGACCAGTTCCCGGATCATCGTCAGATGCATCGCGAGCCCGACGAGCCGGGCCTGTGTGCCGTCGTGCAGGTCGCGCTCGATGCGGCGGAGGGTCGCCGCCGCGTCGTCCACGGCCTGGGCGCGCGTCTCCTCCAGTGTGCGGATGCGGCGCTCCGCGTCGCTCGGCCCGAGCGTGGCGGCGAGCAGCGCGCGGTGCGGGGCGAGGGCGTGCCGCAGCAGCCAGGGGGCGGCGGCCAGGAGGACGAGCCCGGCCGCCATCGGGATCAACCACCTTGGCCAGGAGTCGAGTTGGACACCGAGGACTTCGATCGACACATGCCGTACGGAGTCTCCGTCGCGCACGGTGTGGTGGTTCCAGCGCTTGAGCAGCGGGTGCAGGGCGGTCTGGGCCCCGTAGGCGTACGCGCCCAGGACCGCGGCGAACCCGAGGACGGCCGTGAAGGGTGTGGCCAGCGCACAGCCGACGGCCCGCCAGCCGGCCCGGCCCAGGAGCAGGGCCCGCCGTCTGCCGAGTACGCCCCGCGCGGGAGGCGTCGGCGGCTCCTCGATCTCCAGGCCCAACAGCCGCCGCGCCAGGGCCCGTTGGACCGACCCGAGGGCGAGCGCGCCCCGCACGGTCAGCGCCAGCAGCCACAGGCCCAGCGTCGTCACGGACAGGGCTCCGCCGACGACGAGCCCCACGAGCGTGAGCACGAAGCCGACGAGGGCGAGCGGGAGCGCGATCAGGGCATAGAGGAGTACGGCGAGGGCCTTCGGGGCGAAGGCGGCGGCCGGACGCCTCAGTACGTCGAGCGCGCGCGCGAGCGCTGCGGTCGGTCTGCGCATGTCGTCAACCTACGGTCGGGCATCGGGGCAGCCCCGGGTCGTGCGTCAGGGCAGCCCCGGGTCGGGCTTCTCAAGGCTGCCGCGGCCGGAGCCGGAGGTCGATGGTGCTCGCACGGAGCTGCGAGGTGGGGATAGCCGCACCCCGGGCCCGTTCCGGGCGACCTCACCGTGCCCCCGCCCCGCCCGCCGAAAACCCTCACATCCGCGCCCCGGCCCCGCTGAGGGCAGCGTTCCCCGCGGGAAACAGAGGGGATGCGGCCGGGTAACACCGGCACCGCACGCTGCGATGCATGACCTCGAATACGCGTGTGGTGGTGATCGGCGCCGGCCTCGCGGGCGTACGGCTCGCCCGCAGGCTCGGAGAGCTCGGCATGTCCGCCGTGCTCGTCGGCGACGAGGAGCACACCCCGTACAACCGGGTCCTGCTCGCGGAGGTCCTGGCCGGGCGGTACGCCCCCGAGGTCATCGCGCTGCCGACGCCGGAGCGGCTGACCCGTGGCCGGGCGGTGCACATCGACCGCGCGGAGCAGCTGGTGCACTTCGCCGACGGCTCGGTGATCGCATACGACACCCTGGTCCTGGCCACCGGTTCGAACCCGGTACTTCCGCCCCTGCGCGGCCTGTTCGGCGCGTTCGGCCCGGACCGGCACGAACTGCCGGAAGGCGTCCACGCGTTCCGCACGATGGACGACTGCCTCGGGCTGTCCAAGGCCGTACGGCCGGACACCCGGGCCGTCGTCATCGGCGGCGGACTGCTCGGCGTCTCGGCGGCCCGCGCGCTCGCCGAACGCGGTGCGCAGGTGGTGCTGGCCCAGCAGTCCGAACGGCTGATGGAGCGTCAACTCGACCCGTCCGCTTCCAAGTTGGTGCTCCGGCATCTCAAGGACCTCGGCGTCGAGGTGCACACCGAGTGCCGGGTGCGCGATGTGCGCTGCGTCGGTGGCGCGGTCCGCTCGGTCGAGCTGGCCGACGGGTACGCGCTCGACGCCGACCTGGTGGTACTGGCCTGCGGGGTGCACCCGAGGGTGGGCCTCGCCCAGGACGCGGGGCTCGCCGTGCACAAGGGCGTCATCGTCGACGACCAACTGCGCACGTCAGACCCGCACATCCGGGCGATCGGCGACTGCGCCCAGCACGACGGAAACGTCTACGGTCTGGCCGCGCCCGCCCTCGAACAGGCCGATGTCCTGGCCGAGTTGCTGGCCGCGGCGGACACGGGTGCGGTCCCGGGTGCGGGTTCAGGTGCGGGTGCGGGTTCAGGTTCGGGTTCGGGTTCGACCCCGGGTTCAGGTTCGGGTGCGAACCCGGCCGGGGCCCCCGCGGGCTACACCGGCACCCGTGCCCTCACCCGTCTCACCCTCACCCGCCCCGGCCTCGCCTCCGGCACCCCTCTCGACCTCGCCGCCTTCGGGGAGCACACCCCGCTTCCCGGCGACGACGTCATCCAGCTCACCGACGCCACCCGCGGCACCTACCGCAAGGTCGTCGTCCGCGACGACCGCCTGGTCGGCGGAGTGCTCGTCGGCGAGCTCGGCACCGTCGGCGCGCTCGCCCGCGCCTGGGAGGGAGCAGAGCCGCTGCCCTCCGACGGCGGCCCTCTGCTCCACCTGCTCACCAACGATGGAGGCTCCTGATGACCGCCACCCCGGAGGCCACGGAGGCCACCCCCACGATCGTGCTCGTCGGCCACGGCATGGTCGGCCAGCGCTTCCTCGAAGCGCTCGCCGAGCGCGGCCTGACCGCAACGCACCGCGTGGTCGTGCTGTGCGAGGAGCCACGCCCCGCGTACGACCGCGTGCAGCTGACCTCGTACTTCTCGGGGACCACGCCCGAGGAACTGTCCATGACGGACATGGAGTTCATCAAGGACCACGGGATCGAGCTGCACATCGGCGACCCGGCCGAGACGGTCGACCGGGCCGCGAAGCGGGTAACGGCCCGCTCCGGTCTGGCAGTTGACTACGACACGCTCGTCCTCGCCACCGGCTCGTACCCCTTCGTGCCGCCGGTGCCGAACAAGGACGCCGAGGGCTGCTTCGTCTACCGCACGATCGAGGACCTCCTCGCGATCGAGGAGTACGCGAAGTCGAGGGCGACGACCGGTGCCGTGGTCGGCGGCGGACTGCTCGGCCTGGAGGCGGCCGGCGCCCTGAAGGGGCTCGGACTCACCTCCCACATCGTGGAGTTCGCGCCGCGCCTGATGCCGGTGCAGGTCGACGACGGCGGCGGCGCGGCCCTGCTGCGCACCATCGAGGACATGGGCCTGAGCGTCCACACGGGTGTGGGTACACAGGAGATCGTCACGGACGCCTCGGGCGCCGTAACCGGCATGAAGCTGTCCGACGGCTCCGAACTCGCCACCGACCTGGTGGTGTTCTCGGCCGGTGTCCGCCCCCGCGACCAGCTCGCCCGCGACTGCGGTCTGACGGTCGGCGAGCGCGGCGGCATCTCGGTCGACGAGCAGTGCCGGACCGTGAACGACCCGCACGTGTTCGCGATCGGCGAGTGCGCGCTCGCGGCGGACGGCCGGGTGTACGGCCTGGTCGCGCCCGGCTACGAGCAGGCGGAGACGGCCGCCGCGACCATCGCCACCGACGAGGCGTCCTTCACCGGCGCCGACCTGTCCACCAAGCTCAAGCTGCTCGGCGTGGACGTGGCGTCCTTCGGCGACGCGCACGGCACGGCCGAGGACTGCCTCGACGTCGTCTACTCCGACTCCCGCTCCGGCACGTACAAGAAGCTGGTCATCGGCCGGAACGGCGAACTGCTCGGCGGCATCCTGGTGGGCGACGCGGAGGCGTACGGCACGCTGCGCGCGTTCACCGGCTCGGTCCCGCCGATCTCCCCGGAACAGCTCGTCCTCCCGGCCGGCGCCGGCGCGCCCGTCCAGCTCGGCCCGTCCTCACTGCCGGACGAGGCGATCATCTGCTCCTGCCACAACGTCACCAAGGGAGCGATCCGCGGCGCGGTGACGGAACACTCCTGCACGACGGTGCCGGAGGTGAAGAAGTGCACCAAGGCCGGTACGGGCTGCGGCAGTTGCGTCAAGGTCCTCGGCCAGCTGGTCACCTCCGAACTGGAGGCGAGCGGCGTCGAGGTCGACAAGGGCCTGTGCGGCTGCTTCTCCCAGACCCGCGAGGAGCTGTACGAGATCGTCCTCGCCCTGCGCATCACCTCGTACCGGCAACTCCTGGACCGGTACGGGCGTGAGGGCGCCCGGGGCGGCGACGGCTGCGAGGTCTGCAAGCCCGCGGTCGGCTCGATCATCGCCTCGCTCGCGCCCACGATCGGCGCCGACGGCTATGTCCTGGACGGCGAGCAGGCCTCGCTCCAGGACACCAACGACCACTTCCTCGCCAACCTCCAGAAGAACGGCTCCTATTCGATCGTGCCGCGCATCCCCGGCGGCGAGATCACCCCCGAGAAGCTCATCGTGATCGGCGAGGTGGCCCGGGACTTCGGCCTCTACACGAAGATCACCGGCGGTCAGCGGATCGACATGTTCGGTGCGCGCGTCGAGCAACTCCCGCTGATCTGGGCCCGGTTGGTGGACGCGGGCTTCGAGTCCGGGCACGCGTACGGAAAGTCGCTGCGAACGGTCAAGTCCTGTGTCGGGCAGACCTGGTGCCGGTACGGCGTCCAGGACTCGGTGCGCATGGCGATCGACCTGGAGCTGCGCTACCGGGGTCTGCGCTCCCCGCACAAGCTCAAGTCGGCGGTCTCCGGCTGCGCCCGCGAGTGCGCGGAGGCCCAGTCGAAGGACTTCGGCATCATCGCCACCGCGAACGGCTGGAACCTGTACGTCGGCGGCAACGGCGGCGCGACCCCGCGCCACGCCGACCTGCTCGCCCAGGACCTCTCCGACGCCGAACTGATCCGCCTGATCGACCGTTTCCTGATGTTCTACATCCGCACGGCCGACCGTCTTGAGCGCACCTCGACCTGGCTGGAGCGGATCCCCGGCGGCCTCGACCACATCCGCGAGGTGGTCGTGGAGGACTCGCTGGGCATCTGCGAGGAGCTGGAGTCCCTGATGACGGCGCATGTCGCGGCCTACCGCGACGAGTGGGCCGAGACCATCAACGACCCGGAGAAGCTCTCCCGCTTCGTCTCCTTCGTGAACGCGCCGGACACCCCCGACCCGGTCGTCGGCTTCGTCCCCGAGCGCGACCAGATCAAGCCCGACCTGCCGCTGCTGACCATCGGCACGCGCCCCCTGGAAGGAAGCGCCCAGCGATGACCCTGGCCCCCGAGACGACCACGGCGACCGCCACCACGGTCCAACTCCAGCTGACGGACGGCTGGTTCACGGTCTGCGACCTGTCCCTGCTGATGCCCGGCCGCGGGGTGGCTGCGCTGCTCCCGGACGGCCACCAGGTCGCGCTCTTCCTGGACCGCACGGGCCGCATGTACGCGATCGACAACCGCGACCCGTTCTCCGGCGCGGCCGTCCTCTCCCGTGGCCTCACGGGCACCCACCAGGGCCGCCCGTTCGTCGCCTCGCCGCTCCTCAAGCAGCGGTTCGACCTGGAGTCGGGGCAGTGCCTGGACGACGAGACGGTGCGGGTGGCGACGTACGAGGTGCGGGCGCTCTAGGGCTTGCCCGGCGGAGCAGCGGATTCCTTATTGACCGATCGTTTCAGAAAGGCCTAGGCTGCGGTTCGTGGCCAGGACCAAGGAGTTCGATCCGGACGCCGCGCTGCAGTCGGCCCTGGAGCTGTTCTGGCGGCGCGGCTACGAGGCGACGTCGATGGCGGATCTCGTCGAGCATCTCGGCATCGGGCGCGCCAGCATCTACGCGACCTTCGGCAACAAGCACGCGCTGTATCTGAAGGCGCTGGACCGGTACGGGGAGTCGCGCGACGCGCTGATGCTGCGCGAGTTGTCGCAGGCGGGGGCCGCGTTGCCCGCCGTGCGGGCGGTGGTGCGGCGGTTCGCCGCCGAAGCCGCGGACGACGCCCGCCGGGCGGCGGGCTGTTTCGTCACCAACACGGCGGCCGAGCTGGCGCCTCACGATGCCGCGGCGGCCCGTCGTGTGGAGCACAGCTGGGATCACGTCGAGACGCTGATGAACTCGGCGCTCGTGCGGGCGCAGGCACAGGGGGAGCTTGCGGAGGATCGGGATCCTCGGGCGTTGGCTCGGATGTTGCTGGTGTTGATGCAGGGGTTGCGGGTGGTCGGCAAGGCGTCGGCCGATCCCGGGCGGGTTCGGGATGCGGCCGAGCAGGCTCTGACCTTGCTGGATTGATTCGGTTCGGCCCGGGTCGTTGTTGTGTGCGGGTGCGTGGGGGCCGGTCGCGCAGTTCCTCGCGCCCCTGAAAGATTGCGCAGTTCCCCGCGCCCCTGAAGTGCTGAAGTGCTGCCCTCTTTTTGAAACGATCGGTCTAGATAGGGGGAAACGATGACTGTAACAGTGGCGCCTCCTCGCGCCGGTCGAGGTGCGTTCGTGCTGCTCGGTGGGGTGCAGGTCACTCTGATCTTCACCTTGGCCGCGGTGGCTGTGCCGTTGCCGGAGATCGGGGTGGAATTCGGCGTGCAGCGCGAGGAGTTGATCCTGCTCAGTGCGGCGTACGGGCTGACGTTCGCCGGGCTGTTGCTGTTCGGGGGGCGGCTCGCCGACCGGTACGGCGGGCGTCGGGCGCTCACCGCGGGGCTGTTGGTCTTCGGGGCCGCGTCGGTCGCCGCCCCGCTCGCTCCCGGGTACGACGCGCTGCTCACGGCCCGGTTCGCCCAGGGTGCCGGCGCGGCCCTGATCGCGCCGGCCGCGATGGCGGTGCTGCGGACGGTGTTCCCCTCCCCCGCCGCGTACGGCGGTGCGATGGCCACCTGGGGAGGTCTGTCCATCCTCGGCGCCACGGCGGGCAATCTGCTCTCAGGTGTCATCTCCGCTCTCCTGTCCTGGCGTTGGGCCTTCGCCGTACCGCTCGCCGTGACGGCGGCGGCGCTCGCGCTGGCGCCCCGGGTGCTGCCTGCGGCGACCGAACCGCACTTCGGGAGGGGTGGGCCCGAACACACGGCCCGCCCCCGTCTCGACCTGCCCGGCGCCCTCTTGGCCACGGCCGGGCTGGCTTCCGCCAGTTACGGGCTCGTGCTCACCGACGCGTGGTCCTGGACGTCCGGCCGGGTGCTGGGGCCGCTGGTCGCCGGAGTCGTACTGCTGGCCGTGTTCGTCGGGGTCGAGCGGCGGGCGCCCGATCCGCTGCTCCCGCCCCGCTTCCTGCTCGACCGGCGGCGCGCGCTAGGGCTCGCCGCGACCGCACTGACCGCGGCCGGGACCGCCACCGTCTTCGTGCTGTTCTCGCTCCATCTCCAGGACGAACGCGGCTGGTCGGCACTGCGGACGTCGACCGCGTTCGTGCCGTTCGCCGTGGCGCTCCTCGCGTCGAGCCGGGTGGCGGGGCGGCTCATCGGCCGGCGGGGGGCGCCCGTCGTCACCGGTGCCGGGCTGGCCGTCGGCGCCGTGGGACTCGTACTCCTCGCGCTGCTCGGAATGAACGACACGGTCCCGTACGCGTACGGGCTTCTCCCCGGGTTCCTCCTGCTGGCGGCCGGGGTCGCCGCCTCCTTCGCCGGGGCCGCCGTGCTGGCCACCGACCGGGTGCCGGCGGAACGGACGGGTCTCGCGGGCGGGGTGCACAACACGGCGATGGAGACAGGGCCGACCGTCGTCTTCGCCCTGGTGCTCGGCGTGGGCGGCGACACGGCGAGCCTGGCGGTGACCGCGGCCCTCTTCGGCACCGCGGCCCTGGCCCTGCAACTCGCCCGCGTCTGATCCCTCGTTCGGCCGCCGTCTTCTCGCGCGCGCCTCTGATCCTCACACCCGCGTTCCTCAACTCACCATGTCCGAAAGGGAGTCACTCATGAACCGCACCCGCTTCTCGCACCGCACCGTCCTCGTCACCGGGGGCGGAACCGGGATCGGGCGGGCCGTCGCGCTCGCGTTCGCCGCCGAGGGAGCCTCCGTCGTCGTGGCGGGCCGTACCCGGGCGGCGCTCGACGAGACCGTCGCCCTCGCCGAACGGGCCGGTGGCACGGCGGTCGCGCAGGTCGCCGACGTGGCACGCCCGGCGGACGTGGAGGCGCTCGTCCGCACGGCCGTCAACCGATTCGGCTCCGTCGACATAGCCGTGAACAACGCGGGCGTCTTCCGCGGCGGGCAGCCCGTCGCCGACCTCCCCGAGGAGGAGTGGCGGACCCTGCTCGACATCAACGTCACCGGTGTACTCCTCGCCCTGCAGGCCGAGGTCCGGCAGATGCGGACCCAGGCGGGCGGCGGGGCGATCGTCAACGTCTCCTCCAACCTGGGCGCGCACAAGCAGTGGCCCAACACCACGGCGTACGCGGCCTCCAAGGCCGCCGTGTCCGCGCTCACCGCCGGCGCCGCGCTCGACCACATCGCCGACGGCATCCGTATCAACGCCGTGAGCCCCGGTGCCTCCGCGACCGCCATGTCCCTGCGGCCCGGCGAGACCGAGGCCGACCGTGCCGCGCGAATGAAGGAGGAGTCACCGCTCGGCCGCGTCTCCTCGACGGAGGAGGTGGCCGAGGCCGTTCTCTACCTGGCCTCGGACGCGGCGGCGTCCGTGGTCGGCACGGACCTTGTGATCGACGGGGGTGCGTCGTTGTAGGGGGCGACATGCGATGACGTCGAGTGCGGGTGCGTGGGGGCTGGTCGCGCAGTTCCCCGCGCCCCTAAAGACAAAGGCCGGGGCTGCGCCCCTGTCTTTGGTCTTTGGGGGCGGTAGCCCCTGCCTTTAAGGGGCGCGGGGAACTGCGCGACCAGCCCCCACCGGGCCCGCACCTTCACGACACCCGCTGAGGCACACTCTCCAACGGCCTGGCCACCGCAGCAGTCGGGGCGGCCGGCGGCAGCCGAACCACCGCGTCAAGCCCGCCGGAGGCCGAGGCACCCGCACGCAGCAGGACGTCACCCCCACTCGCATGGGCAAGGCGCTGGACAAGGGCCAGCCCAAGACCCGTACCACCCTTCGGCGCATCGGGCGCGCGCCAGAAGCGGTCGAAGGCGCGCCGGCGCTGCTCCTCGGTCATGCCGGGACCCTCGTCCGTGACGTGGAGTTCGACGCGGGCCGGACCCGCCGGACGGTGACCGAAGCGGCGTTCGTGGGTCTCGGGCCTGCGCAGATCGATGGAGACGGTGGAGTAACGGGGCGCCACCCGAAGGGAGTTGGACAGCAGGTTGTCCAGGATCTGCTCGACCGCGCCGGGCAGGGCGAGCACCGGCCCACCGTAGTCGCCGAGCAGCACGAGCTGCACCCCGTGCTGCTCGAACATCGGCGCCCAGGCCCGGTGCCGCTCCGCGCAGACCCGGTCCAGGTCCACCTGTTCGCGCACGGCGGCGCTCTCGTCGAGCCGGGCCATCGCCAGCAGCCCCTCGACCATCCTGGCGAGCCGGTCGGTCTCGGTCATCGCGGCGGTCAGGTTGCCCCGGGCGTGCAGGGCGATGTCGGGCTCCAGGTTCTCCAGGCGCAGCCGCAGCGCGGCGAGGGGCGTCTTGAGCTGGTGCGAGGCCTCACCCGCGAAGGCGCGCTGGGAGGCGAGGAGGTGCTCCAGGCGGGCCGCCGTACGGTTGAAGGTGGCCGCGAGACTCCGTACCTCCGGCGGCCCCTTGGTGATCGCCACCGGTGTGGAGGGGCCGCCGTCGGCCAACTCGTGGGTGGCTAGCTCCAGTTCACGGATGGGGCGGCCGGTCCAGCGGGCGATGGCGAAGCCGATGACCGCGACGGCGGTGAGGGCCGCGAGCCCGCCGAGGGCAAGCAGCAGCCAGACATGGTGCACCCGGGCGTGCACCATCTGTGTGGGCAGCGTGATCCACACGGCACCCTGTTTGTACGAGCCGTGCGCGATCGGCGCCGCGACGGACAGGTACTGGACGCCTCCGATGGTGGAGGTGCGGACGTCCTGCGTGGCGGTTCCCCGCAGCGCCGCCGCGATCCCGGGACGGGCGGCGAGGCCCTGGGTCTCCGTCGCCGACAGCGTGTGCGAGCTGGTGACCAGCGCGCCGGACCGGTCGACGATCACGACCTTCCCGCCGATGCGCTCGGCGCAGCGGCTCACCCTGCCGGGCAGGTCCCGCTCCGCGCGGCCGCCCATGGAAAGGGCCAGCGAGGCGTACGCGGAGACCGACTCCGCCTCGTCCTTCGCCATGTTGGTGACCCGCTCCCGCTCGCCCCGCGAGTAGACGAAGCCCAGCGGGATCTCCAGGCAGAGCAGGAGCAGCACGGCGAGACTCAGGTAGCTGAGCAGGAGCCGACGCGTCACCGGAAGGCCGCCGGCCGGGGTTCCTGGGACCCGCCGTCCGGGAGGTCGTCGTAGGCGCCGCTCGACCCGAACGACTCGAAGGACTCGAAGGATCCGTACGAGCCGGTCGAGCCAGACGAACCGGCAGAGCCAGACGCGCCGTACAAGGCGGACGCGCCGTACGAGCCGTTCGGTCTGCCGGGCTGCTCCCCGTACGAGCCGCCCGTCGCCCCGCCCAGGGTTCCGCCCGGGGCCCCGCCCGCCGAGGGCGGCCGGTTCTGCACGGCGAGTCTGAAGCCGACCCCGCGCAGGGTCTGGATCCACGCCGAGTTGCCCAACTTCCTTCGCAGCGTGGCGACATGGACGTCCAGCGTCTTGGTCGGGCCCTGGTAGTGCGGGTCCCACACCCGGTCCAGGATCTGCTGCCGCGAGTAGACAGCTCCGGGGTCCTCGGTGAGCAGCGCGAGCAGTTCGAACTCCTTCGGCGTCAGCGAGACCGGCGAGTCCCCGACCCAGACCTGCCGGGTGCGGCGGTCGACGACGAGGGGGCCGGGCGCGGGCGCCGTCACGGCAACCGGCTCCGGCTCTGGCTCCGACGCCGGCGCCGACTCGTCGCGGAATGCTCCTCCGGCCGGTCCCGCCGACGCCCCCCGCCGCGGCCGCCCGGCCGGGACCGGTGGCGCGAACTCGAAGCCCGGCCCGGCCTCGAAGGAGCGCGACGACTCGTCGAAGCGCCGCCCGACACCGGACGACTGGTCGTAGCGATCGTCCGGGTCGTACGCGTCGGAGGACCGAGTGGCACCGCCGGACGGCAGGTCGTACGGGTCCGCGGCACGGGTGCTTCCGGAGGAGTCGTACGAGGTCGATGTGCGGGTGCCGTCGGACGGGCCGTACGAAGACCGCGTGCCGGTGCCGTCGCTCCGGTCGTACGAGGACCGCGCTGCCGATGCGGCATCCGCCCCCGCGACGGCCGGCCCCGGTTCGCCCGAACCGGCCCTTCCTCGCCCGGTGTTGCCCGACTCAGAGCCGCCCCACCCCGCGGTGTCCCGCCCAGGCATGTCCGGCCCCGCCGAGAACGACTCACTCGCGAACGGTTCGCCGCCGAACGACTCGCCCCTGAACGGTTTCTCGTCCCGGGGTTCCGCGGCCCGGGGTTCCGCATCCCGGGGCCGTTCGCCGGAGCCCCCGTGACTCGCAGAGAACCCTGACTCGTACGCCCCCTCGGAACGAGACGCCCAGTCGGACGAGCCGGCGCCCGGAGACCTCGGACCCGGGGACCCCGAACCCGAAAACCCGGCACCCCGGAACCCGGCATCGGAAGACCCGACACCCGAAAACCCGGCGCCCGAGGACCCCGCATCGGAAGTCCCGGCATCCGGATACCCGGCACCACGCGCCCCCGCGGAGGCGGCAGGCGCCCCGTCGCCGAGCACGCCCGCCACCCGCACCCCCGCCCCAAGGGTCCCCGTGCCGACGGGACCCGATCCGAGCGGGCCCGTGCCCGGCGTTCCCGTGCCGAACGGGCCCACCGCAGGCGTCCCGCCCGGCGGTGTCGCCATGAAATCGCCCTCGGTGAGGCCCTGTTGGAGGCCGCGGCCCTGCTGGGTGCGTCGGGTGACCGCCCGTATGCGGGCCACCAGCTCGCGCAGGCTGAAAGGTTTCGCCAGATAGTCGTCGGCGCCGAGTTCCAGACCCAGAACGCGGTCGGCCTCCTCGCCGCGCGCGCTGAGGATGATGACGGGCACGTCGGAGTGCTGCCGGATCCCCCGGCAGACGTCGATGCCGTCCATGTCGGGCAGCCCCAGGTCGAGCAGGACGACATCGCCGTACGGCCCTCTCAGCCCGGCGGCCCCGGTCGAGACGTGGTCGACCGTCAGCCCGAAGTGACCCAGACCCTCGGCGAGCGGCTCGGCGATCGTCTCGTCGTCCTCGATGAGCAGCACTCGTACGCCCATAGGCCCTGTCTCCCCATGAATCCGGACAGCACGAATTCCGTGCCGTGGAGCGAACACGCTACAAGAGCCGTCATGGGCACGTCGCCCATACCCGAGGTAATGTGACCGGCTGCTCAAAAACCGTCCCTGGATGGCTCGTTGACGGTGATTCGGAGCCCTCGGAAGGCTGCCCGGGACGAAATATGTGCCATTCCTGGTCGCGCTCTAGTGTTCCCTTAACTTTCGCCTGGCAGTCGCCCCTCTACGGTGGGAGCACGACGGGAAAGCCCTGGTCGAACCCCCTGCCGGGAGGAACCGTGAAGGCACTGCTGGACCGCGCCCGCTCGTTCAAGAGGCGCGTCGATTTCGAGAGCGGCGAATACCGGAAGCTGGCCGAAGGCCAATATCCGGAGGCATTGTTCATTACCTGCTCGGACTCACGGGTCATACCCGCCCTGATCACAGGCGCACGGCCCGGAGAGATATTCGAGCTGCGGAACGCAGGCAATATCGTTCCACCGCACGGACGGCAGGGCGCGTCCGGCGAGGCCGCCACCATCGAGTACGCACTGGAGGTGCTCGGCGTTCAGGACATCGTCGTGTGTGGCCATTCCCACTGCGGCGCGATGGGCGCCCTGAAGTCCGGCGACGACCTGTCCGCGCTGCCCGGCGTGGACGCCTGGCTGGACCTGGCCCGCCCGGAGCTGGCACCGCTGCTCGACGGGGCCTTCGAGGACCCGTCGATGCCGGCCGTGGCCCAGCTCAACGTCGTCAACCAGCTCGCGGCACTGAGGAGTTACCCGGTGACCAAGCCACGGCTCGACTCGGGACGGCTGCGGCTGCACGGCTGGTACTACGAGGTCGACACCGGCCAGGTCCACGAGCTGGACGAGGACGGCAGCTTCCGGGTGCACGCCGTATGAGCGGGATGCACGCACGCGGACGCGTACCGGCGCACGCCAAGATCCCGGACGCCCCGCCCGTCCCGGACTTCCCCGTCCCGAACGCCCCCGCCCACTCCCCCACGTACGCCCCGGACATCACGCCGCCGGCCACCTCCCGTATGGACAAGGCGGCCGCGACGGCCAGGACGGAGGAGGCGAACGGGACGGACGAGGTGAACAGGACGGCCAGGACGGCCAAGGCGGACAAGAACGCCAAGGGGCCCAAGGCCGACCTCGCCACCGAGATCACCGCCTCCCTCGTCGTCTTCCTCGTCGCGCTCCCCCTGTGCATCGGCGTGGCCGTCGCCTCCGGTGTCCCCGCGGAGCTGGGCATCATCTCCGGTGTCATCGGCGGCCTGGTGGTCGGCGCGGCGCGCGGCAGTACCCTCCAAGTCAGCGGTCCGGCGGCCGGGTTGGCGGCCCTCGTGGCGGAGACCGTGCTTGAGTTCGGCGTCGCCATGCTCGGTGTGATCGTCCTCGGCTCGGGCATCCTGCAGATCGTCCTGGGCCTGGTCCGACTCGGCCGGATCTTCCAGGCGATCTCCCTGGCCGTCGTCCAGGGCATGCTCGCGGGCATCGGACTCCCGCTGATGTTCAGCCAGTTGTACCCGATGTCCGACTCCAAGGCCCCGGGCACCCCGATCGAGAACATGGCGGGCCTCCCCGATCTCATCGCCGACACAGTGGCCAACCCCCAGGCGCTGATCGCCGCCGGACTCGGTATCGCCACCATCGCGCTCAGCTTCCTGTGGAAGAAGCTGCCGGGCCCGGTCAAGAAGATCCCGGCCGCGCTCGTGGCCGTCGGGATCGGCATCGGGGTCGCCTCCCTGCCGGGCGTGGACGTGAAGACGCTCCAGGTGGGCAATCTGCTCGCGTCCGTGGACGTCCCCGGCCCGAACGAGTTCGCGGGACTCGCCGACGTCGGGATCATCACCGCGATCCTCACCTTCACGGTGATCGCCTCGGCGGAGAGCCTCTTCACGGCCGCCGCGGTGGACCGTATGCACAGCGGCCCGCGCACCCGCTACAACCCCGAACTCATCGCCCAGGGTGCCGGAAACACCGTGGCGGGCCTCCTCGGCGCGCTCCCCATCACGGCGGTCGTGGCCCGCAGCTCCGCGAACGTCCAGGCGGGCGCCAAGACCCGGCTGTCCCGCACATTGCACGGCCTGTGGCTGCTGGCCTTCGCGCTGCTCCTGCCCCAGGTCCTCGCCCTGATCCCGATCGCCGTCCTCGCGGGCGTCCTCGTACACAGCGGCTGGAAGCTCTTCGCCCCCGAGGAGTTCCCGAAGATGTGGCGCCAGGACCGGGGCGAGTTCGCGGTCATGACCCTCACCACGCTGGTCATCGTGGCGACCGCGCTCCTCGAAGGTGTCCTCTTCGGCCTCGCCGCCGGGATCGTGTTGGCCGCACTGCGCATGTCGCAGACCGTCATCAAGCAGCACCTGGAGGAGGACACCGCCAAGGTCGTCATGGCGGGCAACGCCACGTTCCTGCGGCTGCCGCAGCTGATCGAGGCGCTGGAGGCCGCCGCGGAGGCGGGCAAGCCGCGCATTCGGCTCGACCTGACCGGTGTGACCCACCTGGATCATGCCTGCCGCAACCAGGTGGAGGAGTTCGTCGCCCAGCAGCGGGGGTTCGGCCTGCGGGTGGAGTTGCTGATGCCGGGGCCGGCGAAGCCGGTTGGCACGCCGGCGCCTGCGCCTGTGGCGGACTTGGCCGGTGAGCGGGGGCGGCCGTCGGCCGGAGCCGAGTTGCCCCGGCGGCCGTACGCGCCCACGGCCGCGGGGCCGGCGCAGGGGCCCGGGCCCACGGCCGAGTGGTTCTATCTCGATACGCGGCCCATGCCTGAGGAGTACGCCTCTCGTTGAGCTCCGCCCCGGTCGTTCGTACGTGCGGGTCGGCCGTGGCTTGTCGCGCCCACGCGGCGGAGCCGCATATCGATACAGCCCCGCGCCCCTGAGGGGGCGCCGGCCCTCGGGCGTGCTTACGCTGTGAAGCCACTCGTACGCGGAGGGAGCCAAGGCCATGAGCGGTTGGAGCGCGCGGGACATTCCCGATCAGAGCGGTCGTACCGTCGTTGTCACCGGGGCGAACAGTGGGATCGGGTATGTCACCGCCCGTGAGCTGGCCCGGCGGGGCGCCAGGGTCGTCCTCGCGTGCCGCAGCGAGAGCCGTGGTGTCGAGGCCGCCGACCGGGTGGCCATCGAAGTGCCGGACGCGGAGGCCGAGTTCGCGCCTCTCGATCTCGGGAACCTGGACTCCGTACGGGAGTTCGCGGCGGCGTACGGGCGGAAGTACGACCGGCTGGACCTGTTGATCGACAACGCGGGCGTCATGGCGTTGCCGCAGGGGCGTACGGCGGACGGGTTCGAGACGCAGTTCGGGGTCAACCACCTCGGACACTTCGCGCTCACCGGGCTGTTGCTGCCGGCGCTGCTCGCCACGCCCGGCGCCCGCGTGGTGAGCGTGTCCAGTTTCGTGCACGCGCTGGCCAACATCGACATCAACGACCTCAACAGCGAGCGCAAGTACGGGCGTTGGACCGCGTACGGGCGGTCGAAGACGGCCAACCTGCTGTTCGTGCACGAGCTGGCGCGCAGGCTCGCCGCCATCGGCTCCGATGTCGTGGCGGCGGCCGCGCACCCCGGATACGCAGCCACCAACCTCATGAGCGTGGCCCCGAGAATGCGGGGCCGCAAGGGCTCCGAACGGTTCATGGAGATCGGCACCCGCGTCTTCGCCCAGTCCGCGGAGGCCGGCGCGCTCCCCACGCTGTACGCGGCGACGGCACCCGGCGTACGCCCGGACTCCTTCACCGGCCCTTCGATCCTCGGCCTCCGCGGCTCCCCGGCGAAGTCGCGGCGCGCCGGGTGGACCCTCAACGACCTTGCGGGACAACGGCTTTGGGAGGAGTCGGAGCGGCTGACGGGTGTCACTTACGACACGCTGAAGGTGTGAAGCGGGGGATGCTCGCGACGTGCTGCCCGCGGAAGGCATGACGCACGGGCGTACGGGGCACACAGGCAGTGACGCGTACACGTCACCGCCTGGCCATGGCGCGTCCACCCCGCACTCCTAGGCTCCGGCGGTGCGCGACCCCGTCGCCGACCGGCGGACGGGGCGGTCACAGCACCCCCTTGGAGCGACAGTGGAACGTCGTACCCTCCTGCGCGCGGCCGTACTCGGCGGTTCGTCCGCCGTCCTCGGCGGAACCCTGTGGCGCGGCGCCGCGTACGCCGCACCCGCCCAGCCCGGCACCGGCCCGTACGGGGCACTCGGCGCGGCGGACGCGAACGGCGTCAGGCTGCCGAGCGGCTTCACCAGCCGGGTGATAGCCAGGTCCGGCCAGACGGTCACCGGCACGTCCTACACCTGGCACAACGCCCCTGACGGCGGGGCCTGTTACGCCGACGGCAGCGGCTGGATCTACGTCTCCAACTCGGAGATCAACCCCTCCGGCGGCGCGAGCGCGGTGAAGTTCTCGTCGGCGGGCGCGGTCACCGGCGCGTACCGCGTCCTGTCCGGCACCCGGCAGAACTGCGCGGGCGGCAAGACCCCGTGGAACACCTGGCTCTCCTGCGAGGAGGTGTCCCTCGGCTACGTCTACGAGACGGACCCGTGGGGCGTCAACGCGGCCGTGCGCCGGGACGCGATGGGCCGCTTCAAGCACGAGGCGGCGGCCGCCGACCCGGTGCGCAGGGTGGTGTACCTGACGGAGGACGAGACCAACGGCTGTCTCTACCGCTTCGTCCCCACCACCTGGGGCAGCCTGTCCGCCGGCACCCTCCAGGTCATGGTCGCCGGGACCGCCACCTCCGGCTCCTTCACCTGGGCGAACGTGCCCGACCCGGACGGCTCCCCCACCACGACCCGTACACAGGTCTCCGGCTCGAAGAAGTTCAACGGCGGCGAGGGCTGCCACTACGCCGACGACACGGTCTGGTTCACCACCAAGGGCGACAACCGCGTCTGGCAGCTCAACCTGGCCGCGAACACCTACGAGTTGGCGTACGACGACTCGCTCGTGACCTCCGGTACGGCACCGCTGACCGGCGTCGACAACATCACCGGCAGCTCCTCGGGCGACCTGTTCGTCGCGGAGGACGGCGGCAACATGGAGATCTGCGTCATCACGCCGAACGACGTGATCGCCCCGTTCCTCCGCATCGACGGCCAGTCCGGCTCGGAGATCACCGGCCCCGCCTTCTCCCCCGACGGAACCCGCCTCTACTTCTCCAGCCAGCGCGGCACCAGCGGCAGTTCGTCCGGCGGCATCACGTACGAGGTGAGGGGTCCGTTCCGGGCCTGAGCCGTGAATGGCCGGGCATCACCCTGTGCCGCTCATGAACCGATTCATAGACTGCCAAGCTCCTCCGTTCCTTGCTCAACTCATCCGACAGGACATGCGTATGAGACACCTAGTCAAGGTTCTGGCCCCTGCCTGTGCCTTAGTGGGGGTGGTGGCACTCGCCACGCCCTCGGAGGCCGCGTTCTCCGCGAACGAGACGTGGACGAGCAACCCGTATTTCGGGAACTACGACACCCAGTTCACGGACGTCACCGGTGACGGTCTGGCCGACGCGATCGCGATCAACGACACCGGCATCACCGTCCGCCGCTCCACCGGGTCCGTCTTCTCCGGCAACGAGGCCTGGACCAGCGGCCCGTACTACGGGAGCAACAGCACGCAGATGGCCGACGTCACCGGTGACGGGCGGGCCGACGCCATCGCGATCAACGACACCGGCATCACCGTCCGCCGCTCCACCGGAACCGCCTTCGCGGCGAACGAAGCCTGGACCGCCAACCCGTACTACGGGAACTACGGCACGTACTTCGCGGACGTCACCGGCGACGGGCGGGCCGACGCCATCGCCGTCAACGACACCGGCATCACCATCCGCCGCTCCACCGGGTCCGCCTTCTCCGGCAACGAAGCCTGGACCACTGGCCCGTACTACGGAAGCCAGCCCCCTTACGAGGTGTTCGCGGACGTCACCGGCGACGATCTGGCCGACGCCGTCGTGGTCAACTCCGAAGGCATCACCGTCCGCCGCTCCAACGGAACCGCCTTCACGGCCAACGAAACCTGGACCAGCAACCCGTACGGCGGAGAGCGGGCCCCCTTCGGCGCGTTCACGGACGTCACCGGAGACGATCTGGCCGACGCCATCGTGGTCAACTACGACGGCATCACCGTCCGCCGCTCCAACGGGACCGCCTTCACCGCCAACGAAACCTGGACCAGCGACCCGTACTACGGAGATCACTCCCCCGGCGGCGCGTTCGCCGACGTGACCGGCGACGGCCGGGCCGACGCCATCGTGGTCAACAACACCGGCATCACCGTCCGCCGCTCCGCCTGACCGGCAGACCGGCAGACCGGCGAACGAGCGAGGGCCCCGCACGGGGAGCCACCCTCCTCTTGGTTTACAGATGACGGACCCATGAGCGGAGAGCTACCGTCCGGTCACGTCACGTTCGCATCACGGGTCCGTCATTCCGCCACCGCACCATCAGCCCCCTAATACTTTCGTCACCTCAAATCCGACTGATCGCCCTCCGTGATCATGCGTACGGATAACGACCCAAATCTGAGGTGCTCTCGTGAAGTTGCTCCGCAAGCCCGCCGCCGTTGCCGTCGCCGCGCTGGCGCTCACCGCTCTGTCGGCCACCACCGCCCAGGCCCACGACGGCGACCACCCGTTCAAGAACTGCACCGAGGCATACGAGAACGGGTTCTCCGACATCCCCAGGAGCGACGAGCAGCACTACGCCGACGACCTGGACCGCGACCAGGACGGCATCGGCTGCGACCAGCCGCCCTCGGACTTCGTCCCGGCGGACGACCAGGGCAAGGACGACGAAAGCACCGAGGACACCGCCTCCGACACGGGGGAAAAGAACACCGACCTGGCGGAGACGGGCGGCAGCGGCGCCACGCCGTACGTCGCGGGTGGCGGTGCGGTGGTCCTCCTCGCGGGAGGCGGCATGCTGCTCGCGGCACGCAAGCGCCGCGACGCCCGCTGACACGTCGGCGGACGCACAGGACGCGGCGGGAACCCTGTGGAGGGTCCCCGCCGCGTCGATGTCCGAGGGGGCGAAGGGCTCAGCTCTCGCAGCTGTCCTTCAGGTCGTTGAGGTCCCCGACGCAGGTGTCGGTACCGGCGTCCCCGAAGGAGCGGTCGTTGGCCTGCGAGGAGTCGAGGGCGTCCAGGCGGTCGTTGCCGTTTCGGCCGAACATGACGTCGTCTCCGGTGCCACCGGTGATTCGGTCGGCCCCTCCACCGCCGAAGATGGAGTCGTGCCCGGCCTGACCGTCCAGGGTGGTCCCCGCGGTGGCGTTGGGGTCGAGCGTGATGATGTCGTTGCCCGCGCCGCCGTTGATGATGGCGGGCACGCTCCCCGTCACGGTGATGATGTCACCGAGGTTCCCGCCTTCGAGGGTGAGGGTGCGGCCGCCGTACGGGCAGCGGACCGTGTCGACATCGACCTGGGTGCAGCCGGCTCCCGCGGTGACGGTGTCGCCTCCGTCGCTGATGGTGACGGTGTCGAGGGACCGGGTGATGGAAAGATCGTTCGCCTTCCCCTCCACGGCGTTGACGAAGATACGAACAGTGCTCACACTCACACCGGTTGCCGCGTGCGCCTGTCCGGCCGACAGCACTGTCGCCACACCCAGAACCACGGTCGTCACGCCGGCCTGTACCGCTCTGCGCATTGAGGTCTTCAATGCCCCTCCTCTTCCCCCTGATGAACACGGGCTGGTCTTGCCGTGATCAACCGTAGGAGTGGAGCGGTGGGGGCGCATGGGGGGAGAACCCCCAATTAACGACGCGGGGCCGCGCTCAAGTCCCGTACGTCTGACTTGAGTTGAACGCGATGGGGGCTCGGTTGCCGACCATCGGGGGTGGGCAGTGCCAGACTGGCGCCATGGGAAAGCCGCAGACGATCGACGAGTACATCGAGGGCTTCGCGGGGCAGGGCCGCGAGGTGCTTGAGCAGGTACGGGCGCTGGCCGTCGAGTCGGTCCCCGGGGCGGGTGAGGCGATCAAGTGGGGCCATCCCGCGTGGGTTCACCCGTCCGGGACGATCCTTTTCATGGTCAGCGGCCACGCGAAGCACGCGAACATCGTGTTCACCCCCAGCACCCGCGAGGCCTTCGACGCCGACCTCACCGACTTCGTCACCGGCAAGGGCTCGGTCAAGCTCCCGTACGACCGGCCCGTGCCCGGTGACCTGCTGCGCCGGATGATCGCCTTCCGCCTGCACGAACACGAGGACGACGGCGTGCTGTGGATGTGACGGCGGTGCGGGCCGGGCGAGACCTCTGACGGGCGACCGCCGCGAGGTCGGCCATTGAGCACTTCAGTCGGCGACAGGCGGATTTCAGTCGCAGGCCGCTCCCATGACGCGGGCCAGTTCCTGGGGCCGCATGGGCGGTTCGGGCAGCGGATGGGCTGCTGAGGTGCGCATCCCGTCGAGCATCATGGCGAGGTGGTGCCGCCATACCTCGGGCCGGACGCCCGCGGTCGCCTCGACCGTGCGTGCGGTGCCCCAGGTCACGAACGCCATGTCCTCCGGGGTGAAGTCGGCCCGCAGCGCGCCCCCCTCCTTGGCCCGCTCGACGACCTGCGTCATCAGCTCGTACCCGCGCAGATGGTCCTCGGGCGGGGTGGCCTGCGGCAGGCGCCGGGAGACCAGGTCGTTGTAACCGCGGCCGGCGGCCTGCAGCTCGCAGATCCGCTCCAGGAAGTGCACGAGGCCCGCCCATGGGTCGGGCATCGACAGGGCGTGCTCGGCGATCCGCACGACGGTCTCGGTCCGGTCGGCAAACACGGCGTTCACCAGGTCCGCGCGGTTGGGGAAGCGGTTGTAGAGCGTGCCGATACTCACTCCGGCCGCGCGGGCGATCTCGTCGAGGGCGATGTCGAGCCCATGTATGGCGGACAGCTGTCGAGCGGCTTGGACCAACGTCGCACGTGCTGTATGACGCGGGGGTACGGGATCGACCACATGAGAAAGGCTCTGTTCGCTCGCGTCCCCACGGCGGACGAGGTGAAGGTGCTGCAGTTGCCGCCGGGCGAGCCCGTCGTGGAGCTGCACCGCACGACCTACACCGCTGACGGCACGGTCGTTGAGTACGCCATCGGCCTCCACGCGGCATCGCGCTTCGCGTGGGAGTACGACTTCAAGGTTCCGGACTCGGCACTGGATGGGAAGGGGCACAAATAATCTCGACACAGGCATGGGCAGATGCCCGACTTCTGTGGGACTACTACGGTATGCACCACGATCCACGGCCCTGTTCGGTGGCCGTTGGTCTGGGCAGCCACGACCTCGGTGTGGCTGACGTGACGGCGGAGCTGTATCACCAGGGCATGGCCTCCGTCATCGCGTTCACCGGGGCCACCAGCCCCACGACACGAACGCGCATGCCGCGGGGAGAAGCGGCCCACTAGCGCAAGCGAGCGATGCAGCTCGGGGTGCCTGACTCCGCCGTGTTGCTGGAGCCGCGCGCTACGAGCACTGCGGAGAACATCGAGTTCACGAAAGCGGTGCTGGCCAAGGCCGGTATCAAGGTCTCGTCTGTCCTGCTCGTGAGCAAGCCGTACAAAGAGCGACGCTCGTACGCCATGATGCGGAAGCTCTGGGCTGAGTCCGAGGTGGTGTGTGCATCCTCGCCGATGGGCTTGGAGGAGTACGCCGACTCCATCGGGGACGCTCGCATGGTGATCGACATGATCGTGGGCGCCCTACAACGCGTGCTCGTCTTCCCCGGCTGGGGTCTGGCCATCGAACAGGATGTCCCGGACGTCATCGTGGCTGCCTACGAGCGGTTGTACGTCGAGGGCTTCACGAGCCGACTCCTGCCGGCCGACGTTGCCCCTCGACCTGGCGTGTGATGCCAGAAGGGACGGCAGTCCCCACTCCGGGCGCCGTTGCGAACCTGCTTCAGCCAACCGCCCGCGCACAGCGCGGTTGGCCCGCTACATGGGTGGTCCGTTTCTGTCTTCGCCAGCGGACCGCCCGTAAGCGGGGCCACAGGGACCAGAGGCGCTCTGTCGCGAATGGTACCTATCAGGCACCCTATGGGTATGGGGGTACTTCCAGTGCGAGCGCTGTTCCGCCTCAGCTTCACCGACTACGTACCGGACCCGAGTGACGCCGATTGCCTACGGCGCTCGATGACGGTTCCGGCAGATCAGATCACCTTCGAAGACGCCACGCTGATACTTTGGCTGGCGGATACTGAGATTGCACGCTTCGAGCTCAGTACAATCGTAACCATCAAGATCGAGGATGTACCTGCCAATGGTCGGCGGGACGCACCAGAAGAACTCCGGAGCCGATACCCAAACTTCGGGCAGCCCTGGACGTCTGAAGACGAGGCTAATCTGCTCACGCTGTACCGCGAGGGTGAACGTGATTTCGATGCACTCGGCAAGAAGTTCGGACGTCAACCCAGCGCCATTCGCTCCCGGTTAAGCAAGCTTGGGTTAGAGCATCTTTAAAATGGCTGGGCCAGTCGACTCTACGACTAGGCGGTGCGTTTGATGCCAGCCTCGAAGATCATGACGCCAGCGGGAAGTACCACAATCCAAGCTGATCCGCAAGCTACGGTACGTCCCTTGATTAGGATGACAAACCTTGCCTAATTCGTTCGCGAGCCACAGCGAACGACCGATTCGGAACCGGCACATCGTTTTCAACGATGTGCATGTATGCTGCGCTAAGCTCTCGCAGCATTCTTTGTGTGACGTCAAAATCTGCCTCTTCGGACAGCAATCCTATCTCCAAGCGGAGACGATGGCGGAGCGAAGTGTACGAACGCGCCGACAACAGGAAGTCCGCTGCTTTCTTGGTAGCACCCAGGAACGAAGCGGTGGCTGCAATAGCACCTGTGACTGCCGATACGGCACCCCAGAGTTCATCCTTGCTCATGGTCGACATAAAGCCAGAAACAGCAGCAAAGCATGCCGGTATGAATACCATGAAGCGCCCCCAGAACTCCGCCCTCTTTGCTGCTTCAAAGTATGATTGTGCACTGTAAAGACAGTTTTCGGCTAGGCGTTCAAGCTCAGATTTAACCGCTACATGTTGCGCTTGATTCACACTATCCTCGCGATGTGGGAATTTTCGGGTTTTTCTCAAGATATGCACAGAGCCATCTTAAATACGGGAAAGAGTTCTCAACGTCTCGCCGATACCTTACGGAAAGATAGGAGGATTCGTAGAGAGATATTAGAAGAGCTCTCCGCATAGCCTCGCTAGGCTCGCGCTCGAACTCATGTCGAAGCAACTGTGATTCAGCCACGGAGGCGCATCGCCCAAGGTATCTAGCAGCAAATTCGCGTGGAAATTCTTCGCGGTTCCTGTCATGCAAGATGCCCCATGCTGCTTCCTTCATCTGCTCGCTATTCACGTTCATGCGAATCACGTAGCGGAGCACGCGTTGTTCGATGTAGGGGTAGCTATTACTCCCTTGAGAATTCATGAAGGAAGTCAGCTTTCGTTGAATCTCGGGCAGGCGATGCTCGCAGACTGCCAGATAGGCAAACACCTCCTTACCAACGTGTGCAATGTAACGGAGATTATTCAAGCACCAACTGACCGCGTAATCGTCATGACGGCGACGCAATTTATTCAATGCGAACCTCAGGCGACGAGTGTCAACGTCTCCCCATTTGGATACTTCGTCAAAATATGAGTGAATATCTGCATCCACTTCAGGATCTCCCACGAAAACCCCGTGATCGATAGAAGCCTCCCGAGCGTTCTTTAGTCGATTGCAAGCAGTATCGTGGTCGACTATGGTGGTTTTGTGTGCAGCCATTGAAAGCTTCCTGGCGCGAAATATCTTATTGACGCCTATCAGGATATCGCGCAAAGAATTCCAGTCATCATCAAAAACTGAAATGTCATCCGAATACCGAAAGAACGGCACCCGATTGCGTGCAAGATACTGATCCGTCGAGGCGAGATAGACGTTCGCAAGTATCCCGGAAGCGTCCGACCCTTGAGGTAGACCCCAGGCGTGATTAACGTTCTGGAACTTATCCAGGAAGGTCGATACCCTGCGGACGGCGAGTTCGTTCGGAACCATAAGGTTTAGGTCTTCTGAAAGGTAATCAACGTCGATGTGCTCGTAGAAAGACGAGACATCTAGCGAGGCCATGTGTAGCCTGCGGTTGCGACTCAGGACGCGCAGAGAATTCCTCCTCATAAGCTTCCATGAGTAACTCCAGAAAATCGGCTCGCTGGCCCGGTGGTTCCATCGGTAGCTGTAAACGGAACTATGTCGATGTTCATCAACCTCTGCAGCGATATCGAAGACCAGGGCGTCATAGATCAGCCTGTCGCGAGCCGAGAATCGGGCAAGAGGTCGCACGGATATCGAATTTTTAGGGTAGTCCACGATCTCTGTATGGCGTGGGCCATATTCCTGATCCAAAATGGAGCTTCTTAATGTATCGCGGTATCCATTCTTCCACTGATCTTCAATGTCGGAATAAAAGGCCACGTCAGGTATCTCTGAGAATTCTTGCCCAGCAATCAGCAACCTGAGCGCAGTATTAAGCCGTGTCGAAAGGCTGTCCACGACCTCCCCGATCCCCCGATTCACGCCCTCGCTCTCAGATAATAGGTGTGTGCACGTCTTCTTGGGGATCAGAGCAGCGACATGAGGTTCATGGAGCCCTCTGGCCATGCTTCGGTGGCGCCATCACCGCCGGGCCGGGACCTCACTGGGCGGTGAGTGTCTGACTGCATGACAACGCCGACGCATGGCGGCGGGCATGCGCACCTGTGGACTCTTCGCAGTGGGTGAGCGGTGTATCGGCGCAACGTCGAGTGCCCGACCGAGGTTTCGGGACGCCGGCGGCTCGTTCCCAGTGCGCGATCCGTGGGCCATGTGTGGGCTAACGCGCCTAGTCGCCCGAGCGATTGATGCATCGGTGCAGGTCAAGACCGGGGAGGGTCGTGGCAGCACGACGCTCTTGAAAACCGTCGTCGCAGCGATGTGACCGTGGGTTCAAATCCCGCACCCGCCGCAGCAGGAGCCTTGAGGGCCAGGCCAGAAGGGGTGCCGTCTGATGGGCGGCGCCCTTCACGCATTCGAACTGTCTCACGCTTTTTCGCCCGTGCCCCGCTCCTGACCAGGGCGTGTGGCCCAGACGTGGCCCAGACTTGCGATCATTTCTTCTGAATGGCGTACGCCGCAGTTGAGGCCTGTTGTCACGGCATCACCGGCCCCGGGCTCGATGGCTTCGGAACTTGATGCCGCCAGCGCTCGTTGTGCGCGATGGCCGAGTTGTTCAGCGCCACAGCTTCCCGGTACGGGTCACCGACCTCTCGGAGGATGCCGGCGGCGGTGCTGTGGGCGTCGATGGCCTCATCGAAGCGCCCCATCTGTGCCAAGTCGGTCCCCAGGTTGGTCAGCATCACACCTTCAGCATGGGGGTCACCGGTCTGGCGGAAGATGTCGGCGGCAGCGGTGTGGGCGTCGATCGCTTCCTCGAAGCGCCGCATGTGTGCCAGGGCAGACCCGACATTGCCCAGTGCTTTACCTTCGCCGTGGCGGTCACCGATCAACCGACAGATCCTGAGATCTTGCCTGTGTGCGTCGATCGCTTCGCCGAAGCGCTGCATTCGTTGGAGGGTGAACCCTCGGTTATTTAGCGATCCTCCTTCGGCGCGGCGGTCACCGGTCTGGCGGAAGATGTCGGCGGCAGCGGTGTGGGCGTCGATCGCTTCCTCGAAACGCTGCACCTCGGTTAGGGCGATGCCCAGATGATCCAGTGCCTCACCTGCAGCGTAGTGGTCACCGGTCTGGCGGAAGATGTCGGCGGCGGTGGTGTGGGCGTCGATCGCTTCCTCGAAGCGCCGTACCTCGGTTAGGGCGAGTCCCAGGTTGTTCAGTGCCTGGCCTTCGCGGTAGCGATCATCGCCCTCCCGAAGAATGTCGATAGCCGCAGAGGTGAGCCTAATCACATCATCGAATCGCCTGCGCACGTAGAGGAACTGAGCCACGGCTGCGGATAGCTGCACGCCAGCGGGATGGTGCCGCGCTTTGGGCGAGACAGCGGCGGCGAGCAAGGTCGCGTGTTCGGCGTCCAGCCACGTCAGTGCCTCATCGCGGTCGGAAAAGACGCTGGCGACAGGCTGATCGGGCCGCGTGTTCAGGTGACTGTCGGCTGCTCGGGCAGTGGCCAGGTAGTAGTCCAGCAGGCGTGTCATGGCGGTGTCGCGCTGGTCGGTCTCGGCCTGTGCGCGGCCGTGATCGTCGGCGAACAGACGGACCAGGTCGTGCATCGACCAGCGTTCGCCGGGTGCGGACTGGAGCAGGTGGGCGCGGGCGAGGTCGGCCAGCAGACGCCGGGCGTCGGGCCGGTTCAGCAGTGCGGTGGCCGCGGCCGCGGAGATGTCCCGGCCGGGGGCCGCGGCCAGCAGGCGGAACACCGTAGCCTGGGGGCCGGTCAGGTGCCGGTAGGACAACTCGAACGTGGCCCGTACCGCCAGCGGGCGTCCCTGGCCGTCGTCGCCGTCGTACTCGAGGGCGTCCAATCGGGTGCAGGCGTCGGCCAGGTCGGCGGCCTGGTCGGCCAGGGTCCGCTCCGGTTCGTCCCGCAGCAGCGCTGCGATGATCCGCAGTGCCAGCGGCAGGTACCCGCACAGCCCTGCCAAGCGCTGCGCGTCGGCGGGCTGGGCGGTGACACGCTCGTCGCCGGTGCCGCCAACGCGCAGCGCCTCGTCGAGGAGAGCGACGGCCTCGGCGGCCTCTAGGGGGTCCAGGCCGATGCGGTGGGCGGGCAGCGTGGACAGCATCTGGCGGGAGGTGACCAGAGCCCGGTGCGGAGACGGGGGCAGCAGGGCGGCGACCTGCCCGGGGGAGCGGACATTGTCCAGCACCACCAGCAGCGGCCGCTCCCGGGCGCCAAGATCGTTCAGCAGCAGGTGCCAGGCGTCCTGCTTCTCCTGCGGGGTGGGGGGCAGGTCTTTGGCCTTGACCCCCAGCGCGCGCAGGAACCGGTCGGCGACCGCGGCGGCGTCCAGTTCCGCGCCGGGGCTGTAGCCGCGTAGGTCGGCGAAGAGGATCCCGCCGGGAAACCAGCGCCGCTCCCGGGCCTGGTGTGCGGCCTGGAGCGCGAGTGCGGTCTTGCCGACGCCGCCCATCCCCGCCACCGCAGAGACCACCACCGCCGCCCGCGCCTGCTCGCTGTCCGGGTCCAGCCGGTCCAGGACCTGTCCAAGCGGCCCGGTCCGGCCGGTGAACCCGGCCGGGGGCGGGGGCAGGGTCACCGGGCCCGCCAGCGGCGTCGGAGCATCGGCCGTACGGGGGCGGCCGCCCCGGGCGGAGGCTCGCTCCGCCTGTGCCCGGGTCAGCAGTTGTTGCCACCGGCCTTCCGGTCGGGCGATGTATCCGCGGCCCGAACGCGCTGCTCTGCCCTGGAGAAACGCGGCCAGCACCCGGAAGTAGGTGGCGTGTTTCGTTCCGGGTACCGACTTCCCGCCCAGCCAGTCGCCGATCGTGGACTTGGAGACCGCCATCGGCGGTTGCTGTTCGCGCCCCAGGGCCACCAACCGGTCCAGGGTCGGACGTCCCGCCGCCTCGTACACCGCTCTCAGCTCGGTCCAGAGTCGCTCTGAGTGCTCGCCCACCGTGCCTTTCTCCCGCCTTCCGGCCGTCCGGCTCTTCCAGGAGCGTAACTGTCCGGAAAGGCCGTCATATCCAGGCTGACCAGGCTAGTTGTCTCGCATCCCAGCGGGTGCACTTCGCCGGAAACTCCCCGGAAGCAGGTCCATGGCGCTACCGCCTCGCAGCAACCGGCAGCAGGCGAACCACATTCCCCCAGGAGACCGCTATGACCCGCCGCACCCCGCCCGCTCCGCCCACCACCGAGCGCGCGGACCGCCCCGGCCGCAGCGAGACCCTCGCTTTCATCGGCCGCATTGCCGCAGGAGTCGTCTCCGGCGCCGTACGTGCCGTGGTCGGGTGGCTGCTCGACCACTGATCAAGGGCTTGAATGGCTGGGCGGATGGATCCTCTTGAAAGCCGTCCTGCCCGAGCCCGGTAGGACTTTCCCTGCCTCATCGAGATGCCCGCAGAGCCGCCCAGCAGCCCTTCACTGCCGGGCTGTCCGTGGGCCGTCCGAGGGCGGCCCACGACGACCAGCAACGACCAATGACAACGGCTACCGTGCAGCTCCCCCACGGGTGGCGGGGTGGCGTTGCACCCCACCACCATGGCAGTTCAGTACCAGCGCTACTGACACAGGCCAAGACCGGGGGCACGCGCTACGGGCGCGGTCTGTAGATCTGCCGGTGGTCTGCCGCGCGAGGGCAGCCAACACGACCGCCGACGGTCCACGACCAGCCTCTCTGGTGGCAGCACGTGCAGACGCCAATCGCGCCCAGAGGGCACAACGAGGGCACAACACCTTCCCGTACATTCAACGGCAACCAACGCCAGCAAACGGCGTTTCCCCTGGTCAGCGACGTAGCTTGACAGTCTCCGCAGACGATGCACGGAGGGGCGGCACCTCCGCACAAGGTGCCGCCCCTCCATTTTCGTGCGCCGGGACCCTCATCCGCCGGTGAGGGTGGGATGGCGGATCACGACCCCGGGGTCCTGCGGGCCCGGCCCTCAAGTGGGCCGGGGTTCTGCGGGTCCGGCCCAAAGGTGGGCCGGGGTTCGGCGAGTCCGGCTCAAAGGTGGGCCGGGGTGCTACCGGCCCGCCCTACCGGTGGTCGCTCCCCTGCGAGGAAGACGCCGCCCGACCCGCCTCCAGCCGGGCCACCGGGATTCGGAACGGGGAGCAGGAGACGTAGTCGAGGCCCACCTCGTGGAAGAAGTGGACGGACTCCGGGTCGCCGCCATGCTCGCCGCAGACTCCGAGTTTGAGGTCGGGGCGGGTCTCGCGGCCGGCCTTCACCGCGGACTTGACCAGGGAGCCCACGCCGTCCCGGTCGATCGTCTCGAAGGGGCTGACGCCGAAGATGCCCTTCTCCAGGTAGGCGGTGAAGAACGAGGCCTCCACGTCGTCCCGGCTGAAGCCCCACACCGTCTGGGTCAGGTCGTTCGTGCCGAAGGAGAAGAACTCCGCCGCCTCCGCGATCTGACCGGCGGTCAGGGCGGCCCGCGGCAGCTCGATCATCGTGCCGATGGACAGCTTCAGATCCGTACCGGTCGCGGCCTGGACCTCCGCGATGACCTGGTCGGCCTCCTCGCGCACGATCTCCAGTTCCTGGACCGTGCCCACCAGCGGGATCATGATCTCCGCGCGCGGGTCGGCCTTGGCGGCCTTCCGCTCCGCGACGGCCTCGGCGATCGCCCGTACCTGCATGGTGAAGAGACCGGGGATCACCAGACCCAGGCGTACGCCGCGCAGGCCCAGCATCGGGTTCTGCTCGTGCAGGCGGTGCACGGCCTGGAGGAGCCGCAGGTCGTTCTCGTTGGCGTCCTTGCGGGACTCGGCGAGCGCGACGCGGACCGACAGCTCGGTGATGTCCGGCAGGAACTCGTGCAGCGGCGGGTCCAGGAGACGGATGGTGACCGGCAGGCCGTCCATCGCCGAGAACAGCTCCACGAAGTCCTGCTTCTGGAGCGGCAGGAGCGCCTTCAGCGACTCCTCGCGCTCGGCCTCCGTGTCCGCGAGGATCAGCCGCTCGACCAGCTCCCGACGGTCGCCCAGGAACATGTGCTCCGTACGGCAGAGGCCGATCCCCTGCGCACCGAACCTCCGCGCCCGCAGCGCGTCCTCGGCGTTGTCCGCGTTGGCGCGCACCCGCAGGCGGCGCTTGCGGTCGGCGAACGCCATGATCCGGTGCACGGCCTCGACCAGTTCGTCGGCGTCGTTGGCGCCCGCGTGCATCCGGCCCTCGAAGTACTCCACGACGGGTGACGGCACGACCGGGACCTCGCCGAGGTACACCTTGCCGCTCGAACCGTCGATCGAGATGACGTCGCCCTCCTCGACCACGTGCCCGCCCGGCACCGTCATCCGGCGCCGCTTGGTGTCGACCTCCAGCTCCTCCGCGCCGCACACGCACGTCTTGCCCATCCCGCGCGCGACCACCGCCGCGTGGGACGTCTTGCCACCCCGCGACGTCAGAATGCCCTCCGCCGCGATCATGCCGTCCAGGTCGTCGGGGTTGGTCTCCCGGCGGACCAGGATGACCTTCTCGCCCGAACGCGACCACTTCACGGCCGTGTACGAGTCGAAGACCGCCTTGCCGACCGCCGCGCCCGGCGAGGCGGCGATGCCCCGGCCGATCTGCGACACCTTCGCCTCGTCGTCGAAGCGCGGGAACATCAGCTGGGCCAGCTGGGCGCCCGTGACGCGCTGGAGCGCCTCGGCCTCGTCGATCAGGCCCTGGTCCACGAGCTGCGTGGCGATACGGAAGGCCGCGCCCGCGGTCCGCTTGCCCACCCGGGTCTGGAGCATCCACAGCTGCCCGCGCTCGATGGTGAACTCGATGTCGCAGAGATCCTTGTAGTGGTTCTCCAGGGTCTCCATGATCTGCATCAGCTGGTCGTACGACTTCTTGTCGATCTGCTCCAGCTCGGCGAGCGGGACCGTGTTGCGGATGCCCGCGACCACGTCCTCGCCCTGCGCGTTCTGCAGGTAGTCGCCGTAGACGCCCTGGTGGCCGCTGGCCGGGTCGCGGGTGAAGGCGACGCCCGTGCCGGAGTCGGGGCCGAGGTTGCCGAAGACCATCGAGCAGACGTTGACGGCCGTGCCGAGGTCGCCCGGGATGCGCTCCTGGCGGCGGTACAGCTTGGCCCGGTCGGTGTTCCAGGAGTCGAAGACCGCGTGGATGGCGAGGTCCATCTGCTCGCGCGGGTCCTGCGGGAAGTCCCGGCCGGCCTCGGTCTTGACGATCTTCTTGAACTTGGTGACGAGCTTCTTGAGGTCGGCCGCTTCGAGGTCCGTGTCGACGGTGACCTTCTTGGTGGCCTTGGCCGCCTCCAGCGCGTCCTCGAAGAGCTCGCCCTCGACGCCGAGGACCGTCTTGCCGAACATCTGGATCAGCCTGCGGTACGAATCCCACGCGAAGCGGTCGTCACCGGCCTGCTGGGCGAGGCCAAGCACGGACTTGTCGGAGAGCCCGATGTTCAGGACGGTGTCCATCATGCCCGGCATGGAGAACTTCGCCCCGGAACGGACCGAGACGAGGAGGGGGTCGTCGGCCTGGCCGAGCTTCTTGCCCATCTTCGCTTCGAGGGCGTCGAGGTGTGCGCTCACCTCGTCACGCAGTGCCGCCGGCTCGTCGCCACTGTCGAGGTAGGTCTTGCAGGCCTCGGTGGTGATGGTGAAGCCGGGAGGCACGGGAAGGCCGAGGTTGGTCATCTCGGCGAGGTTGGCACCCTTGCCACCAAGGAGGTCTTTGAGGTCCTTGTTGCCCTCGGTGAAGTCGTAAACGAACTTCACGTCCGCGACGCCGCTGTCGCCGCTCTCAGCTACGTGGGGATCTTTGTTTTCCGACACGGGTCTCGACTCCTCGAGGACGCGGTGGCTGCCCTGACGACGGGGAACATACCCAGATCGAAGGCGCCTGGGTACGTCCACTTGCGCGTCATACGGCTGTAACCACTCGTCCGCCAGCAGATCGAAAGTCAAGGAGAGGTAAGCCGGGCGACCCGACAGCGTTCACTTCTTGAACGAGCCAACACCTGCAGACCCGGAATATCGCTCACCTGAGCGGCACTCGGCACGCCTGAGTTCACGCCGTAAATGATCAACGGGTGGCACTCAGTGCCATCCTTTGAGAAGTGCAGCCGCCCAAGATCCGCTCATCTGAGCGAAACCCCGATCAGGCGTGGCGAGAATCACGCAGATTCCGGCGCCCGGATTTCACCATGCGGACCGGCACGGAGACGGAAACGTGACCGTCACACGCTCATGGCGAGTGACCGGCGGGTGACCGGCGAGTCACCGTCACACGCCCATGGCGAGCAGCCGCTCCTCGACCCGCTCGGGCGCGTACAGATGCTCCACGACCATCGCGCCCGCACCGACCAGACCCGCCCGCTCGCCGAGCCGTGAGGTGACGACGTCCAGGTGGGCGGTGGAGCGGGGCAGGGCCCGCTGGTAGAGGAGCTCGCGGACGCCGGTCAGGAACGCCGTCCCGGCCAGGTCTCCGGCGATCATCAGGACGCCGGGGTTGAGCAGCGTCACCACGGTCGCCAGTACGTCACCGACATGCCGGCCGGCCTCCCTCGCGAGCGCGGCCGCGCCGGGATGCCCGGAGGCCAGCAGATCGCGCACATCCGAGCCCGACGCGGCCGGCACGCCCGTCTCCGCCAGCCTGCGCGCGACCGCGCCACCACTCGCGACGGCCGCGAGGCACCCGTACGACCCGCATCTGCACAACGCGTCGGCGCCCTCCGGGACCCGGATGTGCCCGATGTCCCCGGCGCCGCCGTCGATGCCCCGGTAGATCGCACCGCCGACGACCACACCGGCCCCGATACCGGTGGAGACCTTCACGAGCACGAACGCCGAGCAGTCGGGGTGGCCGGTGCGCTGTTCCCCGTACGCCATGAGGTTGGCGTCGTTGTCGACGAGGACCGGGACGGCGCCGGCGCCCGTGTGCTCGGCGAAGGCACGGGTGAGGCGGCCCCTTATGTCGTAGCCGTCCCAGCCGGGCATGATCGGCGGCTGGACGACCCGGCCGGTCTCGCTGTCCACGGGCCCCGGCACGGCGAGCCCGATGCCGCACACCTCGTGCGCCCGGTGCCCGGCCTTCTCCAGGAGCTCGGCGAACCAGCGGCCCAGCTCGCCGAGGACCGCGTCCGGGCCCTCCTCGATCAGCAGCGACCCCGTGTGCTCGGCCAGCAGCTCACCGGTCAGGGACAGCACGGCGGCGCGGGCGTGCCGGGTGTCGAGGTCGGCGGCGAGGACGACGGCGTGGGCGTCGTCGAACTCCAGCCGGACCGAGGGGCGGCCGCCGAGCGGCGAGTCCACCGGGCCCGCGGCGCCCTCACGCAGCCAGCCGGCCCGGAAGAGCCGGTCGAGCCGCTGCCCGACCGTGGCCCGCGACAGCCCGGTGACCTGCTGCAAGGCCCCGCGCGTGGTCGCGCGCCCGCTGCGCACCAGCTCCAGCAGGTCGCCGGAGCTCGCCTGGCTCCCGGTCTTCCCGGCGCGTGTGGCCATTCCGCTACTCCCTGTGGTTCCGGTCATGCGAACCCCTTGCGCTCACCAACTCTGCATTACATATTGAGTTTTGCGTGTTAAATAGACGTAACCCTACAGTAGCTACTGCCGAACTGGTCGGCCGCATGTCTTCGGGGAGACCTGAGTGGACCGCACAACCCAGCTCACCGCCCGTCGCACCGGGACCGTGGATCCCGTACGCACCGCGACCTCACCGCCGTTTTCCGGCCACGGTGAGATCGGCCCTTCCGGGGTGGCCGTATACGATCCGGTCCGCCCGGCGGGATCGCTGCACCTCAGGGCGGCCGAGGTACTGCACGGCAACTGGACCGGCACGTCCACGGTGCCCTCGCGCGGTCTGTACCCGCACCAGTGGTCCTGGGACTCCGCGTTCATCGCGATCGGCCTGCGCCATCTGTCGCCGCTGCGGGCGCAGGTCGAGCTGGAGACGCTGCTCGACGCGCAGTGGGGCGACGGCCGGATTCCGCACATCGTGTTCAACCCCTCCGTCCCCCTCGACGCGTACTTCCCGAGCCCCGACTTCTGGCGCTCCTCGACCGCGGGGCGCGCTGCGGGCGCCCCGCGCACCGTACAGACGTCGGGCATCGTGCAGCCACCGGTGCACGCGCTCGCGGCCTGGCTGGTGCACGTCTCCGACCCGGGTCTGTCCCGGGCGCGGTCCTTCCTGTCCCGGATCTACCCGCGCCTTGCGGCCTGGCACCGCTATCTGCTGCACCGCCGGGACCTGGGCGGCGGGGGCCTCGCCTCGGTGGTCCACCCCTGGGAGCAGGGCATGGACAACGCGCCGAGCTGGGACGCCCCGCTGTCCCGTGTGACGCCCGCCCCGGCCCGCTCCTTCCGCCGCGCGGACCTCGACCACGGCGCCGCGGAGGACCGGCCGACGGATCTGGACTACGGACGGTACGTGCGGCTGGCGACGGACTACCGGGACGGGGAGTACGCGGACGGGACCGACGGCACCTCCGGCTTCGCGGTCGAGGACCCGGCCTTCAACGCGCTGCTGATCGCCTCCGAGCACGCCCTGGCGCGGATCGCGCGGGAGCTGGGCGCGACGGGCACGGCCCGGCACACGCGCGCGGAGCGGCTGACGGCGGCGCTCGTCGACCGGCTGTGGGACCCGGCCGAGGGCATGTTCTTCTGCCGGGACGTGCGCACGGACGAGCTGATCCCCGAGCGCGGCGTCTCCGGCCTCGTCCCACTGCTCCTGCCGACGCTCCCCCGCGACACGGCCGCCACGCTCGTACGGACGCTGTACGGGCCGCACTTCGGGCTCGGCGACTCGACCCGGCTCGTGCCGAGCTACGACCTGACCGGGCACGCCTTCGACCCGCACCGGTACTGGCGCGGTCCGGCCTGGTTCAACACCAACTGGCTGGTGGAGCACGGGCTCAGGCTCCACGGGGAGCACACACGCGCGGAGAAACTGCGGGGCGCGCTGCTGGAGACGGCGGACACGTCCGGGTTCGCGGAGTACGTGGATCCGTACACCGGCGAGGCCTGCGGAGCGCTCGGTTTCAGCTGGACGGCGGCGCTGACGCTTGACCTGCTGCACGAGGCACCCGAAGCGGTGCACAGCACGACGGAAGAGTTCGGCAAGGGCGCCAAGGGAGGGGACCGGCGATGACGGACCGGCATCATCTGCTCGTGCACGGTGGGACGTTCGCGGCCGTGGGCGACGGCGGGGACATCAACGGAGTGCGCGGCGCCAGTTCGCCCCACGGGCTGTTCGTGCGCGACGCCCGGCATCTGAGCCGCTGGCAGCTGACCGTCGACGGGGCGGTGCCCGAGGCGCTGACGCCGGTCGCGGACGGCGACACGGCCCGCTGTGTGCTCGTACCGCGCGGCGGCCGGCAGGAGCCGCCCGCGTACACGATCTTCCGTGAACAGGCCGTGGCGGACGGGGCGTTCGTCGAGTCGCTGCGCGTCACCAGCAACCGCCCCGCGCCGACGACGGTCCGGATCGCGGTCACCGCGGACGCCGACTTCACGGACCAGTTCGAGCTGCGCTCCGACCACCGTACGTACACGAAGATCGGTGTGGTCCGCTCCCGCCAAGTCCTCGACGACGGCGTGGAGTTCACCTACCAGCGCGGGGAGTGGCGGTCCTGTACGACCGTGACGTCCGAGCCCGCGCCCGACGGCGTGGAGGAGACCGGCACGGGCGCGCGCCGACTCGTGTGGACGCTCGAACTCCAGCCGCACGAATCGGCCGAGCTGGCCCTCCGGGTGGCGGCGCGCCCGCACGGTATGCCGCACCCGGAGGTGCCCCCCTCCCCGGCCGCCGCCAACGCCCGACTCCTCGCGCTGGAAGGGGAGTTCGCGGAAGGCGTGCCCTTCCCGACAGGCTGGCCCGAGCTGGCCGCGGCCTGTGCGCGGGGTCTGTCCGACCTGGCCGTGCTCCAGGTGCCCGCAACGGGCCCCGACGGAGAGGAACTTCGCGTCCCGGCGGCCGGAGTCCCTTGGTTCCTGACCCTGTTGGGCCGCGACGCACTCCTCACCTCTCTCTTCGCCCTCCCCTACCGCCCCCAGCTGGCCGCCGCCACCCTGCCCGCGCTCGCCGCCGCCCAGGCGACCGAGGTCGGCGTGGGCACGGTCGCCCAGCCCGGCAAGATCGTGCACGAGATGCGGCACGGGGAGCTGGCCCACTTCGGGCAGGTGCCGTACGGGCGTTACTACGGCTCGGTCGACGCGACCCCGCTCTTCCTGGTCCTCCTGGGCGCGTATGTCGAACAGACGGGTGACACGGCACTTGCCCGCCGCCTCGAACCCAACGCCCGGGCGGCCATCGGCTGGATGCTGGACCACGGCGGGCTGACCTCGCGCGGATATCTCGTCTATCGCGCGGACGAGGGCGGCCTCGCCAACCAGAACTGGAAGGACTCCCCCGGCGCCATCTGCTCCGGCGACGGCTCCCGGCCGACCGGCCCGGTGATGGCCGCGGGCGCACAGGGATACGCGTACGACGCGTTGCGCCGGACCGCGCAGCTGGCCCGGACGGTATGGGACGACGAGGTGTACGCGGCCCTCCTCGAACAGGCCGCGGGGGATCTCCGTGACCGGTTCCAGCGGGACTTCTGGATGCCGGACCACTCCTTCCCGGCGCTCGCCCTCGACGGCGACGGCAACCACGTCGACGCGCTCGCGTCCGACGCGGGGCACTTGCTGTGGTCCGGGTTACTGGACAAGGAGTACGGGGAGCTGGTGGGGCGGCGGCTGCTGGAGCCGGACTTCTTCTCCGGCTGGGGTGTCCGCACGGTTGCCTCGGGCCAGCCCGCGTACCATCCGCTGTCCTACCACCGGGGGTCGGTGTGGCCCCACGACAACGCGCTGATCACGTTGGGGCTGGCGCGGTACGGGCTCCATGACGAGGCCCGGACGGTCGCCCATGCGCTGGTCGATGCGGCGACGGCCGCCGGGCACCGGCTGCCGGAGGTTCTGGCCGGGTACGGGCGCGATACGCATGCGGAGCCGGTGCCGTATCCGCATGCGTGCGTCCGCGAATCCCGTTCGGCTGCGGCTCCGTTGGCGTTGCTCACGGCGGTGGGGGGTGCGTGAGGTCTGACTTCGGGTGCGGCCCGGTGGGGGCTGATCGCGCAGTTCCCCGCGCCCCTAAAAGACAAAAGCCAGGGGCGCAGCCCCGCTTTTAGGGGCGCGGGGAACTGCGC
>NZ_JBHXSU010000014.1:0-261111 GCF_042715345.1 Streptomyces sp. NPDC058697
TTTTTTTTTATAACAAACACCCATATATGTCCGCGATGTCCCCCGCGCCCCTTTAAGGGGCGCGGGGAACTGCGCGACAAGCCCCCACCCACCCGCACCCGACAACGAACCCCACGGGGTCTGGGGCGGAGAAATCAGCCCCCATGTACCTGCAGACGCCACCCCCGTCTGACACCATCCGACAGACAAGCAACAAGGCAGACACGACCACCCCATCCCCGCGAGGTCCGTGATGCGAAAGATCGTTCTGAGTATTGGCATTTCCCTCGACGGGTTCTTCGAGGGACCCAACCGCGAGATCGACTGGCACGTGGTCGACGACGAAATGCTCCGGCACTTCAACGAATTCGTCGGCGAGCTGGGCGGCCTCCTGACCGGCCGAGTCACGCACGAGTTGATGGCGGCCTACTGGCCCACCGCCGACCAGGACCCCGAATGCTCCGAGACCAACCGCGAGTTCGCCGCCATCTGGCGGGACATCCCGAAAATCGTCTACTCACGGACGCTGGAGAAGGCCGACTGGAACGCGACCGTCGTACGGGAGGTCGCCCCCGACGTGATCAGGGCGCTCAAGGAACAGCCGGGCGGGGACCTCGTGGTCGGCGGGGCGGACCTCGCGGCGGAGTTCCGGCGGCACGACCTGATCGACGAGTACCGGATCTACGTCCACCCGGTGCTCATCGGCCACGGCAACCCCCTCTTCCGCGACACCGACGCCCTCGCCCGGCTGCGCCTCATCGAGACCCACGTCTTCGGCAACGGCGTGGTCCTGCTGCGCTACGAGCGCACAGAGACCACCTCCTGAGCCCCGCCGCACGCCCTGGTCAGCCCCGGCCCCCGTCTCCGCCCCCGCCCTCGTCCGGCGGACGTTCCGGGAAACGGAGGAGCCGGGCGGAGGGCGGGACCGGGAAGTCCTCGGTGTCGGGATGTCCGGAGACGTCAGAGGCATCGGAGACGTCGGGATGCCCTGAGACATTGGAACCGGGCCCGGCCCGCCCCTCACCATGTTCCTGCCCCTCTCGCCCCTCCCGGCCCGTCGCCCGCGCATGTTCGTTCCAGCCCGCGCGGAACCAGTTCAGCTGATGCCGTTGGAGTTCTTCCTCGGTGAGGACGCGGACGGAATCCGGTCCCGCCGCCCGGACCTTCTCGCCGAGCCCGATGAGCAGTTCGCCCACCAGGCGGGAGACGTGTTCCGCCTCGTCGTCCGGGCCGCCTTCTGGATTTCCCATGCCGCGCTCCCTCAAGGCCCCCGCAGGCCAGTGGCCCGGGTACTCCGGCCCTCCGCCGGCCCCCGGCCCCTTCGTCGTCAGCCGCCCTCCGGCAGGAACTGCTGGGCCACCTTGGCGAACAGCTCCCGCAGCTCGGGCGGGACACCCATGCGCAGAGCGGCCTCCTCGACGCTCAGCCACGGGCGGTCCTCACCACCCGCGGGGCGCTCGCCGTCCGACACCGGCAGATCGTCCTCGGTGAGCCGGCCCGAGCGGATGAGCATCTCCCGCAGCGGCACGCCGAGCACGGCCGCGATACGCCGCATCGTCTCCAGGTCGGGCATGGACTGCCGCTGGAGCAGCCGGCTCACGGCGGCCCGGTGCACCCCGGCGTCGTCGGCGAGCTTCGAACGGCCGCCGCCGCGCGGGCTGTCGATGTCGTAGCCCCGGACGCGCAGCAGTCCCTCGATCCAGCCGGCGAAGTCGTCGAGGCCTGCCGCCCGGAAGTTGTGGTCGGCGCGGGCACCGACCCGTGAGCTCGAAGCCATGAGTCCGCTCTCCCCTCGTCGCCGAGGCAGCGTACCGATCGCACACGCACCAATGTGTGTGCGCGCCCGCGCGTAACTGTGGAGATTCGGCAACTTCCCGCAGCTCAGGAGGGGTTGAGGACCCGCCGTCACATCGACCTCCACGGAACGTAATCACTTGCGTACGCGCTCGCAACATGCAACTCTGTCCGCTCGTTCGAAACTGTCGAACATATGTTCCCATAGATGGGGAGGGGTTGCACGTGCCCGACCAGCCGCCCGGAGCCGCCGCCACCACGATCACAGCCTTCGCCCGGCGTTCTGCTGCCGCACCGGTATCGCGCGGCTGCGACCGGCGCCCGGCCCATACGCAGCGCGAGGCCGGCCGATGAGCGAGGACCACGGTGGAGCCGTCTGGATCGCCTCGCTCGTCCGCCGTTTCCCGGACCTCGTCGACGAGTTGTCCCCCGCGGTCCACGGAGGCCTGCGTGAGCGCCGCGACAACGGGCCCGTCGGTGGCACGACCGCCCCGGTCCGCCTCTACGTCTCCGACGCCGTACGGGACATCACCGACGGAGTCGTCGAACTGGAGGAGGCCGTACGTGAACGGCTCGGGCTGCGGCCGGTACCCCCGGCCTCCGTGCCGGTGCGGCTGCGCCGTATCGCCGGACTGCTGGACCGCATCGCCGCCGACCCGTTGCTCGCCCCGCACGTCGAGGACGAGACCCGGCGGATGGCCGCACGCTGCGCCCGCGCGCTCGGCGACCCGGAGCAGCTCGTACGGCTGCCCGGCCGCTGCCCCGCCTGCGACTGCGTCTCCCTGCGGGCGTTACCCGAGCGGGCCGAGATCAGATGCGTCAATCCCGTGTGCGGGCGGTTACTGGAGGACGAGCACTCATGACCAGAACCACGAACACCGGCAAGGCTGTCAACATCCCCCTGATCACCGCCGAGTTGGCCGCCGACGAGGCGGGCGTCACGACCGCGACCATCCGCAAGTGGGTGCAGCGCGGCCGTCTGCGGCCCGCGGGCACACAGGGCCGGCGGCGCCTCTTCCGCCTGGAGGACGTCTTCGCGGCCGAACGGACGACACACCTCGCCCGGCACCACGACCACTGATCCACCCGGCACCACGACCACCGATCCCGCCGTACGCGCGAGGGGTCCCGCCGCACCACGCGGCGGGACCCCTCATGCGTACGCCCGAATAACCGCCAGGCATAAGCCACTTGCAAGTTTCCACGACCGGTGTCACAGTGGATGCAGCGGCAGAGCTGCGCCCGGAGGACGGGCGGCGGACCTGCCGCTTTGTGTTGCCCGGAAACTCCCGGGCCAGGCCGCCCGGAGACCCCGGAAACCCGTCTCCCGAAGGGAGCGTCCATGTGGCCATCCTGACCTTCCCCGACGCCGAGCAACTGGTCGTCGACTTCCTCAAGAACCGGGCCGAGCTGACCGGTGTCACCGTCGACAGCCGCCCGCCGGCCGGGTTCGACGGCACCCAGAAGGTGGTCCTCGTCTCCCACATGGGCGGCGCCTGGGTCGACGACCAGCATCTCGACCAGCCGCTGCTCGACCTGGAGGCGTACGGCCCGGACAAGCCCACGGCGCACACCGTGGCGCTGTCCGCCCGTGCCTGCGTCCTGGAACTGGCCGACACGGTGTACGGCTCCGCGGTCGTCGTCGATGTCTCCGAGGCCGACGGACCGCGCTGGCTCCCCGACTACACGCGGTCGGCGGCGAACCGCTACCGCTCCACGATCCGGCTGCTGCTGCGGCTCGGCTGAGCCCCGCGCCGCACCGCACCGCCCTTCACCGCAGGACCGCTCAAGTCCCTTGACTGAAAGAGGCGTTCGCATGGCAACGAACAACGGCAAGGAAATCCGTGTCGCCGGTACCGGCCGGGTCCTGGTGGCCCCCGCCGGAAACGCCGCGCCGGCCAAGTCCGACGACGTCTGGCCGGTCGGCTGGGTCGAGCTGGGATACACCTCCGTCGACGGCATCAAGCTCAACAAGAAGGACAAGATCGACCCGGTCGACACCTGGCAGTCGGCGAGCCCGGGCCGGTTCATCTACTCCGACCGCGACCTGACGGTGAAGTTCCAGCTGCTCCAGATGAACAAGAGCACGCTCTCGTTCTTCATGGGCATCCCGGCCACCGACATCACCCAGACCTCGGTGGGCGGTACCGCGGTGGCGGACACGTACGAGTTCCTGATCCCGAGTACGCCCGCCAAGGACGAGCGGGCCCTCGGCATCGAGTTCACGGACGGCACGGACGCCGTGTACCGCTTCATCCTGCCGCGCGGGCAGGTCACCGAGACCGAGGAGATGGGCTTCACGCGGACCGGTTCCGTGAAGCTCGGGGTCACCTTCACCGCGCTGGAGGCGGAGACCGCCAAGCGCGAACTGGCCAAGTGGATCATGAAGGACAAGGCGTACGCCGCCCTGTGACGGACCTTGTGATCCACCTTCGGTGACAGCCCCTCTCCGGGCTCGTCACCCGGGGCGGCGGGCTCCCCCACCCGCCGCCCCGGCCCCCACCCACAGACCCCGGTCGCATGTCGGCTGCGGGCCGGTGGGGGTTGCTCGCGCAGTTCCCCGCGCCCCTGAAAAGCGGGGCTGCGCCCCTAGCTTTTCGCCTTTAGGGGCGCGGGGAACTGCGCGCTCAGCCACAACGCACCCGCACCAGACACACAACGGCACCCCCATCCCTCATCACCCCGCTACCCACAAGGGAGTTCACATGGCCGGATTCAACGTCAACGCGGCCCGCGCACAGCGCCTGGAGGCGCTCGGCCGGGCCTGGACCTTCGAACTCGACGACGACAGCTTCGAGCTGCCGACCGAGCTGACCCGCACCACGGCCCGCACACTCCGCGACCTCGACGACAACGACGTCGACGGGCTGCTCCAACTCCTGCTGGGCGAGAAGCAGTTCGCCCGCTTCGAGCGGCACGACGTCACCATGCAGGACATCGCCGCCATCCTGGAGGCCTACGGCAAGGAGACGGGGCTGGGCCTGGGGGAAGACTGAGCCTCGGCGAGCTCGTCGAAGAGCACGCCGAGGCCCTGGAGGCGGATCTGCTCCGCCACTACGGGGTCGACCTGCTGGACTGGCACCGGGGGCAGCTGTCGTCGCGGCGGCTCTCGGTGCTGGTCCAGCACCTTCCCCGGGACAGCGCCACGGCCCGCGAACTGCACGGCGAGGCGGCTGACTGGTCGGTCACCGACCACCTGCTCGCCACGGTCGTCGACCAACTCGCAGAGGCGAACTGGATGTTCGCGACGGTCAACCGGGACGAGGACAGCGAACCGCTGGAATTCCCCGAGGCCGTACCCCGACCGGGCGACGAGCCGGACGCCGGGCCGGCACAACGGACTGCGGCGCGGACGGGGGCGCCGACGGCGGAGGAACTCACCCGCTTCTTCCTCTGATCGTCCCCCGAGACCTCTTCGCGCTCTCAGTCGCCGAAGAAAAGCACGAAGACCGCAAGAGCGAGCACCAGACCGGAAAGGACGGCCGCCGGCAGGGAAACCCTCCCGCTCATCACATTGTCCGGGGTCTCGGCATTGGACAGGTCCTCGGGGTCATAGACCACATCAATGATTCCCCCTACGAGGGCAGGCGGATTCCTGAAGGGCCCCACCCGCACCCGCAGCTTCCTGCCGTCCTCCGCCGTGAACTGCATCGTGAGAGTGCTGATGCCTTTAGTGTCTCTTTCTCTGTTCACGCATTTCGCAGCAATACGAACCTGCCTCTCGGTATCACATGAGAGCCACGACACCGAGGCCCACGGTGGCGGCCCCGGCCATGGAGGCGAGAAGGGTGATCGGCCACAGCCGGATCACGGGATACTCGCCTGCAGGGTAGAAGAATGCAGGGTATCCAGGATCGTAATCGATGGATACGGCCTCCCCCATGGAAAATTTACGGTCCCCAAATTTCCGCGGCGTGCTTGCGATCCAGTCCGTTTCCGTTACGGACCGGTCGAGCCGCGTATCGCCATTCACCGGCGAAAAGCGATAGGAGAGGCCTGTCGAGAGTTTGAGGGTATCGAGTATCTCAACCTCAATGGTGATCTTTCTTCGATACTCCCGCAGGCAGCTCAGGGTCAGAAGAACCCCCCACAGCAGGACACCGAAACCGACACTTATCACGATGCATGCACCCAGAGTCCCTAAATTCACGGGCATATTCTATCAAGATCCCACTTGATAAGAGGGAGCAATGACGGACAAGACACCAGCGCAACTGGACAAGGAGATCCGCGACCTCAGATCGGATCTGGACAAAAAGGTTGATCCTGGCACACTGGCCGGACTGGCCAGAATCGCCGACGTCAAGAAAGCGGCACTCAAGAGCAGCGGCGAGGAAATCGCCACTCAGACATGGGTCCAAAACGAGACAAAGAACAAGATATGGGAGGAGATCAAAAGTCCGGAAATTCTGGGTCTGGTCGCAGCGCTGACGATCGTCAAATTTGAACTCACTCCTTTCCTGAGCCTGGAGCCGGTCGTCGAGGAGATCTTCAAGAAGAAGGGACTTGAGCGCAACAAATTCGGCGTCATGTGGAAAGTGCAAGCAGAAGAGCTGCAGAGACGTGCGCGAGAGATCGCGGCCGTCGAATCCCGACTTGCCAAAATGGAGAAAGGTATAGGGAAACTCCAGGACTTGGCGGTCGGCGCACACAGCAAAATCCGTAACTCCAACACACGCATCCAGTCGCTGGAGCGAAAGGTTTCCCGCATCGACCGGGCGGCGAACACAGCCAGGCAGCAGGTCCGGCACATGGATTCCTCCGCTGCGCTGTCCGGCACGACCAACCAGGTCACGCTCCTCGAACGACGTGTCGGCCTGCTTGCTTCCGCGCTGTCCTGACCTCACACCTCCAGAGGGATTCCTCTCATGAATCTGAAACAAGCCCTCACAAATGCCACGGCAGGAATGGAGCGGTTTCGCAGCCGCACGTCGGTTTCCAGCTCGGCCATGTCCCAGCTCAAAGGATCCGTCAACTCCGGGGCGAGCGCTGTGGGAAGGCTGCGCGGCGGACTGACCAACGCCGAGACCACCCTGGGCAAATCCAAAGGCACCACCGACAAGTTCAGGACCTCCCTCGACAAGCTCAAGTCCTCCGCCGACAAGGCCAAGAACGCCCTCAAGGACGTAAAACAGCAGTCCGACGCCGTGGAGAAGTCCGTCGGGAAGGCCGGCAAGAACGCCGACAAGGGCGGGAAGTCCATGGGGAGCCTCGGGAAGGGGCTCAAGGGCGCGTCCACCGCGCAGAAGGGGCTCAACCTCGCCATGGCGTCCAACCCGTTCGGGCTGATCATGACCCTGGTGGCCCCGCTCATCGCCCAGTTCGTGAACATGGACAAGGTCGCCGCCCTGGTCCGCAAGGGGCTCACCGCCGCGTGGAGTCACATCAAGAGCTCCTCGCAGTCGGCCGCGAAGATCATCGGGCCGCTCTTCAAGGGCGTCGTGAACGGGTTCCTGACACCCACCAAGATGCTCGTCCGCGGGCTCAACGTCCTCATCAGCGCCCTCAACCGCGTCAAGTTCAAGGTCCCGGACTGGGTGCCCGGCATCGGCGGCCGGGGCTTCGCCTTCAACCTGTCGCCCATCCCGGTGCCGCAGCTCGCGAAGGGCGGCGTCGTACGGGCCCGGGCCGGCGGCACGCTCGCGCTCGTCGGCGAGGGCGGTGAGCACGAGGCCGTCATCCCGCTGTCCAGGCTGGAGCGGATGCTCGGCTCCGGCGGTGGCATGCGCCGGCTCGCGGCGGCCGTGGAGGCACTCGCCGAGCGGCCCGTCCAGATCGACGTGGACTCCCAGACCATCGCGCGCGCCGTCCAGCTGGGGCAGCGCAAGCTCGCCCGGAGGTGAGGCAAGGACATGGCCAGGAATCTCTGGATCGGCAAGCCCGGTCTGCTGCGGGAAATCGACCAGGCCGCCAAGAGCTGGGACCGCACTGCCGAGTTGAACGTCACCGAGTTCAAGTCCCTCGAAGGGCGGATCACCACCATCGCGCCGCCGCGTACGGTCCGTCGGCTCAAGTTCTCCTGGGACTGGCTCGAACCAGGTGACGCCCAGCACCTGACCCGGCTCGCGCGCCGGGTCAACGGGCCCGGTCTGCAAGGCAGTCCGGCGCCCTCGTACGGACCGCTCGCCGTCGTCGACCCGGCCTCCGTCAACCTGCTCGGGCCGTACCAGGCGGCGGCCCAGAGCGGTGAACCCGGCGGCACCGACCACTGGTTCACCGTGAGCGGCTCCCTGGGCGTGCTCCCGTACACCGGTGACACCGTCATCGGCGACTTCGGGGAGAACACCCGGGTCGGCTGGAGGCACGGTCTGTGGGCCGGCTGGCCGGTGGCTCCCGGTATGCGGGTGTCCTGGCGGGTGCCGCCCGACTGGAACCCGGCACTCGCCACGGCCCAGCTGGACTGGAAGCGCGCCGACGGCACGTATCTGGGCACCACGGCCGCGACCGGCGCCGCCGTCACCGGCACCGCTCCCGCCGAGGCCGCCTTCGTCACTCCGGTCGGCGGCCCCGGGGAGGCCGTACTCGCCGGACTGGCCGGCGCCTGTCTGACGATCGACGCGGACCCCGTCGCGTACGCGCTCGGCGACGGCTGCCCGGCGATGACCGTGACCGCGTACAGCGACGTCCCGGCGGCCCGGCTGCCGTACCGGAACATCAGCATCGACCTGGTGGAGGTGTAACAGGTGCAGGAATCGGACGAGTTGCTCGGCGCCGCCCTCGCCGCCCCGGACCGGACCCCGGCCCACGCCACCCGGCTCGGCGGCCGTGAGCTGGGCGCGCAGATCCAGTCCTGGAAGGTGGAACGGGCCTACAGCACCGATCTCCCCGAGGCCTTGCGCGCCTTCTCCGGAAGCGCGTCGGCCCAGCTGGAACTGCTCCTCGGCGGCAACGGCGTGCCCGCGCCGCTGCTGTACTCGGCCTGGGCGGGCCGCGGCACCGGAGACGTCGTACGCCCCGGCCAGTCCGTCGTCCACAGGGCGGGCGCGAACGGCCGTACGGTGCCCGCGTTCCGGGGCACAGTGCGGTCCCGTACGGCCGCGTTTGGCAGCGACACCGTCACCGTGCAGGCGCTGGACGGCGCGGAGCGGCTGCGCGGACCCGCGCAGCTCCCGCGGCCCTATCACGGTCTGCGCCACGGGCGTCCCGTGGCGAGCGCGACCTGGTGCGTGGACGAACTCCTGCGCCAGGGCGGCATCCACAGCTGTCCGCCGCCCCGGGGACCGGCCGTGGCCGAGGACCCCGCCAAGCCGTTCACCGTGCTCTACGCCTCACTGCACGGCGGCTTCAACGCCTCGTACGGGCAGCCCGAGACGCTGCCGGCCCCGGCGTCGTACTCCTGGATCCGGGACGGAGCCCCGTTCGACACGGCGCTGATGCCGAAGGCGGCCGGGCTCGAAGTGTCCTGGATGCCACGGTCCCGCTTCGTCGTGGCCGGGAAGGTGTTCCAGGCCGAGCTGCATGTCAACACCGCTCTCTCGGTGGGCAGCGAACTGGAACTCAAGCTGGTCTTCGACCGCAGCGCGGGAGCGTTCGGGAACTACGCGCTGAACGTCTACTTCGCGACCGGCGTCGTGAAGATCACCTCGGGCACGGTCGACGGCGGCGGCACGGTCGCGAGCTGGACCATTCCCAAGCTCGCCTCCCTCAAGGGCGTGTGGCATCTCGGGTTCACGGTGGACACCCGGGCGGGAACCACCGGCGCGAGCACCCCGGCGACCGTGTACCCACGGCTCACCGCACCCGACGGGGAGTACGTCGTCCCGCCGACCGCGCCCTACACGTTCACCGAGGCATCCGCCCTCCAACCGCCCTCCGAGCTGTTCCAGGTCAATCTGAAGACGGACGTGGCCGTCGAGTGCCTCCAGGTCACCGACCGTTCCTGGCCCGACCTGACGTCGTACACGGCCGACGAGTGGGAGCAGAGGGGCCGTTGGGCCAGGGGCGCGGTGCTCGACGACGCGACGGTGCCGCTGTTCGACCTGCCCAAGGTCTCCGGCTCCCAGTGGGACGCCATCACCGAGATCGCCCGCGCCACCCTGTCCACCGCCGAGTTCGACGAGCAGGGTGTCTTCCGCTGGCGCGGGCCGAGCCGCTTCCAGTCGGTGCCTGCCCGGCCCGATCTCACGGTGACCACCCGGCGGGACATCGCCGCGCTCACCGTCTCCGAGGAGATCGACGCCTGCCGCAACTACTGCGAACAGCCCTACCAGGACTGGACGGGCATCAGCCACACCTTCAGCGACACGGTCACCGACACCGTCGTACGGGAGATCCGGCCGGGCACCCCGGTGGAGGTCGCCTATGCGATCGCCGAGGACGAACTCGACGTCGGGCCGCTCCAGATCGAGGACGACGTGGCTCCGATCGGGGGCCACCGGGTCCGCTTCGGCAGCGCGGCGACGGGCGGCACCTCGGTCAAGGGCCGGGTGACGGTCGGCTCGCGGCGCGACGGCCCCAACTACATCGTCCGCTTCACCAACCACGGTACGGCGAGCGTCTGGACGGTCACCAAGGACGGCAAACCGTCCGTGCAGATCATCCCGCAGAAGCGCACGGGCGATCCCAGGCAGCGCTCGTACGCCTGGTACAACACCAACAGCCAGCTCCACTACGGCAAGCAGGTCTACCAGGCGCCCGCGACCGAGTGGGTGCAGCAGCGGCAGGCCGCCTCGGACCTGTCGTTCGCCATGCTCGACGCCGGCCGCTATCCGGTGCCGGTGCTCGGCGAGGTGGAGGTGCTGCACGACCCCCGCATCCAACTCGGCGATGTCGTACGGGTGGTGGACACCAGCGGCGCCACGCTCGACACGCTCGCCTGGGTCGTCGGCATCCGCACCACCTGCGCGTCCGGCGCCGCCCCGCAGCAGACCCTGACCCTGCGCGGCACCTCGTACAACGGCGCCCCGGCCGACGCCGGGCTCACCCCGGACCCGCCGGTCGATCCGGGGTACGGCACGCAGCGCACGTACTCCCTGATCGAGGCGCAGAACGCCACGCTCGACACCCTGACCAGCAGCAAGGTCTCCTACGGCGAGCTGCTCGGGGGGACCGGGAGGTGCGGCATGAGCGACCCGGTGACCGAACTGCCCGTGGAGGAGCCTCCGTTGGAGCCCTCCGGCCACGACGGCAGCGTGGCCCATCCCGTCCCGATCGACAGCCCGACGACACGCGACGGCGACGGCGGCATGCCTGCGGATTCGCTGCCACCGGTCCTGGGCGCCTGACGGCGCGCCCGGGTCTCCCCCATCCCCTCATTCCCCGTCCCCACGAGTTCCAGGAGGAGGCCGTCATGGCCCTGCTCACTCCGCTCGGCAGTCTTCCGTACCCGCAGCCAGCCGACGCCGCGAACATTCCCGTGCACATCCAGTCACTCGCCGAGGCCGTGGACGGCCGGACCGTGCTGCGGTTCGCCGACGGCGCCGCGCGGGACACCAAGGTGACCGCCCCGGTGGCGGGCATGCTCTGCTGGCTCAGCACGCCGAAGCAGTACTGGTACTACACCGGCAGCGTCTGGGCCCAACTGGCGCCCGCCCCGGTCCACAAGGCGAACGCGACGGTCGGCACCACCGCCTCGACGGCGTTCGTGGAGACGCTCACCGGTTCCACCGGCGACCCGACGGCCGCCGCCTTCACAGCTCCTGCCTCCGGCTCCGTGCTGGTGTCGGTGGGCGCGCGTATCAGCAACAGCACCACCGGTACGTGCTTCATGTCGGCGAACGTCCGGGCCGGCTCGGGCTCGACGGTCGTACTGGCCGCCGGCGACGGCCGCTCGGCCCTCTCCACCGGCACGGGCCAGGTCTCGGCGAGCACCCAGTACCTGGTCGGCGGGCTCACCCCGAACAGCGCGTACACGGCGACCGCCGCCTACCGGTGCACCGCGGGAACGGCCACGTTCGCCTTCCGGTTCCTGACCGTCACCCCCGTGAACTGAGGACGCCATGGCCACACCCCTGACCGCCGACGCCCTCGCCCGCGCGCTGCGCGGCGAGGGCGTCGCCCTGACCGAACACTCCAACTGGCGTACGCACAACCGCAATCACAAAGGTCCCTGGGGTCCGGTGCACGGCGTGATGCTGCACCACACCGCGGGCACCGACAGTCTCCGCCTGTGCCGCGAAGGCACCGCGGCACTGCCGGGCCCGCTGTGCGTCGGGCTGATCACCAAGGAGGGCACACTGCACCTGCTCGGGTACGGCCGCACCAACCACGCCGGTTCGGGTTCGACCGCGGTCCTGGAGGCCGTACGGGCCGAGAGGTCCACGCTCCCCGCCCCCGGGCCGGACGCCGTGGACGGCAACGCCCGCTTCTACGGCTTCGAGATCGAGAACCTGGGCAATGGCCGCGATCCGTATCCGGCGGCCCAACTCGCCGCCGTGGAGCGGCTGTCGGCGGCCGTCTGCCGTGCCCACGGCTGGTCGGCGGCAAGCGTGATCGCCCACAAGGAGTGGACTCGGCGGAAGATCGACCCGTCGTTCCCGATGGCGGTGATGCGCGCGCGGATCGACGCGCTGCTGGGCGACAGGCCCACTCCGCGCCCCACACCTGTGGCGCACGCACCCTTCCCCGGCGCCGCGTTCTTCGTGCCTGGCCGCCGCAGCGAACTGGTCACCGCCGTCGGCAGACGGCTGGTGGCCGAGGACTGCGGCCGGTACGCGAACGGCCCCGGCCCCGTCTGGACCCGCGCCGACGTCCTCTCGTACGCCGCCTGGCAGCGCAAGCTCGGCTACGTGGGCGCGGCGGCGGACGGCATCCCGGGCCGCACCAGCTGGGCCAGACTGCGCGTGCCGAGCCCCTGACGCGCGAGGCGCGCCGGGAAGCGCAGCCAACACCGAAAAGAACGAGGAGCAGCACGATGACCGATACCGATGCCGATGCCGATGCGGACGATCGCCGGGAGGTGTGCGATGACGGCGACTGAGACGGAGGAGGTCGTGCTGGAGCTGGAGCGGCTGCGTCGCTCGGTCGACGTCGGTTTCGCGACCACCCGCGGCGACCTCGCCCTTCTCCTCCAGCGCGCCGACCAGACCGACAAGACCCTCGACGAACACGAGACCCGCATCGAGGCCCTGGAACGCACCCGCTGGCCCCTGCCGTCCCTGGCGGCGGCCACATCGTGCCTGGCACTGGCGCTTACGGTCTGGCAGACGCTGGGCCGCTAGGCGCTCTACTTCTCGGCCCGCGCCGGCCCTGTGATCGCCTCCGTGACGACGAACCCCTTGGCGGGGCCTTCGGGGATGGTGACCTCGGTGCCGTAGGGGACCCGGTGGATGTCCTCCCAGTCGGCCCTGTCGGGGCGGGGTCCGGTGAAGAGGGTGACGGCGCCCTCACCGTCGTAGTCATCGATGATCACGTACACCGGGATACCCGCACGGGCGTACTCGCGGCGTTTGCGGACGCGGTCACGGTCCTGGTTGCGCTTGCCGGGTGAGACGACTTCGACGATGAGCTGGACGGAGTCGGCCCTGACTCCCATGTCGTCCTCGTCGCCGCACGGCTCCGTGTCCTCCGGGGCGACAAAGGCGTCCGGGATCCATGCCTTGCAGCTGTGGATCACGTTCACGTCCTGATGGCAGGCGTACTCGCCTCCGTCCAGGAACTTGTCCAGCGCCCTTCGCACGCGGTTGGTGATCAGGCCGTGCGACCGGCGAGCGGTGGGCGACACCTCGATGGCTCCCTCAATGATCTCAGCGTGGTAGCCCTCGGGAAGTTCCATGGCTTTCCATGCCTGCCACAGGACCTCGTCGAGGCCGGGCCCGTTCTCGGGCAGGCAGTGAGGCTCGGTCCTGATCTCGGTCATGGTCTCGGGCCTCTCGTGTGCAAGAGCGGTCATCGTGGCGTCACCTCCTCAAGTGTGGGCCGGGCGTGCTTGTGGCACAAGCAACGCCATCACGATAGGCAGCCACATGGGCTCACCTGCGGAAACGTTCGCTGTTCACTCGAACAGATGAAGCAGAAACGACTCACCTCGCCGGCCTCAGCTCGAACCACACACCCTTCGCATACCGCCCCGCCCTCTCGACGGCGACGCCCCATGTGTCCGCCACCTCCTCGACCAGGGCAAGCCCTCGCCCCCAGCAGGCGGCGACCCCCGCCGCCGGGTGCGTCACGACCGGTGAGTCGGGGCTCTCGTCGAAGACGCTCACATGGAGACGGGCCGGATTCAGTCGGACCCGGAGCATGGCGGCGCCCTTGGTGTGCAGATGGACGTTCGTGACGAGCTCCGAGGTGCACAGGGCGGCGGGCATGACGAGGGTTTCGCGGTCGTGCGTGAACAGGACGGCCCGCACGAAGTCCCAGCAGACGCGGGGCGCGGTCGCGTCCGCCGGGGCGAACAGGCTGTATTCGTAGGCGAGTTGCGCGGGGCGGTGGGCGGCGCGGCGGGCGGGGTGCATGCGTGGCGGCTCCAGTCGGGGTGGGGGGTGACAGGGCCCGCGCCCGGCGATGGCTTTGCCCGAGCGCTCCTGGATGGAGGGGCGGGTGCTCTGTCGGCTTGTGGGCAGGGGGAGTTGAACGGTTTCAGTGCGTGACTGAATCTACACTCCCCGTATCCGGCCAGGGATAGACATCTCAACCTATCCACCGAACCCGTTGGACCGTCCTCCCCGCACAGTGCAGACTCCGAGGGAGCCTCCAAGGAGTGACCGTGGGACTACGCACCACCATCAGTGAACGCCAGCATCGTCTGGGCTTCGAACTCAAACAACTGCGCGAACAGGCGGGGTTAAACGCAGCTGAAGCCGCTCAACGCATCGGCATGAGCCGAGCGCAGCTCAGTCATATCGAGCTGGGTCGGACATCGATCCTGACTGAGCGGCTCCTGGAGCTGTGCCACACATGCGGGTGCACAGACAAGCCCTACATGGACGCGCTGGTGTCCTTGTCCGAGGCAACCGGCAAGGGATGGTGGAGCGCGCACAAGAAGCATCTGGGGTCTGGTGCACTCAACCTCGCTGAACTGGAGGCCCAGGCCGCATCACTGCGGGTACACGAGTCGCTGTTCGTTCCGGGGCTCTTCCAGACCGCCGACTACGCGCGGGCCATCTTCAACAGCCCCGAGCTGGGCTTCGAGAACATCAACGAGGCCCTGAAGTTCCGTATGGAACGGCAGCACATCCTCACCGGCAAGAACCCGCCTTCCGTCCATGCCGTGATCCACGAAGCCGCTCTGCACATGCGGTTCGGCAGCGCCCAAGTCGTACGCGAGCAGCTGGTACGGCTCATCGAGCTGGCCCGACTGCCGAACGTGACGATCCAGGTCTATCCGTTCAGCGCACAGGCGTACGCGGCCCTCAGCGGGAACTTCGTCCATGTCATCCCCCACACCCCACGGCTGGGCACCGTGGTCCTCGACCGCGCGACGGCCACCGACTACCTGCGCGAGCCGGCACAACTCGATCAGTACGGCACGTTGTTCGACCGGCTCGCCGAGAACGCCCTCGGCCCTGTCGACGTATCGTTGGCCCCCGATGCACACTCGGTGAAGAACTCGCTGTCCCTCATCCAGCACCTGCTCTACACCCTCTAGGAGGCCCTGATGTCCGAACTGCACTGGCAGAAGTCTTCGTTCAGCGGAGCCCCCGACCAGAACTGCCTCTACATAGCCACCGCCCCCGACGGAACCCTCCGCCTCCGCGAGAGCGACACCCCCGGTGTCATCCTCGCCACCGCCCCCCAGGGGCTCGCGGGACTTCTGCACCACCTCCGTACCCGTACTCACAACTCCTGATGGCGGGCGAAGCCTTCAGGCATCCGCGGCTCGCCGCTCTCTACGACCCGCTCGATCCTGATCGGAGCGACCTCGACGCGTACGTGCGCATCGCGGAGGAGTTCGGGGCGCGGCAGGTCCTCGACATCGGCTGCGGGACAGGTGTGTTCGCGCTGCTGCTCGCCGATCGCGGGATCGAGGTCGTCGGTGTCGACCCGGCGCAGGCGTCTCTCGACGTGGCCCGGGCAAAGCCGGGCAGCGAGCGGATCCGCTGGGTCCAAGGGGACGGCACCACCCTCCCGCCGCTCCAGGTCGACCTCGCGACCATGACGGCGAACGCCGCCCAGGAGTTGGCCGATCCGGAGATGTGGCGGAAGACCCTGCGGGGTGCTTACGAAGCCCTGCGGCCCGGTGGGCGTTTCGTCTTCGAGACGCGGGATCCGGCCCGGCGCGCCTGGGAGAAGTGGAACCGCGAGGCCTCGTACGGGGTTACGGAGCTCCCGGGTGTCGGCGCGATCGAGGGCTGGGACGACCTGGTCGAGGTCGAAGGGCAGTTGGTCACGTTCCGCCACACCTTTGTGTTCGCCGCGGACGGAGAGGTACTCACCTCGGAATCGACCCTCCGTTTCCGCGAACGGGACGAGATCGAGGCCGACTTGGCCGCGCAGGGGTACGTCGTGGAGGACGTGCGCGACGCCCCCGACCGTCCGGGCCGCGAGTTCGTCTTCGTCGCGCTACGGCCGGGAGCCGGCCACACCTGAGGCCCTGCCGCTCATGAAGCCCGACCGACCCCGGTCCGGTCCGCCTCCGGTGGAGTATTGCATTCCCTTTGCACGATCCATTCCATAGGATCACAAGGTCCATTGTGGCGGCCACCGTCCTCTGACCAAGGACGGCCAAAGAGCACAGGGCTGCCGAGAAGTGAGGCACGGGGGTGCTGAATGACTGCTGGCGCAGTGTCCGTACTTGGGCTTTCAGAACTGGAAGAGCGGCTCTACCGACACTTTCTGAGAAACCCGGAAACGACGGCGGACAACGTGCATCTACTGCTGGACGCCCCGTTCCACGAGGTCGAGAAGGCTCTGGAACGGCTCACCTCCCTCGCCGTCGTGCTGGAGGGAGCGGAGGGCGGGTACCTGCCCGGGACACCCGAACTGGTCGTGGACAGCCTGACCGACATGCGACTGAAGCAACTGCACGAGGAGATGCGGGCGGTGACCCAGGCGCGGCATCTGGTCGCGTCGCTCCGCGCCGAACAGGAACTCGCACCAACCGCGGCACCGGTCGTGGAGAAGATCGAGAACCTCGACACGATCCGCGGCAGAATCGATTCCCTCGCCTTCTTCGCCCGCGAGGAGATCCTGTCCGCCGAGCCGTACGCGGCGTTGACCCACGAGAACATCCAGCATGCCCGGCCTCTGGACCTGCGATGCATCAAGAGGGGCGTACGGATCAGGAATATCGTCCTGAGCGAGGCGGTGGAGGATGCGGTCACGTTCGGATACCTGCGTGAACTGGCCTCGCTGGGTGCGGAGATACGCGTGGTGGACGAGATCCCCGCGCGCATTCTCATCTACGACCGCCACACGGCGCTGACGCCGGTGGATCCGTCCGACAGTTCACGCGGGGCGCTGGTCGCACACGAGACAGGCCTGGTCTCCAACATGGTGGCCCTCTTCGAGCAGATCTGGTCGGGCGCCAAGGAGTTGGCGTCCTTCTACGGCGACACCGGGGAGGACCGGCTGCCCGACGTGGAGCAGAGGGTCCTGGAGGCCATGTGCCGCGGCACCAAGGACGAGATCGGAGCGCGGGACCTGGGCGTCTCGGTACGCACCTACCGCCGCTACGTCGCCAGCATCCTGCAGATCCTCGATGCCGCCAGCCGCCCTCAGGCGGTGCTTCTCGCCCGTGAACGGGGGTGGATCTGAAGAGGCGGGGGCGCTGGTCCGAGAGGGAGCGACTACTTGCCATGTTGGAAAGTCGAGGTAGACTTTCCAACATGGAAAACATCGTTCCCGAAGATCCTGCCCGTGCTCGCGCGGCTCTCGACAGCGTGGACACGGCCCGTGCCTCCATCGCGGACCTGGCCGCCGCCCCCTGGTGGTACCACGCCGGTCTCGGCCTCGGCGTGGGCCTCGTCTTCGCCTCGATCGACGTCGGCGGAAGCATGGTGCCCTCGGGCGTCATCGTCGGCGGAATCCTCGTCCCGACCGCGCTCACCGTGGGCGTCGCCCGCTCCAGGGGCGTCTCCGTCAACCGCTCACTGGCCGGCCCGGGCACCCGTCAGCTCAACGGTCTGTACCTGATCGCACTCATCGCCCTCGGCGGACTCGGGCTGGTCCTGAAGCTGGCCGCGGACCTGCCGGGTGCCATGTCGGTGGCCGGTCTCCTGGCGCTGGCCCTCACCGTCTACGTCAGCAGGCGCAACGACGAGGCCCTGCGCCGCGACCTCCGCCGCCGGGCATGACCACGACCGGCCTCGACGAGGTGATCCATCCCGCACACCGGCTACAGATCTGCGCCATGCTCGCGGCGGTGGAGTCCATGGAGTTCTCCGTGGTCCGCGACGCCCTCGGGGTGAGCGACTCCGTCCTGAGCAAGCAGATGAAGGTGCTGCAGACGGCCGGCTATGCGACCGTCAAGAAGGCACCCGTGAACTCCCGCACCCACACCTGGCTCGCTCTCACCGACGCGGGCCGCAAGGCTCTGGCCGGACATCTGACGGAGCTCCGCCGCATCGCCGCACTGGCCGACCCCGCGAGACCTCTGCCCGACCCCGCGAAGCCGTAGCCACCCCTCGGGCCGGCGACGCCGCAAGTCGAACTCCCCGGTGTCGTAACCTGATTCGGCCGTACGGCCCCGCGTAATCCTCGGCGGTACGCCGGGGCCGTACGGTGAAGCGCTCGGGACGTGACATGCCTGCTCAACAGCGCATCACGCAGGTCGTGCCGAAGCCGCGGCGAGCTCAGCGGCCCGGTCCGGGGTGATGGCGCCGAGCAGCACGGTGTCCATCGGGACGGAAGCGAAGAGTTCACGGCCGGCCCGGGCCACTTCGTGGGCGGGTACCTCACGGAGCAGTCGCGGAAGACGCGGCAGCCGGGCGGCATCCCACCCCGCGGCGGTCAGCTGGCGGAGCAGGTCGGCCTGGGTGGCCGGCGAGTCGAAGGCGCCGAGTGCCTGCGCCGCGCAGAACTCACGGGCGGCCTCCACCTCCACGCTGCCGAACGGCTCCTCGCCCGCCCGACGCAGTTCCTCTCGGATGCCGGTGAGCGTCTCCTCGGCGAGGTGCGGTGCCACCCGTGCCCGTACGAACACCCTGCGGGCGTCCAGCACGACGTCCCGTCCGGAGTACGCCTCGTAGCCCTCGGCCGTCACTTTGCGCAGGCGTGCGGCCAACCGGGAGCCGAAGTAGCCGCCGAAAACGGCCGTGGCCAGATAGCGGGCCGCCTCGGCCGTCCCGGCCGGCTCCCCCGACGTCGCCGGCTCCGGTGCACAGAGGGTCAGATGCAGTTCGGGCTCCGTCTCGGAGCACAGCACCAGCAGGCGGCCGCCCGCGTTCCGCCGGTCGTCGCGCTCCCCGTGAGGTGGGCCGACGGGCGCCCATCCGGAGAGCGCCGTCTCCGCTGCCACGGCGGCACGTTCCGGATCGATGTCTCCGAGCAGCACGAGGGTGCCGCCCCGCGGGTCCCAGGCCGTCGTCCGGCTCTCGCGAGGCCCGGGGCCACCGGTGTCCGTCGCCGACCAGTGACGGCGTACCGCGTCGTCCATGAGGCGCTGTGCCGTCGGGCGGACGGTCCGGCGTCCGGCCCGGTGCCCGGTGAACGCCCCGTGCGGGAAGACGAGTTCGTCCAGCAGGGCAAGCCAGGCCGGCAGTTCCTCCGACGGCAGGTACCCCGTGACGTCCAGCCACTGTCCGTCCACGGATGCCTCCATGGCGCCGCCCATCGCCATCGCACGGTCCACCGCCCGGGTGTGGGCCAGGCTGCGACGCAGCACGGCTTCGGCCTCGTCGGGCTCCCGCCCGCCGAACGGCCTCAGAGGCAGCCGCAGCCTCGCCTCCAGGGACGGGGCTCGCCGATCGGCGAGTGCGACGACGCGCAGGCCATTGCGCAGCGCCGTTTCGTGGAAAGGCGCCGGGCCCGACGTGAAGGGCGGTCCGTACGGCGGGATCGGACGGGGCGCCGGCCGCGTCCGGGCAACAGGAACACCGCCGCTCGGCGCCGTCGCCGGACCGGTGACTGCCGGGGCCGACGGCCGGCCCTCGGACAGGAACGGGAGGCGAGGACGGGTACGGGCGGTGCCCGGGCGCATCACCAGTACTGTCGCCGGAACCTGGGCCAACGTGCCGGCGGCGTGGGCGACTTCGTCGGGGCCCACGGCCGCGAGGAGGTCCGGTACGCGGTCGAGGAGGTCGGCCCTGCCGAAGAGGATCTCCAGTCGGCCCAGGGCACGGCACCGGGTCTCCAGGTCGCCGTGGCGCCGGTGGTGCTCACTCCGCATCAGCCGTACGGTCCGCCGGACCGCCTCAACCGGAGGACTGTCCGCCCACTCGGCCCACCGCCGGGCGACCGCGACCACCACTTCCTTCGGTTCGGTGTCCGTCGGCAGCAACGCCGTGACCACCAGGGCGTCGGGGTCCCTCGCGTCCAGCGGGCCGAAGAAGCCGCAGCTCGTACTGAGCGCGGGCAGTCCCGCCGCGGGTGGACCCTGCTCGCTGGTGAGTCTGGCCAGTACGGCGTGCGCCAGGTAGCCCCGCACGTCCGCCCGCGGGTCGGGCAGCCGGTGCCCGGTCGCCAGCGCCGTCGCCGTGATCCCCGGTTCGGCGCACTCCACCCAGCGTTCCTCGCGGGGGCAGGGTTCGGTGAGTTCGGGAGCGGGCGTGACGGGACGGGACGGTATGCCGCCGAAATGCCGTTCCACCAACGCGCGCGTGCCCTCGGGGTCGGCCGCTCCGACGACGGTCAGCACCGCGTTGCCGGGCGCGTAATGAGCCTCGAAGAACTCCTCGCAGTCCGCCACCGTGACGGTGCGCAGCCGGTCGGCCTCGCCGTACCCGTCGTGCGCGTTGGCGAAGGTCTCGAAGAGCACCGTCGGCATCAGGGGCCAGGGAAAACCGCCGTACGGTCTGCCGTGCACCGCCTGGTGGATCTCCGACTCCACCCCGCGCAGTTGCTCTGCCAGCGCGGCCTCCGTGAACAGCGGGGCCCGCATCCGGTCCGCCTCGGCGAACAGGGCCCGCTCCAGCGCCTGGGCCGGCACCACCTGGTAGTAGTCGGTGTAGTCCTGGTGCGTGGTCCCGTTGGCCCGGCTGCCGAAGCGGTGCACATGGTCGTAGAAGCGCCCGTCGGGAAGGCTCACGCTGCCGCGGAACATCAGATGCTCGAAGAGGTGCGCGAACCCCTCGCGGCCCGGCGGTTCGGACCGGAACCCGGTGCCGTAGTGCACGGCGACCGCCACGCGCGGCTGCGGGAACCGGCTGTCCAGCACCACACGCAGCCCGTTCGGCAGGGTGAATCCGTGCAGCCCGGGGTGCGGATTGTCGGTGCTCATGACGTGCATCTCCCGCTTCACAGATCGATCAGGAACATCAGGAACGTCGCGTAGTGGTCGAACCCTGCCGTGTGCCAGCCGACGTACGCGGCGATGTCGTGGACGTGCAGCAGAATGCGCAGCGCCGCCGCGCGGTTCCACTGCGTGCCGACGGCCCGCCCGTACCCCTCGAAGAGCGCCTCCAGGAGCAGCTGCCAGCCCTGCTGGTCGCCGCCCAGCTGCCATTTCAGCTCGACCAGTTCGCCCAGCACCCAGCCCAGGTCGAAGTACCAGGGAGCCGCGGCGAGGTCCTCACCCGTCAGCAGGGCGGCAGGGCCGTCGCCCCCGGCAACCAGCGAACCGAGCCCCGGCGCGCCGTGCACCAGAGTCACGTCGGTGTCCTCGGCGACCCGCCGGCACCAGGTGGTGACACGGAACCAGCGCTCGGCCCCCAGGCGGTGCTGCAGTTCGGCACCCACGTACGCGGCGCGGGCGACCGGCGCACGTCCCGTCAGCCAGGTGTCGAGCCGGACCAGGCCCCGGGGCGGACCCAACCCCTCCCCGGCGGACGGCGGACCTTCCGCGTGCAGCTGACGCAGCGCGAGACCGAGCCCTCGCAGGGGCTCCCGCAACTGCGGCAGTGGGCCGCCGGACAGCAGCCGGTTCGCCACCGATTCCCCGCCCGCGACCGTGTAGACCCGGCCCTGGCCCTCGGCCCGGCCGAACGCCAGACGGGCGGCCCCGTCCCGGCCGGCCGCCACCGGCCGGTGGGTGGGACCGGCACCGGTGACGGGCTGAAAGGGCGCGGGCGCCAACGGGCCGGTGGTCCTCGTCCATTCATGGCCGCCGGATACGGCGCGAACCGAGGTATGCAGCAGATCGGTGCCGTACGCCGTCATCTCCGGAGCAGCCTCACGCCCGCTCACGGGCGAGCCAGGTCTGCGGCGAACTCGGCCGGGACGGTGGGTGGTTCCCTGTGCGGAGGGTCGGCCTCCAACTCGGCACGGCGCCGTTCCAGCATGTCGATGACCTCCGGCAACAGGGGTGGCACCCATGCGTCGGCGCGACCGGTGGTCAGGCTGACGCCGGGGTGCGGCGGGGCGAGAACGATGTTGGGACGGGCTGCCAGCGTGGCCCAGTGCGTCTGGAAGGCCGCGCTTTCCAGTCCGCCCGGTGGCAGGGCGGGGGCCACCGCCACAGGGGCCCGGGTGCAGTGGCAGGCGAGCAACGCGGGCGAGTCGGCCAGACCCAGCGCCAGCCGGGCGACGAAGTGGAACGTCGCGGGATAGACCACGACCGCCTGGGCCCACTCGGCCAGCTCGACGTGCCGGGCCGTTCCCTCGTGCTCGGGCCACTCGTCGAGCAGCACCTCGCCACCCCGGTGCAGGCGCCCGGCCAGCGCCTGGCGCGTGACGAAGCGCTGGGCGCTGCGGGTGAGCACCATCTTGACGGCCAGCTCCGGATAGGACAGCCGCAGCCAGTCGATCCAGTACGGCATCCCGGTCGCGAAGGCGGAACCGGCGGTCACCACGAGCAGCCGCTCGACGTTCAGATCGGGCACCTGGGCATCCGGCGCCCTGGTCCCCGGGAGGCGGGAGTCCGTCACGACGTCACCTCCGCGAGGATCGTCTCCAGCTCGCGCAACGCGACCTGGCCGCCGTACGTACCGTTCACCCCGGTCACGTTCAGCACGATCTCGTCGACCCCCGCCTCCTGGAACGCCGCGAACTCCTCGGCGAGGATCTTCGGCTCCCCGTACAGGAAGGCCCGCCCCTCCACGAGTGCGGCGGCACCCGCGGCCGGGTCGGAGCTGTCGGTGTCGATGCCCGAGCGGCGCAGCATGTCGACGTAGTGCGGCAGCCGGAGATGACCGATGTTGCTCGCCAGCGCCAGGGTGGCCGGGTCACGGTCCGGGCCGGCCAGGGCGACGGGGACGATGGACACCAGCCGCGGGACAGGACGCCCCGCGGCCTCGGCGCCCTCACGCAGGGCCGGAACGATGGTGTCGCGCAGATAGGCGGCCGGTGTGAGCCAGGTGATGGCCGTGTCGGCCACCTCGCCCGCCAGCCGGGCCATCCCCGGCCGCAGCACCCCGAGTCCCACCTCGATGGAGGGCCGTGGCACCGGAAGCAGTTTGCCGTGGCAGGTGAAGTACTCGCCGTCCTGCTCGACCAACTCGCCGTCGAGCAGGCCGCGTACGGCCGTGAGGTACTCGCGCGACGCGGTCAGAGGGCTGCGGTAGGGGGCACCGCACATGCTGCGCTGCAGCACCGCCGCGCCCGGTCCGAAGCCCGCCACCACGGTATGCCCGGTCGCCACCGCCACCGACTGGGCCTGGAGCGCGGCCTCGTAGGGGTGGGTGAACGGCATGAGCGTCACGCCGAGTCCGACCGGGACCCGGAAGCCCGCGGCGGCGGCATAGGTGAAGGCCTGGTGCGGCTGATTGAGCATGGCCTGGCCCTGCCACAGCCGGTGCGCTCCACTCCACTGCGTGAGTGCGGCATACGGCAGGATCTGCTCGGGCCGTGGCGGGGCGAACGGCATGAGAACGGAGTACCTGGTCATGGATCGGTGGCGCGTGGATCGGTCATTCACGGGGCGGCTCCCGGCCGGTGTCGTGGGGCGGTTTCCGGCCGGTGTCATGCTCGGCTCCCGACGGGCCGGGCCGGCTCGCGGGACGAGGTGCTGAGTACCTGCCCGCTCACCAGGTCGGCGTAGTCGGGGCAGCGGTCGAGGAGCCCGAGGTGGGTGCCCTGATCCACCACCCGGCCGGCGTCGAGCACTATCACGTGGTCGGCGTGCTGAACGGTGGAGATGCGGTGGGCGACGACCAGGACGGCACGGTCGGCAGCCATGTCGTCCACCACGTCCCGCAGTTTCTGTTCGTTGACGGAGTCCAGGTGCGAGGACGGCTCGTCGAGGAGCACCAGCCGGGCGTCGGCCAGCACCGCCCGGGCCAGCGCCAGACGCTGACGCTGCCCGCCGGACAGGTTGACCGCACCGCCCAGGACCGTGTCCAGGCCCTGCGGCAGCTGTCGGATCTCCTCCGCCAGGCCGACCCGGTCGAGGGCGGCCAGCAGCACGGGGTCGGACGGTGCGTCCTCGCGCCCCAGCAGCAGGTTCTCCCGGACGGTGTCCTGCAGCAGGGTGCAGGACTGGTCCACGTACGCGATCCGGGAGCGCAACTCGGCCAGCGGCCAGTGGGACAGGGCGCGCCCCAGCACCTCGATCCGGCCGGAGTCCGGCTCCATGAAGCCCTCGATCAGGCCCAGTGTCGTCGTCTTGCCCGATCCCGAGAGTCCGACCATCGCGGTCAGACCGCGCGCGGGGACAGTCAGTGCGGCCTCCCGCAGCACCGGGCGGTCGCCGTATCCGCAGACGACGTTCTCGAAACGTACGGCCACGGAGGCACGGTCGGCCTTGAGGTCCGCCCCGTGGTCCGGCCCCGTGTGCCCGGAGACCGGCAGGGCGGCACGGGCCGACGTCTCCGTCGGCAGCGCGAACAACTCGTCGAACCGCTTGCTGGCGACCAGGCCCATCTGCAGGCCGCTCACGCCCGACGCCGCCATGATCAGGGGAGCGGTGAGCTGGAGCAGATACAGCAGGAAGGCGACGAAGTCGGCCAGGGTGAGGTGGCCGTCGAGCATCCGGCTGCCGCCGCCGATCACCACACTGACCAGCGCGATCTGCTGGCCGAGGTTGATGATCGGAACCATCAGGGACTCCATGAGGGCCGCCCCGGTCGACAGTTGGGCCACCTTCGAGGCACGGTCCGCCAGCCGGTCGCCGACGATCTTCTCGGCCCGGTAGGCCTTGATGATGGTCAGTGAGTCGAGCGCGGCGACGAAGCCTTGGGCCAGTTCCGCGACCTCTCCCTGGACGGCCGTGTACTTACGGCGCAGGCCCTTGACGACCAGGGTGATGAGCCCCACGGCGACGAGGAAGGCCGCCACCGTGATGAGCAGCAGGACCCAGTCGAGCAGCCCCATGATCACCAGCGTGCCCAGCACCGTGACTCCGGCCATCGGCAACTGGATCGGGCCGATGTCGATGAGGTTCTTGACCATGGCCGCGTCGGCGGTCAGCCGGGCCACGAGATTGCCGGGGCCCTCGCTCTGTGCGTCGCCCAGCCGCAGGTCGAGGGAGTGCCTCATGGTGCGGACGCGCAGCTCGCGGATCAACTGCTGGCCCATCCGGCCCAGCAGATATGCGGCCAGCGCCCCGGCGGCGGCCGAACCGAAGCCGGCTCCGACCATCGCCAGCACCCACAGGGTGGGACTCTCGCCACGCTGGATGACGGCGAGCAGCCTGCCCACCACCATCGGCAGCGCCAGCGTCGCCCCGGTGGAGACCAGCGCCAGCAGGCCGATGACGACGACCTGGACGCTTTTGCCGTGGGCCAGTTCCCGCAGGACTCGCAACGGCGGCGGTCCCTCGGCGTCCATGGCCATGTCGGCGTCCTGTACGTCTTTCGCTTTCCTCATGCCCAACTCCCCCTCCTGGCCCCGCCGTCAGTGCGCCGCACCGTGCAGGGCCTCCCTGACCTTGACGATTCCGCCGTACCTGAGCAGGCCCCCGCGGTAGACACGGCCGCCGACGCGGACCAGGACGGCGATCGCCAGGAGCATCAGCGCGAACGCCACGGCCACCTGCCACCACGGCACCTGGGTGACCGCCATCCGCATCGGCATCGCGGCCCACGACAGTCCCGGCACCATCGACACGATCGTCAGCAGCGAGTCGTCCGGACCGCCGCGCACCGCCAGGGCCGGACCGGCCAGGCTCAGCATCTGGAGCATGTTCACCGGCCCGATGACGTGGTTGACGTCCTCCTGGCGGGAGACCAGCGCGCCGGCCACCGCGTAGAGGGTCACGAACAGGGCGTAGCCGGGGACGAACCACAGCAGAAGGTTGGCTGCGGTACCGACGGCGCCCAGCGGTGCCCTGAGCACGCCGAAGCCGATCGCCGCGATCAGGGTCGCGGTCGTCATCAGCAGGATCTGCACCAGGGCGGCCGCACCGAGGCCCACGATCTTGCCCGCCAGCAGATGCCAGGCCCGGACCTTCGCGAGCAGCACCTCGACTATGCGGCTGGACTTCTCCTCCGCGACTCCCTGGGCGACACCCAGACCGGAGATCAGCATCAGGACGAACAGCAGGAACACACCGATGCCCGCGGTCATCGTCCGCTCCTGGGTCTCGGCCGCGTCCGCGTCGAGGGCGCTGACGCGCAACAGCGGTGGCGCGAGCGCGCGCTCGGCCTCGCCCGGCGCCGCGCCGAGGGCGTTCAACCGCTCGACATGGCGGGCCGTCTGCTCGGCCTGCTGGATCACGCGTCCCAGGTCGTCCGGCAGGTTCCGCAGCACGAGTACCTCGCCGCCGGGCAGCACCGCGGCATCGAGCGTCTTGTCCCGTACGGCCGTCCGGGCACCGGCCGCGTTCGCGTACTCCTTGACCGTGGCCTGGTGCCGGAGCGCCGCGGCGACGGTGCTCCGCTCCCCGACGACGCCCACCGCCGGGGGACCTTCGGCGTCGCCCTTGATGACGCCGGTCAGCGAGAACGACAGGCACATCATCGCGACGGTCACGATCACCGACGCCCAGAAGGCCTTGTTGCGCAGTTGCCCGGTGACCTCGCGGGCGGCGACGATCCTGATCAGCTCCAGGTCCGTGCGCCTGCCCCCGGTGCGCTCCGGCAGGGCCCGCGGGTCCGTACGTCCCTGCGTGTGCGCGTCCCTGCTCATGCGGCCACCGCCTCGCGGAAGATGTCGGCCAGCGCGGCCTCGTGCCGGCCGAAGTACTCCACTCGCCCCACGGCCTGTGCCACGGCGAGGGCTTCCCGTGCCGCCCGGTCGGAGTCCAGCTCCAGCGTGGTGACGCCGTCCTCCTCGGCCAGCACCCGCGCCCCGGAGAGACCCTGCGCCCACGCCGGCGGTACGTCCGTCACCGACAGACGCAGCCTCCCGGGACCGGCGTCGCGGCGCAGCTCGCTCACGGTTCCCTCGGCCACCAGGCGGCCGCCGCGCAGGATCCCGACTCGGTCGCACAGCCGCTCCACCAGCTCCAGTTGGTGGCTGGAGAAGACGACCGGCGCTCCTTCACGGGCACGCTGGAGGAGTACCTCGGCCATCGCGTCCACCGCCACCGGGTCGAGCCCCGAGAACGGCTCGTCGAGAACCAGGACGGCCGGATCGTGGATGAGCGCGGCGATCAGCTGGACCTTCTGCTGGTTGCCGAGGGACAGCTTCTCCAGGGCGTCCTTGGGGCCTGCCACCACACCCAGGCGCTCGATCCACTCCGCGGCACGCCGCCGGGCCTCTCGTGGCCGGACGCCGCTCAGCCGCCCGAAGTAGACCAGTTGGTCGAGGGGCGTCATCCTGGCGTAGAGGCCTCGCTCCTCCGGCATGTATCCGAAGCATCGGCGGGAGTGCGCGTTCACCTCGGCGCCGTTCCAGCTCACCGTGCCCGAGTCCGCCTCGGCCACGCCGAGGGCGATCCGCATCGCGGTGGTCTTGCCCGCGCCGTTGGCCCCGCAGAACCCGAAGAGTTCGCCGGGTCGTACGGCGAACGTCAGCCCGTCCAGGACACGGCGGTCACCGAAGCTCTTGCTGACGGTGTCGAAGCTCAGCACGGCGAGAACTCCAGAATCGACCGTACGGGAGTCGCCGGGCCCTCCCACGTCACACGCAGGCCCGCGGCCGCGGCCAGGGTCTTCAACTGGTCGACGGTGCGCACGGGGGCGGGCATCGTGGCCCGCAGCCACAGCTCCAGGGCCGCCGACTCCGGCTCCTCCCGCGGTACCTGGAGGTTCACCTCGGCGAGCAGGACCTTCCCCGAGGAACCCGCGGCCTCGGCGCAGCGGCGCAGGATCGCCGTGGCCCGCTCGTCGGACCAGTCGGCGAGGATCGCGGACAGCAGGTAGACGTCACCGCCCGCGGGCAAGGGATCGAAGAAGCTGCTCACCATGACCTCGGCCCGGTCACCGAGACCGGCGGCGGCGAATCTGCGGCGGGCGACGTCGGCCACGTTCCGCAGGTCGACCAATGTGCCGCGCAGGTGGGGTTGTTGACGCAGCAGCTCCCTGAGGATGGCGCCGGTGTGGCCTCCCACGTCAACGACTCGTTCGGACCGGGTCCAGTCGTAACTCTCGAGGATCAGTTCGGCGCCCCAGCCGAGTTGCGGGCCGCTGTCGCCCTGTTCCAGCGCCTCGACGAAGGCGGGGTCCTCGTTGACGCTCTCCCAGTAGCCGCGCCCGAAGACGGTGGCATGCGCGGGCTCACCCGTGCGCACCGTGTGCAGGATGTTCACGAGGGCCAGGTGGGACCGACCGTGGAGGCCGTCCATCGTCAAGTGGCTTCGCAGGCTTGCCGGATGGTCCGCGCGCAGCCGCTCACCGGACTCGGTGACGGCGTACACGCCGCCGTCGTCCCGCCGCAGCACTCCCCTCGCCACGAGGTGGCGCAGGAGCAGGTCCAGCAGGTCCGGGCGGGTTCCGGTGAGTTCTGCCAGCTTCACCACATCGGTGCCCCCGGCACCGAGATGGTCCGCTATGCGGAGGGTGGCCGCGGCACGGATCGCGGCGGGCGTCAGGAGGTCCGCCATCTCCAGCAGATCTCCGCGGTCCGGTTGGTGCGCCATCGGTCGGTTCCCATCTGGTGTGCGGATGAACGAGGTTGATCGGGCGGAAGGTGAAGAGGGGGAGAGGGGAAGACCGCCGGGCGGCCGACCGCGGGTACGGGGGATGGTCCGCGGCCGGCCGACCGGCGAGCCACGATCAGCAGCCGCCGCTGATCGTCCTGGCCGAGAACTGGCTGGCGACGAAGCTGGCGGTGGCGCTGGCGATGCAGGCGGGCGAAGTGGCGGGCGCCTCGGCGACGGCCGTCACATTCAGCTCACGGACATCGCTGTAGGCCTCATAACCGGCCATCAGCTCCATGATCGCGGTGGTCTTCTCCATGAGATCTCCCTCTCTTCGTGCGCTCCTCGCGGAGCACCACCGGCACTCACCGGCAGACTTGAGAGCCGACGATCAGCAGGTCAGCTCGTACGTGGCACCACTGACCGCACTCGCCGACGCGGCACACCAGGTGGAACTGGCAACACTGGCCGCACAGACCGGAGTCGTCGCCGGAGCATCGGCCGCCGCCGAAATGTTCAACTCGTCGACATCCGCGTAGGCGTCGTAATGCGAGACGAGCTCCATAATGGCCATGGACTTGTCCATCGATTTCTCCTTTTCTCGATATTCGATTCCCGTGCCGTGCCGTCGACTCAGGCAGACGCGAGGTTTGATTCCGGCGAGCCCTCGGGCGCCGCCGGAAGTTCAGGGGAGGCGCTGTTCCGCGCCGGATCGGCGGGATCGATTCCCGCCTCGGCGAACCGGGCTCCGACCGTCTGCTCCACGGGCGTTCCGTCCGCCGCGCTGTCGAGCAGGGCACGGGCCAGGGCAGTGGCCCGGTGCTGTCCGAAGCTCAGGCCGGACATGCCGGGGCGGTCGTCCTCGGGTTCCCGGGCCACGGCGATACCGCGGGCCACCGGCTCGGCGAAGACCGAGGTCTCCCGCCCGATGCCGGGCACCCCTCGCAGTGCTTCGGCCAGCTCGGGCACCCGCTGCCACGACTCCTGCCCCAGGTAGACCACCAGGGCGTCCCGCCGGGGATACAGAGCCTTGGCCGAGAGGATCTTCGAGCGATACGCGATCCCACGCTCCTCAAGATGACCGAGGGTCCTCGCCCAGACCGGAGCGGCGTCCTCCCAGCGCGCTATGTGGACGTAGACGCGCAGAAGTTCACGGTGCGGGTTGCGCGGCAGCGAGCCGTCCACCACGAAGAACCCGGGTGACAGAGCGGGCCGACGCGCGGGCACGTCGAGTGTCACCACCTGGCCCGCGGTGAGCGGGCCGTCTTCCCCGATGCTCTCTGCCGGCACCCACACCCGCACCCCGTCCCACTCGACCAGGGCGCGCGCCGCCGTGCCCCCGCTCTCGGCCGGAGGAACATGCACCCGCGCACGGGCGGTGCTCCGCTCGTGCGGCACCGCCGCGCCGAGGACACGTTCGAACGCCTCGTCGCGCAGGCGGAAGGACAGCGCCCCCTTCGCCACGAACTGGCCCGCGTGCAGGATGTCGTACAACGCCTCGGCCAGCAGCCGGCGCATCTCCCGTGGGCTGTCCGCCTCGATCTCCCGGTCGTCGACCCACGCGCGGGAGCGGTCGGGGGCGACACTCACCCGGCCGAGGGCGTCCCGCAGCCTTGGCGGCAGTGGGCCGGGCGCGGCTTCGACGAGACCCTCACTCATGCGGCTTCCTCACGTTCCTCGAATCCGAGCGTGGTCACGAACCTCTCTGGGCTGACCAGTGCCGCCCTGCCGATGCCGGCGGCTGCCCGCTCGATGCCGGAGAGCCTGGACGTCCTCGACGCGCCGGCCATCAAACGGTCCAGCAGATGCCAGCCGGCGTAGGCGGTGGCCCGGGTGGCAAGCGCGGCGTCCATCCCCGGCCGCACCTGCCGGTAGCCGTGCCAGAAGCCGCGCACGAGCGGCAGCAGGCGCTGCATCTTCTGCACGCCGCGGCTGAGCACCGCCTCGTGTGTCAACTCAACGTCCAGGAACACCGAGTCGCCCCGCGTGGTGACGATGTCGAGAACCGAACGGTGCAACCACTCCCCGGCGAACGCGCCGACGTCACGGGCTGGGTCCGCCAGTCGGAACTCCTCCCAGTCCGTCACCAGGAAGTCGTCGCCCGTGACCAGGAACTGGTCGACGCGCACATCGCAGTGGGACGGCACCCGGGGTGCTTCCCGCTCCCGGGCCCGCAGCTCCCCGATGGCCTTGACCAGCACCTCGTCGGTCTGCATCAGCCGCCACCCCTGCAGTTCCGCGAAGCTCAGGGACTCGAACACCGGTAGCGGAAGCCCCTGCAGAAAGCTCAGCGGAGGATGCGGCGGCGGGGACTGGTCGAGTTCCTCGAAGTCGGGGACCGGCGCCTCGTGCAGCAGCCCGATCGCCCTGCCGACGTTCTCGGCGAGTTCCGGGCCGAAGCTCTCGTCGATCATCAACTCCGCGCCGCTGCGCGCGCCTTCGACATAGTCGTACGCCACCAGCCCCGCCGACTCGTCACCGCCGAGGAACGCCGGACCGCGCAGCGCGGCCGTCGGCAGCCCTTCGGCGAAGCGTTCGAAGGAGAGCAACCGGCGCATCCGGGCCCTGACGTCCGCTTCGGGCCCGATCAGGTGCTTGACGAAGACCTTCCGCCCACCGGTGGTGGCGCCGGCCCAGGAGTCGTTACGGCCGACCGGCGCCGTCAGGGAGTCCCTGACGAAGGCCCCGGTCCCCAGCTCGACGAGGAGCGCGTCCACCGACGGGACCTCGTCCAGATCTCGCGGCTTGAACGTCGCCGCACTGCTCTTCCCCACAAGCCCTCACAGAATTCGGAGAGTTGACTCGACAGACCACTGGCTCGAAAGAGCTACTGGCATCAAATAGCGAGTCGCTGCCGGCAAATGGCATCCCGCTGCCGATGAATGGATTTCTACTGCCAGCCATTGACCTGCACGGGGAGCAGCGGAAGAACGTTCTCCTGGATCGCGGAGAGCAGATGTGCGACTGCGTCGGAAGGACGCTCACCAACAGCTGCGGCGGAATGGACGCCAGGCGTGTTCCGCTCTTCCGCAAAGGCACTTCCGGACATCATCGGCGAACCGGCGATCAACAGCGCTGCTCCGGCTGCGAATACAACGCGGACACCGGTCTTGGAAACGACTGAATGGAAATTCCTGTTCACTGCTCCCCCTAAAATTCCCTCTGCCCAAGACTTTGTCAGCGTCCAGGCACGCACTCCACAGAAAACGCTGTCATTTTCATGCAGGCGGTGGTCAGCTTGATGCAGCCGCCCGGTCGGTGGGAGCCGGAAAACGTGGAGGGGCCCGGAGGTTCGGGTGAACCTCCGGGCCCCTTCTACGGGCTGCGCGTGCGGGCGTCAGTCGGGCGGTGTCAGTCCGACTGCTGTCGCTTCGGGCGCCACACCACCAGCGCGCTCGTCTGCTGGACCTCCTGGTACGGGACCAGGTCGCGGCGGTACGAGGCGTGGACGGCGGCCTCGCGCTGCTGCATCGCGGCCGCCGCGCCGTCCAGGGCCGCTTCCATCTCCGCGACGCGGGACTGGAGCGCGGCGACCTGGTTCTCCAGTTCGATGATGCGCTTGATGCCGGCGAGGTTGATGCCCTCGTCCTGCGACAACTGCTGGACGGTGCGCAGCAGTTCGATGTCACGGGCCGAGTAGCGGCGGCCGCGCCCGGCCGTGCGGTCGGGGGAGACCAGGCCGAGGCGGTCGTACTGGCGCAGGGTCTGCGGGTGCAGGCCGGAGAGCTGGGCGGCCACCGAGATGACGTACACCGGTGTTTCTTCCGTCAGCTCATATGCGGAATAAGAACTCTGTCGACGGCGTCCGGTTGCGTCCATGGTGTCCTCATGCTCCCTTCGCGGCCTGGAACAGCTCCGCCCGCGGGTCCTCGTCCGCGGTGGCCTCGCGATACGCCTCAAGCGCGTCACGAGCCTTCCCCGTCACGTCCGTGGGGACACTCACCTCGACGGTGACCAACAGGTCCCCGCGGGTGCCGTCCTTGCGGACCGCGCCCTTGCCACGGGCGCGCATCGTACGGCCGTTGGGTGTGCCCGGGGGCAGCTTCAGGGTGACCGGGGGTCCCCCGAGCGTGGGCACGCGGACCTCGCCGCCGAGCGCCGCCTCCGTGAAGGTGACGGGGACGGTGACGGTGAGGTTGTCGCCCTTGCGGCCGAAGACCGGATGGGCGTCCACATGCACGGTGACGTACAGATCGCCCGCCGGCCCGCCCCGCTCGCCCGGTGCGCCCTTGCCGCGGAGCCGGATGCGCTGGCTGTCCGACACCCCGGCCGGGATACGGACCTGCATGGTGCGGGACGACTTGGCGCGCCCCGAGCCGTTGCAGACCAGGCACGCGTGCTCCGCGATCAGGCCGCGGCCCTTGCAGTCGGGGCACGGGTCGGTCAGCGAGAAGCCGCCGCCCGAGCCCCGCGCGACCTGGCCGGTGCCGACGCAGGTCGGGCACACGCGCGGTGTGCCGTTCTTGTCGCCGGTGCCCGAACAGGCCTTGCAGGGGGACTGCGAGGTCATGCGGAGGGGAACGGTCGCCCCGTCCACGGCCTCGGTGAAGCTGAGCGTGACCTCGGTGTCGATGTCCTGGCCGCGCCGCGGCTGCGTACGCGTGCCGGTGGTGGCGCCACCGCGGTTGAACAGCCCGCCGAACACGTCACCGATACCGCCGCCGAAGCCGCCGGCGCCGCCCTGGCCGCCCGCTCCGCCCTGACCGGGGCCGCCTCCGAAGAGGTCGCCCAGGTCGAAGTTGAAGTTGCCGCCTCCGGCGCCGGGCCCCGGCCTGAACCCGCCGTTGCCGAAGAGGGCGCGGGCCTCGTCGTACTCCTTGCGCTTCTTGGGGTCCCCGAGGATGTCGTTCGCCTCGGAGATCTCCTTGAAGCGGTCCTCGGCCTTCGCGTTCCCCTTGTTGGCGTCCGGGTGGTACTCGCGGGCGAGTTTCCGGTACGCCTTCTTGATCTCGGCCTCGGTGGCGTCCTTGGGGACGCCGAGGACCTTGTAGTAGTCCTTCTCGATGAAGTCCTTGGTGCTCATCCTCGACGCCCCTCCTTCCGCACGCCACTGTCACGTACGCGCCTGGTGTTCGTGCTGCATACGGGCGCGCGTACGCCCTGTTTCACGTCAGCCCTCGTCCGGGCCACCGCTCTCCTTGTCGTCGGCCGCCTGGGTCGCGTCCGTCTCGTCGCCCTTGACCGTCTGCGCGCCCGGCTGCGGCTCGGCGACGGCCACCCGCGCGGGGCGGATGGTGCGCTCGCCGAAGCGATACCCCGGCTGCAGAATCGCCACGCACGTCGTCTCGGTGACGTCCGGTGCGTAACTGTGCATCAGGGCCTCGTGGATCGTCGGGTCGAAGGGCTCGCCCTCCTTGCCGAACTGCTGCAGACCCATCTTCGCCGCGACGGTCTCCAGCGACTCGGCCACCGACTTGAAGCCGCCGACCAGTTCGCTGTGGTCCCGCGCGCGGCCGATGTCGTCGAGCACGGGCAGGAGCTCGGTCAGGAGGTTCGCGATGGCGATCTCCTTGACCGCGATCCGGTCGCGCTCGACCCGGCGGCGGTAGTTCTGGTACTCGGCCTGGAGCCGCTGGACGTCCGCCGTGCGCTCGCCGAGCGCCGTACGCACCTGGTCCAGCTGGGCGGTGAGGCCCGCGATCTGTGCTGCTGCTGCCGCGTCCCCGGCCTGGGCCGCCCCCTCCTCCACGGAGGGGGCCGGCTTCGGCTCGGCGTCTTCAGGGGTGGCGCCGGAGGGGACGTCGGGCTGCTCGTCGAAGCCCGGGGTCTCCTCTGTCACGCGGCACCGTCCTTGCGGTCACGGTCCTCGTCGACGATCTCGGCGTCCACGACGTCGTCGTCGGCGGCCTTGGCACCGGCGCCGGCGTCGGCACCCGGGGCCTCGGCGCCCGCGGCACCCTGCGACGCCTGCGCGTCCGCGTACATCGCCTGGCCGAGCTTCTGGGAGACGGCGGCGACCTTCTCGGTGGCCGTACGGATCTCGGTGGTGTCCTCGCCCTTGAGAGCGGTCTTCAGCTCCTCGATGCTCGACTCGACCTCGGTCTTGACGTCACCGGGGACCTTGTCCTCGTTGTCCTTGAGGAACTTCTCCGTCTGGTAGACGAGCTGCTCGCCCTGGTTGCGGGACTCGGCGGCCTCGCGGCGACGGTGGTCCTCGTCCGCGTACTGCTCGGCCTCCTGGCGCATCCGGTCGACCTCGTCCTTCGGCAGCGAGGAGCCGCCGGTGACGGTCATCTTCTGCTCCTTGCCCGTGCCGAGGTCCTTCGCGGTCACGTGCATGATGCCGTTGGCGTCGATGTCGAAGGCGACCTCGATCTGCGGGACCCCGCGCGGGGCCGGCGGCAGACCGGTCAGCTCGAACATCCCGAGCTTCTTGTTGTACGCCGCGATCTCGCGCTCGCCCTGGTAGACCTGGATCTGCACGGACGGCTGGTTGTCCTCGGCCGTCGTGAAGATCTCGGACCGCTTGGTCGGGATCGTGGTGTTGCGCTCGATGAGCTTGGTCATGATCCCTCCCTTGGTCTCGATGCCGAGGGACAGCGGGGTCACGTCGAGGAGCAGGACGTCCTTGACCTCGCCCTTGAGGACACCGGCCTGGAGGGCGGCGCCGATGGCGACGACCTCGTCCGGGTTCACACCCTTGTTGGCGTCCTGGCCGCCGGTCAGCTCCTTGACGAGCTCGGCGACGGCGGGCATACGGGTGGAGCCGCCGACGAGAACGACGTGGTCGATCTCGCTGAGCTGGATGCCCGCGTCCTTGATGACGTTGTGGAACGGCGTCTTGCAGCGCTCCAGGAGGTCGGCCGTCAGCTGCTGGAACTGGGCGCGCGTGAGCTTCTCGTCCAGGTGCAGCGGGCCCTCGGCGGACGCCGTGATGTAGGGCAGGTTGATCGAGGTCTCGGTGGAGCTGGACAGCTCGATCTTGGCCTTCTCGGCGGCCTCGCGGAGGCGCTGGAGGGCCATCTTGTCCTTGCCCAGGTCCACGCCGTGGCCCGCGGAGAACTGCTTGACCAGGTAGTCCATGACGCGCTGGTCCCAGTCGTCACCACCGAGGTGGTTGTCGCCGTTCGTGGCCTTCACCTCGACGACGCCGTCACCGATCTCCAGGAGGGACACGTCGAACGTGCCGCCACCGAGGTCGAAGACGAGGATCGTCTGGTCGTCCTTGTCGAGGCCGTACGCGAGAGCCGCCGCGGTGGGCTCGTTCACGATGCGCAGGACGTTCAGGCCCGCGATCTCACCGGCCTCCTTCGTCGCCTGACGCTCGGAGTCGTTGAAGTACGCCGGGACGGTGATGACCGCGTCCGCGACCTTCTCGCCCAGGTACGCCTCGGCGTCGCGCTTCAGCTTCTGCAGGATGAACGCGCTCATCTGCTGCGGGTTGAAGTTCTTACCGTCGAGCTCGATGGACCAGTCCGTGCCCATGTGACGCTTCACCGAGCGGATGGTCCGGTCCACGTTCGTGACCGCCTGGCGCTTGGCGACCTCTCCGACGAGCACCTCACCGTTCTTGGCGAAGGCGACGACGGACGGCGTGGTCCTGGCGCCCTCGGCGTTGGTGATGACGGTGGGCTCACCGCCCTCCAGAACGCTGACGACGGAGTTAGTCGTGCCCAGGTCGATGCCGACCGCACGTGCCATTTCAATTCCTCCAGCAATGACTTGAGTGGAACAGGCTCAAGTGTGCACGACGCTCACCGCTGGGTCAACAGAGGTGAGTCGTGGGGGCTCAACTCTTATCTCATCCTTACGCGCAATTAGGCCCTGACCTGCGGGGTCGGATGTCGGCTGCGGGCCGGTGGGGGCTGGTCGCGCAGTTCCCCGCGCCCCTAAAGGGGCACGACTCACTCAGGCAAGCCTCAGCGACGCAGATCACCGCACCCCTGACTACAGTGCGGACACAGGAGTGGGTAGTCTCAGAGGACTGCATAAGTTACCGCTTAGTAATCAATCTTCGGGGAACCGGGAGACCCACCCCGAAGAGAACCTCGCAGGCCCGAGGAGTCCCGAAATGCAACTCGCCGCGATCATCGTGTCGCTGGTCCTGACCGTGGTCGGCGTTGCGCTCATCGCCCGAGCCGTCGCGCAGATCTACCGGTTCGTGAAGCTGGGCCAGCCGGTGCCGGCGGGCAGCCGCACCGACAACCCCAAGGCTCGCACGATCACCCTGGTGAAGGAATTCCTGGGTCACACCCGGATGAACCGCTGGGGCATCGTCGGCTTCGCCCACTGGTTCGTCGCGATCGGCTTCCTGACGCTGCCGCCGACCCTCGCACAGGCGTACGGCCAGCTCTTCGAGGCGGACTGGACGCTGCCCGTCATCGGCGGCTTCCTGCCGTTCGAGATGTACATCGAGTTCATCGGCGTGATGACGATCCTCGGCATCGCCGTGCTCATCGCGATCCGGCTGCTGAACCTGCCCTCCCGGGCCGGCCGCAAGTCCCGTTTCGCGGGCTCCAAGGCCTGGCAGGCGTACTTCGTCGAGTACGTCATCCTCACCATCGGCCTCGCGATCTACGCCCTGCGCGGTCTTGAGGGCGCGATCCACCACGTCGAGCACTACGAGGCCGCGTACTTCGCCTCGTACCCCCTGGTCCTCGCCTTCAAGGGGCTCTCCCTCGGCGTGCTCCAGAACCTCGTCTACCTCGTTGCGATGATCAAGATCGGCACCTCGCTGATCTGGATGATCACCGTGGCGCTGAACACCAACATGGGTGTCGCCTGGCACCGCTTCCTCGGCTTCCCGAACATCTGGCTCAAGCGGAACGCCGAGGGCGGCACCGCGCTGGGCGCCCTGCTGCCGATGACCTCGGGCGGCGAGCCGATCGACTTCACCGACCCGGGCGACGACGACGTCTTCGGCGTCTCCCAGGTCGAGCAGTTCTCCTGGAAGGGCATCCTCGACTTCTCCACGTGCACCGAGTGCGGGCGCTGTCAGTCGCAGTGCCCCGCCTGGAACACCGGGAAGCCGCTCTCCCCGAAGCTGCTGATCATGTCGCTGCGGGACCACGCCCACGCCAAGGCCCCCTACCTGCTCGCCGGTGGCGGCAAGGACATGGAGGGCAACGAGAAGGCGACCGCGGAGCAGCTCAAGGACGTGCCCGCCGCCGCCCTCGCCGAGGCCGAGCGGCCCCTCATCGGGACGCTCGAAGAGAACGGCGTCATCAACCCCGACGTGCTGTGGTCCTGCACCACCTGCGGCGCCTGTGTCGAGCAGTGCCCCGTGGACATCGAGCACGTCGACCACATCGTCGACATGCGCCGCTACCAGGTGATGATCGAGAGCGCGTTCCCCTCCGAGGCCGGGACGATGCTCAAGAACCTGGAGAAGAAGGGCAACCCCTGGGGGCTGGCGAAGAAGCAGCGCCTGGAGTGGACCAAGGAGGTCGACTTCGAGATCCCGGTCGTCGGCCGCGACATCGAGGATCTCTCCGAGGTCGACTACCTCTACTGGGTCGGCTGCGCCGGTGCGCTCGAAGACCGCGCCAAGAAGACCACCAAGGCCTTCGCCGAGCTGCTGCACATCGCGGGCGTCAAGTTCGCGATCATGGGCGGCGACGAGAAGTGCACCGGTGACTCCGCCCGCCGCCTGGGCAACGAGCCCCTCTTCCAGGAGCTCGGCATGGAGAACGTCTCCGCGCTGAACATGGCGTTCGGCGAGGAGATGGACGACGAGGGCAACTTCACCGCCGAGTCGAAGAAGCCCAAGTCCGCGAAGAAGATCGTCGCGACCTGCCCGCACTGCCTCAACACCCTCGGCAACGAGTACCCGCAGCTCGGCGGCGACTACGAGGTCATCCACCACACCCAGCTGCTCCAGCACCTGATCGACGAGGGCAAGCTGATCCCGGTGACCCCGGTCGAGGGCCTCATCACCTACCACGACCCCTGCTACCTGGGCCGTCACAACAAGATCTACACGCCTCCGCGCGAGATCATGTCGGCCGTCCCGGGCCTGCGCCAGCAGGAGATGCACCGCCACAAGGAGCGCGGCTTCTGCTGCGGTGCCGGTGGTGCGCGGATGTGGATGGAGGAGCGGATCGGCAAGCGCATCAACAACGAGCGCGTCGACGAGGCCCTCAGCCTCAACCCGGACATCGTCTCCACCGCCTGCCCGTTCTGCCTCGTCATGCTGACCGACTCGGTCAACGGCAAGAAGAACGACGGCAAGGCGAAGGAGTCCATCACGGTCGTCGACGTGGCCCAGCTGCTGCTCGACTCCGTGAAGACCCCGCTCGACGACGAGCCCCCGGCGGGCGAGGCCGAGTCGGAGAACGCACCGGAGCCGCAGCCCGTGAAGTGACCGGAGCACCGGCCGGTGAACCGGCCGGTGGCCGGAGAGCCTCACCCCCGTAACGAAGCACCCCATGTCCTGGTTCAGCCCCGGGACATGGGGTGTTGTCGTGCCGGGCTCAGGCGATCGGGGTCGTCTGGGCCAGGGCTATGTGCCAGGCGGCGTCCTCGTCGCGGGTCAGGACGTAGGTCATCGCGCCGCGCGCGGGGAAGTCGGACGGGCCCTGCGCGTCCGGCCGTTCGTCGTGGACCGTCTTGGTCAGGCTCACGATGGCCACGTCGGGCCGTACGAACCGGATGTCGTCGACCTCCAGCGTGGTCCTGACGTCCCTGAGCGGGGAGGCGAGCGCCGCGGTCATGGCCGCCGCGAAGTCCTCCCGTCCGAAGACACGCCGGCCCGCGAGGTTGATGAGCACCAGGTCGGAGGTGTGCAGGGCCGGCAGCACGTCCGGATCGGTCTGGGCCTCCTGGCTGCGCGCGACGAGTTCGCGGATCCGTCGCTCCTCGGTGTCCTGGGCGGAGAGGGCGGGGTTCGTGGCGTTCGTGGTGTCCATACGGAGAACGTAGAACCTCAACTTTGGTTCAGGTCAAGGCATTCAAGTCAAGGCGCTCAGGCCGGAGCGCCCCCGGCGTGGCGTCGACCTGGGGTCTTTGACAGGTACGCGATCCGTGCTCCATCATCGCCATCATCAATCCACTAGTTCATTAGCTAAAGGGTGGTGATGGAGGTTGGAGTTCCGGATCGACAGGCGGAGCGGGGTGGCCGCCTATCAGCAGATCGTCCAGCAGACCAAGCAGGCCCTGCGCCTCGGCGTACTCGTGCCCGGGGACCAGTTGCCGACGGCCAAGGACGTCGCGGCGACCTCCGCGGTCAACCCGAACACCACGCTCAAGGCCTACCGCGAGCTGGACCGGGAGGGCCTGGTGGAACTGCGGCCGGGTCTGGGCACCTTCGTCCGCCAGTCGCTGGCCCGTCCCCAGGCGGGGGCGGACTCGCCGCTGCGGGGTGAGTTGGAGGCGTGGATGGACCGGGCCCACGAAGCGGGTCTGGAACAGGAGGACGTGACCGCGCTGGTCACGTCCGTGATGGAGGAGCGGTACGCCGAGACCAGGGCGGCCGCCGGGAACGGGGGACACGGATGATGAGCAACGGGACGGGCCATGAGGGCTACTCGGGCTATGGGGGCGGCTACGGGGGCCTCGCGGACGACTCCGCGATAGAGGCCCACGCGGTCGGCAGGAGGTACCGCCGGGGCTGGGCCCTGCGCGACTGCTCCTTCCGGCTGCCGGCCGGGCGGATCTGCGGTCTGGTGGGCCCCAACGGCGCCGGCAAGACCACGCTGATGTCCATCGCCGCCAACCTGCTGGAGCCGACCTCCGGCACCCTGCGGGTGTTCGGCGCGGCCCCGCAGTCCGCGGAGGCCGGCCGGCGTACGGCGTTCCTCGCCCAGGAGAAGCCGCTGTTCAAGCGCTTCACCGTCGCCGAGACCCTGCGGCTCGGCCGCGAGCTGAACCCCGGCTGGGACCAGCGGGCGGCCGAGAACATCGTCCGCGCGGGCAACGTGCCCTTCGAGGCGAGGATCGGCACCCTCTCCGGCGGCCAGCGCACCCGGGTGGCCTTCGCCGTCGCCTTCGGCAAGCGCCCGGACCTGCTGCTCCTCGACGAGCCGATGTCCGACCTCGACCCGCTGGTGCGCCACGAGTTGATGAGCACCCTGCTGGCCGAGGCCGCCGAGCGCGGCACCACCGTGCTGATGTCCACCCACATGATCGCCGAGCTGGAGAACACCTGCGACTACCTGCTGGTCATCGCCGAAGGGGGGCTGCGGCTCGCCGGTGAGGTCGACGAACTCCGCACCGCCCACGCCGTGTTGACAGGGGTCCACTCGGACGGGCGGACACCCCCGGAGGTGGCGTACCACACCGTCGTCGAAACCCGTACCAGCGGACGGCAGTTCACCGCGCTGGTCCGCCCCGACGGGCCGGTCAGCGGCGGCCCCTGGCAGGCGAGCACCCCGAACCTGGAGGAACTCCTGCTCGCCTATCTGCGCTCCCCCGAGGCACCGCCCCTGATCAGCCCCAGCTCCTACGTCGCCCCGCAGGCGGTGGCGGCATGAGCACGATGACCAGCACGGGCAGCACCGGCAGCCCCGCCCCCGCCGAATCCGCCCACACCCAGGCAGGCCGTGGCCGTGGCCCCCGGCTCAGCGGCATGAACTGGCTCGTCTGGCGTCAGCACCGGGCCGCGTACTGGACCCTGCTGGCCGCCGCCGCGATCACCGTCGCGGTGATGCTCTACGGGCGCCAGCAGATGATGATGTACCTCGACGAATACGGCTCCATCGACGGCCTGAAGTCCGGCTGGGAGGAGAAGTTCGACCAGGGGCCGCTCCGAATGGCCGGCCAGCTGCTCGGCTACGCGCCCGTCCTGATCGGTGTCTTCCTGGGCGCGCCGCTGCTCGCCGGGGACATGGAGAGCGGCACCGCCAAGCTGGTCAACGCGCAGTCCGCCGGCCGGGTCCGCTGGCTCGCCACCAAGCTCGGGGTGACCGCGGTCGTGGTCGCGGTGTCCACCGCGGCGGCCTCCGCCGTGTTCACCTGGTGGTGGTCACCGGTCAAGTCGTCGTCGTACGTGCTGGACTGGTCCGACGGACTCGCCTTCGACAGCAGTGGGCCCGTGCCCGTGGCGCTCACCCTGCTCACCGTCGTCGGCGGCATCGCGATCGGCGTGCTGCTGCGCCGGACCCTGCTGTCCATGGTCGTCACCCTCGGCTTCGCAGTCGCCGTGCAGATGGTGTGGTCGCACTTCCGGATGGCCCTCGGGGACGTCGTCACCGTCACGACCAACGGTGTCGGGGGAGACAACTTCCCGAAGTTGCCCGACGGCACCCATGTCGTGGACCAGTCCTACCTCACCGCGTCCGGTGACCTCATCGGCTACGGCAGCTGCAACGAGCCGACGGAGAAGGCCGCCAACGCCTGCCTGGAGAAGGCACAGGTCGTCGGCTGGAACATCGAGTACATCCCGATCTCCCAGATGTCCTCCATGCAGTGGCTCGGCGCCTCGATCCTGCTGGCCCTGACCGCCGGCATCGCCGCGTTCGTCATTCTCTGGGGTCGTAAGCGCCTCGTCTGAGCCGGCGTCTTCGTCCCACCCGATCTCCCTCTCCTTACACGGCCGAGCGGCCGCACCGCCGCTCCGCCGTGCCCTGATGCTGCCCCGAACCGGCGATCACATCGCCATGAACCATGTGAAAGGCCCGAGTTGAAGTCGCACAAGCACAGAAGACGAGCGGTCGTGACGGTCCCGTCGGCTGCCGCTCTCGCGGCGGCGCTCGGCGCCGGACTGCTGGTGAGCACGTCCGGCGGCGCCCAGGCCGCCCTCGCCGATGCCCCCCTCCCCGCCTCCGCCAGGACGGTCACGCTCGTGACCGGCGACAAGGTGGCCCTGGACGCCAAGGGCCAGGTCACCGGTGTGCTGGCCGCCGAGGGCCGCAAGGGGATCGGCTTCCGCATCCAGCAGGCCGCCGGCCGCGCGTATGTCGTGCCGCGCGACGCCGAGCCGCTGATCGCGAACGGCACGGTGGACCGGCGGCTGTTCGACGTGAAGCGGCTGGTCGGCGGGCGCTACGACGACGCCCGCCGCTCCGACCTACCGCTGATCGTCACGTACGACAAGGGCACGTCCGTGTCGGCGGGTACGTTCCGGAGTTCGGGCGCCACGGTCCGCCGGGACCTGCCGAGCATCAACGGCGACGCCGTACGGGCCCGTAAGTCCGAGGGATCCGCCCTGTGGGAGACCCTCACCAGCGGCACCGGCGCCTCGAAGGTCAGGAAGATCTGGCTGGACGGCAAGGTGAAGGCGAGCCTGGACAGGAGCGTGCCGCAGATCGGCGCGCCCGCGGCCCACACGGCGGGGTACGACGGCAAGGGTGTCAAGGTCGCCGTCCTCGACAGCGGCGTCGACGCCACGCACCCGGACCTGAAGGACCGTATCGACGCGGAGAAGAACTTCTCCGCCGCCGCGGACACCGTCGACCGCGCGGGCCACGGCACGCACGTGGCCTCGACGATCGCGGGCTCGGGGGCCGCGTCCCCCGCGGGCACCAAGTACGCGGGCGTCGCGCCCGGTGCCCGGCTCCTGGTCGGCAAGGTGCTCGACGACGAGGGCTCGGGCGAAGAATCCGGTGTCATCGCCGGTATGCAGTGGGCCGTCGCGCAGGGCGCCAAGGTGGTCAACATGAGCCTGGGCGGCACCGACGCCCCCGGCATCGACCCCGTCGAGCAGGCCGTGGGCGACCTGTCGGCTTCCGGCGCCCTGTTCGTGATAGCCGCCGGCAACGAGGGCCCGGACGAAGGCACCGTCGGCACCCCCGGCAGCGCCGCCGCCGCACTCACCGTCGGCGCGGTCGACCGGCAGGACGCCATCGCCGAGTTCTCCAGCCGCGGTCCCACGGCCGACGGAGCCCTCAAGCCCGACCTCACCGCGCCGGGCGTGGACATCGTCGCCGCCAAGGCCGCCGAAGGGAACATGGGCGACCCCGCCGCCGACGGCTATGTCTCCATGAGCGGTACGTCGATGGCGACCCCGCATGTGGCGGGCGCCGCCGCGATCCTGGCCCAGCGGCACCCGGACTGGACCGGCCCGCGGATCAAGGCCGCCCTCACCGCCTCCGCGAAGCCGGCCGGCGCGACCTCCGCGTACACACAGGGCACCGGCCGGGTGGATGTCGGAAGGGCGATCAGCCAGCAACTCACCAGCAGCCCGACCTCGCTGGGCTTCGGGACACAGAAGTACCCCCACACCGACGACCAGCCGGTCACCAAGGACGTCACCTACCGCAACGCGGGCACCGAGCCGGTCACCCTCGACCTGGCCATCGAGGCCTACGGCAACGACAGAAAGCCCGCGGACCAGGGCCTGTTCACCGTCTCGCCGCAACGGCTCACCGTCCCGGCGGGCGGCGAGGCGACCGCCACCGTGACCAGCGACACCCGGGGAGGAACGGCCGACGGCAGCTTCGGCGGCTCGCTGACCGCCACCGGCGCCGACGGCGCCACCACCGCGCGCACCTCCCTCGGCGTGGTCCGCGAGATCGAGTCGTACGACCTGACCATCAAGCACCTCGACCTCAAGGGCAAGGCCGCTGCCGACGCCGCGACGAACATCTACGGACTGGACAACGACGTCTGGACGGATACCGTCGCCGAACGGGACGGCGTGGTCACCATCCGTCTGCCGAAGGGCCGTTACGCCCTGCAAGGGATGTTCTTCACCAGCGGCGACGGCCGGTCCGTGCTGCTGAACCCGAAGTTCGCGCTGACCAAGGACACGACCCTGGTCATGGACGCCCGGAAGACGAAACCCGTCAGGATCACCGTGCCGGACGGCGCGGCCAAGCCCGCGGGCGCGATGTTCTTCCTCCGTGTCAACGTCAACAACGAGCCTTACACCACCGTGTACGACACCCGGTCCCTCGGCAACATCCGCGTCGGCCAGTTCGGTGCCCCGGTGCCCGCCGCCGAGGCGACCGCGATGTACCACGGCATCTGGAACCACAAGTCCGTCAACTACCGGCTGGCCTGGAACCGTACGGGCGACCTGTCCGGTTTCACCAGGACCGTGAAGCGTGCCGAGCTGACCAGGATCAAGGTCGTCGTCGGGGCGCCCGCCCAGGGCAGGACCGCGTCCATCGTCGCCTCGCCGCTGCTGCCCGACGGCTTCTTCAACTTCTACAACACCCAGGGCCGTCTGCCGCTGACCGGCACCGACTACGTACTGCCCAACGGCATCAGGTGGTTCTACCAGGCCAGCCAGCAGGGCGCCCCCGACTCCGAGGGCGAGCCGACCTGGGAGGGCTCACAGGTCAGCGCCCCCAGGGCGTACGCAGCGGGCAAGGAGTACACCCAGCGCTTCAACATCGGCGTCTTCGGCCCGTCCCTCCCGCAGGGCGCCCTCCCGCCCGGCGAGAAGCGACCCGGAGCGGTCCGCGTCGGCGACACGTTCACGGCGTCCGTACCCTTGTTCTCCGACGGCGTCGGCAACATGGGCTTCTCCATCCACACCAAGGCCAGGAGCTCGCTCCACGCCGACGGAAAGAAGATCTTCGCCGTGAACACCCCGCTGGACGGCGAGTCGTACACGCTTCCCGCGGGCAAGCACACCTACAAGCTCGACGTGGACGCCTCCCGCGCTCCGGCGCAGTCCCCGGTCGGCAGCCGTACGACCGCCACCTGGACCTTCACCTCGGCCCATGTCCCCGGTGACAGTCCCGAGCGGCTCCCGCTGACCGTCGTCCGCTACACGCCCCGTCTGTCGACGGCCAGTACCGCCAAGGCCGGTACGACCCTCAGCGTGCCCTTCGCCCTCCAGGGCGCGGCCACCAAGGTCGGCACCCTGCGCAAGCTGGCCTTCGCCGTCTCCTACGACGACGGCAGGACCTGGAAGAGCACCACCGCCGTGAACGGCAAGCTGCTCAAGCTGCGCAGCCCCGCCAGGCCCGGCACGGTCTCCCTGCGGGCCACCCTCACCGACGCCGACGGCAACACCCTGAAGCAGACCGTCTACGGCGCCTACCGCACGACCAAGTAGGGCCCGCACGCACGCCCTACGGCTGAGCGCCTCGCTGGTTCCGGCTCCGGTCCCGATCGGGGCCGGAGCCCGAGCGGGACCCGGCGTCCGTGAGCGCGGCGCCGAGTTCCGCTCTGCGGCGGATGCCCAACTTGCGGTAGGCACTGGTCAGATGGGTCTCGACGGTACGCCGGGCCAGGTGCAGCAGCTCCGCTATCTCCATGTTCGTACGGCTCTGCGCGGCGAGTTCCGCGATCCGGCGCTCGCTGGCGGTGAGCGACCCGGACCCCGTCCGTGCCGTCGCCGCGCGGCGGGCGCCGCCCTCGCGCAGGGCCGCTTCCGCCGCCGCCCGCATCCGGACCGCGCCCAGCCGTTCGGCGCGTTCGGCCGCCTCACGGAGCGCCTCGCGGGCCCGCGCCCGCTCCCCGGCTGCGGTGAGCCCGCGCCCCTGGGCGATCAGCGCCGGAATCAGCTCCGTGTCGACCGGCTCTCCGCCCGGGGCCACGGTCCCGTCACCGTCGGACGCCGCCTCGGCGGTCCCGCGCGGCGCCCCGTCGGATCCCTGCCGCAGGAGCCGTACCGCTCGGTCCGTCAGTTCGAGGCCGCGGCGGCCGCCCGTCGCCGTGCCGAGGACGCGCAGGGCCCGGCCCAGCACACGGGGCGTGTTCCACACCGTGGCGAGGCGGAGTTCCTCCTCGGCCAGGGCCAGCGCCTGGCGGGGCCGGCCGAGCGCCAGGTGGCACTCCGCCGACGCGGTCCGCCAGGGGGTGACGACCGGGCTCACCACGTCCCGTGCCGACTGGTGGCGCCCGCACTCCAGGAAGTCGCCGAGCGCGCCCGCCGGATCGCCGGTGGCCGCGCGCAGCACACCGCGCGCGTACAGGAAGCGGTTCAACTCCCAGGAGTCGTACGGGTTCTGGAGGTCGAAGCCGTCCGCGAGAGCCGCGGCCTCCTCCGTACGGTCCGTCTCGACGAGCGCAATCAGCGCGTGGGCCTGCGCGTTGACCGGGTCCGGCCGGCCCGCGACGGGGCTCAACGCCCCTGGATCCGCGAGCAGTTCGGCGTACGCTCCGCGAGCCGCGGCGATGTCGACCCGTACGTTCAGCAGCGCCAGATGCATCGGGTGCAGCAGGGACGGGCGCTGCCCGGCCAGGCCGCGCCGTACGAGCCGTTCGGCCTCGTCGAGCTGATCGGCCCACTGGGCGACCGCGGCGGCCGTGCCCAGCAGGAAGCCCTCCGCGAGCGGGTCGGCCGGCCGCGCGAGCAGGGCGCGGATCCGGCGCATCGCCGATGCCGCCGAGGTCAGACCGGCCGTCGCTTCGTAGCGCACCAGCAGCGCCTGTCCTGCCGTGCCGACCAGCCCCGGCGAGCGCTCGGCGGTCTCGCGCAGCCAGCGGTACACCTCCCGCCGGGTCCCCGGGTCGTGGTCGGACAGCAGCGCCGAGGCGGTCTGCACCGTGCGGACCAGGTCCGGATGGCCCGTCAGATGCTGGTCCTCCAGGCCGCGCAGCACGTCGATCGCGGTGCGCGCCTCGCCCTGCCGGGCCAGGGCCGTGCCCAGCGCCACCGCCGCGCGCACCCGGTCGCGCGGCAGCCCCGGCAGTCGCATCGCCTCGGCGAGCCGCGGTATCCCGGCCGTCGACCGTACGGTGGCGTACTCCAGCGAGCCCAGTTCGGTGAGGACCACGCTCCGGCGGGCGTCCGGCATCGGCTCGTCGAGGGCGCGGCGCAGGAACGCCACGGCGTCGTCGCTGCGGTCGTCCCGGACGGCCAGGTCCGCGGCGTCCAGCAGGACACCCGTCGCCCACTCCTGGCCGACCGGGGCCGACCGCAGCAACTGCCCGGCCACCGCCTGTGCGCGGTCACCGCGGCGCAGCATCGCCTCGGCCGCCCGGTGGTGTGCCGCCTGCCGCAGGGCACCCGACCAGCTGCTCAGCACCGCGTCCCGCAGCAGCGGATGGGCATAGCGGGGCCGTCCACCGGGGCCGGGGCGCAGCAGACCCAGGCCGGTCATCGCGGTGAGCCAGCCCGGTACGCGGGCGGGGTCGGCGCCCGCCATCCTGGCGAGCAGCTCGGCGTCGGCCCCCATGGGACCGCCCCGGCCGCCCTCGCCGTTCCCGTTCCCTTTCCTGTCCCCGTTCCTGTCCCCGTTCCCGTCTCCTTTCGGGTACTTCTCGTTCTCGTCGTCCTCCTCGTCGTCGTCCAGAGCGGCGAGCGCGCGGGCGACCTCGGTGGTCGTGGGCCCGGCGCTGTCCAGCCACCAGGACACGGCGGCCGCGTACGAACCGGGGTAGAGCGCCGCGCAGTTGTCGGGCAGGGCCGCCGGGGCGTCCTCCGGGGCACTGCCCCCGAGGTCGTCCAGCAGGGCACGCAACAGCAGCGGACTGCCCGCGCCCGCCCGTACACAGTCGTCCACCCACTCGGCCGGGACGGGACGGCCGAGGGCCGAACGGACCAGCTCCGCCGCCGAGCCCGCGCTCAGCGGGGCCAGCGTGCGGGTACGTACGAGGGCGGGGGAGAGCGTGTGCACCAGCCCGTCGGCCGGCGGATCGATGTCGTACTGGCTGCGCTCGGTCACCACCAGCAGCACGGGTAATCGGTCGATCCGCCGCACCGCCTCGACGAACCAGCGGCGCGAGGACTCGTCGGCAAGGTGCACGTCGTCCACGGCCACGAGGAGCGGCGCCTCGTCCGCGTAACCGCGCAGCAGACGCCACAGCCGCGCGGGCCTGCCCCGGTGGGGCGGGGTGCCGGGCGGGTCGGGGTCCTCCCCCGCGGCCGAGTCGAACCCGGGTCCGTGTGCGAGGAGTTGGAAGACCGCACCGAACGGTACGGAGGTCTGGTCCGGCGAGCAGCGGGCCCGCAGGACGCGCATGCCGGCCGCCTCCGCCTGCTCGGCGGCGGCCTCCAGGAGTGCGGTACGGCCGGTGCCGGTGGCGCCGCGCAGCAGGACGAGACGGCCGGACCCGGCACGGGCCCGCTCGGCCTCGGCGGCCACCAGCTCCAGTTCCTCCCGGCGTTCGCGTAGCGCTACGGACATCCCTGCCTCCCTCGTGGCCGTGGTGGTGCGTTCCGCTGTGTGGGACGGCGTGGAGCGGGGGCCTCGTTGCGTGACAAGACCCACGGCCGCAGACGCCGCGCCGCGCTCGACACGGCCCACGGGTGCGGACCGTGCCGCCGATCTCGTGGTGTGTCTCGTGGTGATCCACGATTGCGCCGACCACACGCGTCACAGAAGGGTGGTGAGTGCACGCCTGTCACGGACCCCACGGAGGTGATGGGTACGTGAACATTGGGGATACGGTTGCGCAATTCATTCGGAACCACAGCTTCCGGCACTGACGGGCCCGAGTCCCGCATACCGGTGGCGGTGCACGCATGGGACCCGATCTCCCGCGAGGGAGTGCTCGGCCAGCTGCGGCAGCACCCGGTGATCGACCTCCGTGAGGAGACCGAGACCGGGCCGGACACCGTCGCGCTGCTGGTCAACGACACCTTGGACGAGGCCACGCTCGCCCGGCTGCGCAGACTCGTGCGCAGCGAGGGTGCCCGTGCCGTCCTCGTGGTGAGTGCGATCCGGGAGAGCGAACTCCTCGATGCCATCGAGTCCGGCGCCGGGGCCATCGTGTGGCGCCACGAGGCCACCGCGCACCGGCTGGTGCAGGCCGTCCTCGCGGCCTCGCGCGGCGACGGCGACCTGCCCGCCGATCTGCTCGGCCGGCTGATAGGCCAGGTCAGGTCGCTGCACCGCACCGCGACCGGCCATCCCGGCGCTCCCCCCTCGGGACTCGCACCTCGTGAGGTGGACGTGCTGAGGCTGGTCGCCGAGGGGCTCGACACCGGGGAGATCGCCAGCAAGCTGTCCTACTCCGAACGGACCGTCAAGAACGTGATGCATGGGCTCACCACCCGGCTGCATCTGCGCAACCGGGCGCACGCCGTGGCCCATGCCCTTCGGGAAGGCTACATCTGACCGAACGGGCAATCGAACACGGACTGTTGGGCAAGCCGGTCTGCCCGGCGGCCGTCCCCGGCGTGCCTGCGGAGCCGGTGGCCCGCGGGAGACGATCGGTCAGGACAGCGGCACCGGTGCCGGCAAGGGGCCGGCCGGGCTTCCGGCGGCGACACGGCACAGGCACAGCAGGGCAGGAGCACGACGGTGATCCACGAGGTGGACGAGGTCCTCAAGCGGCTGCTCGGGGGTGGCGCGCTCGCCGGTTCCGGCATCGAGATCTCCTTCGATGCCCCGACCCGCGACTGGGCGGCCCGGCGCAACGCGCCCGCCGTCAACGCCTACTTGTACGACATCCGGGAGGACGTCTCCCGGCGCCAGCGCGGCCAGGTCTCCGTCCGCGACGAACGCGACGTGATCGTGCGCCGCCGCCAGCCGCCCCGCTGGTTCCGGCTGTCGTACCTGGTCACCGCCTGGACCAAACAGCCCCAGGACGAACACCGACTGCTCTCCGCGGTACTGACCACGATGCTGCCGCACGAACTCCTGGCCGCCGACGAACTCCCGGGCGCGCTCGGCGCGCTGGGCCTGTCCGTCCCGCTCACGGTGGCGGGGCTGCACACCGAGTCCCGTTCCCTGGCGGAGATCTGGTCGGCCCTCGGCGGCGAACTCAAGCCGTCCCTCGACCTCGTGGTCACCGCGCCCTTCCCGGCCTTCCCCGAGTACGACGTCGGTCCCCCGGTCACGGAGGGCGTGGTCCGCGTACGCGGCATGGACGGCACGCTGGACGGCTCGCAGGAGCGCAGCCACCGGCAACGGCAGCCGGCGCCCGAGCAGGACACCCCCGCGCAGGACACCGGAGAACGGCAGCAGTGACCACGTACGCCTCCCCCGCCTCTCCGACGGCCGACGCGCTCCTCGTCCGGCTCGCCCGACTGCGCGACCGGGTCGCCGAGTTGGTCGCGAGCCGTGGCGCCGTCGACCCCACGGCGGACGATCCGCTGCGGGGGCTGTACCTCTCCGACGAGGCCGTACGGCATCTGCTGGGGCCCACGGCGGTGCCGTACGCCGATGTGTTCGAGAACGCGGCCGGATTCGAGGACACGGCCGGCTCAGGGCAGGCGGCCGGCTCCGAGGGCACGTATGGGTCCGAAGGGACCGAGCCCGCCCCGGCCACCCGGCTGGAGCGGCTCGCGGTGCGGCTCGGGCTGACCGAGCTGGACACCCGGATCCTGCTCATCGCCCTCGCGCCGGACCTGGACCGCTCCTTCGAGCCGCTGTACGGGTACCTCAACGACGACGTCAGCAGGCGCCGGGCCACCGCCGGGCTGGCGCTCGACCTGTGCGGGCTCCCCGCGCACCTCGCCGAGGCGCGGGCCCGGTTCCATCCGTCGGCGCCGCTGGCCGCGCTCGGGCTGCTGACCGTCGAGGAACCCGAACGCCCCTTCCTCAGCCGTTCGTTGCGCGTACCGGACCGGCTCGTCGCCCATCTGCTCGGCGACGACACCCCGGACGCCGCGCTCGCCGGCAGCCTCCACCCGCTCGACTCGCCCTCCCGCCTGCCCCTTCCCCTCCCCTCGGCCTCGCACGACGAGTTCACCGCCAGGCTGGCCGCCCGGCTGGCCGCCGGCCCCCGTACCGTCTATCTCCGGGAGCACCGCGAGGGCGACGGGCTGGTGTGCGCCGCGGCCGCACTGCGCGCGGCGGGTGTCGGGGCCCTGCACTTCACGCCCGCGGCAGCCGGGGAGCCCGTCCCCGAACTCCTCTCCGACCTCCTCCCCGGTGTGCTCCGCGAGGCCCGGCTGCGCGACCGTGCCATTGTCGTGTCACCGCTGCCGGAGAAGCCGGGCCCGCTGCTGCGGGCCCTGACGGAGGCCGGTGTGACCGTGGTGCTCGTCGGGGCCAGGCCGTACGACCCCCAGTGGTGCGACCGGGACCCGCTGGTCCTCGACGCGCCCCGGCCTCACGCGGGTGCCGTGGACGCCTGGTCGGCCGCGCTCGGCGCCGGGGCGGACGGTCCGGGTTTCGACCTGGCCGCCACCGTCGCCCCGTACCGGCTGGGCGGGGACCGTATCGAGCGGGCGGCCCGCGCTGCCCGGGACCTCGCGATGTTCGACGGCACCGCGGTGACCGCCGCCCATCTGCGGCTGGCCGCGCGGCAGCAGTCCGCGTCCGGTCTTGAGCGGCATGCCCGCCGGATCCGGCCGGACGTCGGCTGGGACGACCTCGTCCTGCCGGACAGGCCCCTGGCCCAGCTGCACGAACTCGCCCTGCGCGCCCGCCACCGCGACCAGGTCCTCGGCGACTGGCGGCTCAGCGCCGGAGGCGGCCGGGGCCACGGTGTCCTCGGGCTCTTCGCGGGCGAGTCCGGCACCGGCAAGACGCTGTCCGCCGAGGTCGTCGCCGCCGAACTCGGCCTGGACCTCTATGTCGTCCAGCTCTCCTCGATCGTCGACAAGTACGTGGGCGAGACCGAGAAGAACCTCGAACGGATCTTCACCGAGGCCGACCGCACGGACGCCGTGCTGCTCTTCGACGAGGCGGACGCCGTGTTCGGCAAGCGCTCGGAGGTCAGGGACTCCCACGACAAGCACGCCAACATGGAGAGCGCCTACCTGCTCCAGCGCCTGGAGTCCTTCGACGGCATCGCCCTGCTCACCACCAACCTGCGGGCCAACATCGACGAGGCGTTCACCCGGCGCCTCGACCTGGTGGTCGACTTCCCGTTCCCGGACGCCGAACAGCGCCGGGCCCTGTGGCGGCACAGCCTCGCCCATGTCCCGTGCGCCGAGGACATCGAACCGGCGGCGGTCGCCCGCGCCTTCGAGATGGCCGGAGGATCGATCCGCAGCGCGGTCGTCACGGCGGCCTACGCGGCCGCGGGGCGCGGTGCGCCCGTCACCACCGCCGACCTGCGGGAGGGTGCCGCGCGGGAGTACCGCAAGGCGGGGCGGCTGGTGCCCGGAGAGGGCAACTGGTAGCTGCCGTCCCATCACGGTCCGGCTCCGCCGGGTGGGTTCGTCGGGTGCGGGCCGGTGGGGGCCGGTCGCGCAGTTCCCCGCGCCCCTGAGGGGCGCGGGTCCGTGTCATCCCGCGCCCCTTGCTTGGGCTCACACCGTGAACTTGACCGCTTCGAGCCACAGATCGTTGCTGAGGGTGCCGCCGAAGATGAAGCCCTCGCCTTCGCCGGGCTTGTCGCAGCCCATGCCGTGCCAACCCTCGTTGTGGACGTGGGTGGTCTGGCAGACGGCGCCGCCGCCGTTGTCGACGTTGACGGTGAAGCCCAGCATGTCCGGGGCGTCCTGCTTGGTGCTCCCGAAGTAGTTGTCGATGCCGTCGGGCGCGAACGACCACGGCTTCCCGTTGTAGTGGCCCTTGCCGTCGGTCGACCCCGGGTTGTGGACGAAGGCGGCACTGCCCGTGCCCTTGGTGCCGGACACCGCGACGTTGAGGGCCTTGATCGCCTTGTTCTCGCCCACCACGCCGGCCGTCTCGCCGTCGCACACCGCGTCCGTCCAGCCCTTGCCCGTCACGAAGACCCGGTAGCAGATGTGCCGCCCGCCCGGGTCGTCCGCCGCGAGCGCCTGGACGGCGGTGGCCGCGGTCTTCTCCGGAGCCTTCTTCTCCTCCTCGGAACCGCCTCCGGCCCCGGCACCGCCGCCCCCGGCGGCCGGCGACTGCGCCGCGGGCGGGGGTGTCGTGGCCGGAGCGGTGGGAGTGGGCGGCGGAGGCGGCGTCGCCGAGGCGCTGGGCGCCAGCGTGCTGACGCCGGCCTCGTCGAGCCTCTCCTTGGCCTCGCTGCGGACCTGGGGCTTGTAGGCGATCCACAGCATCACGAAGGTGATCGCCAACGCCATGAAGACACCCAGAAAGGTGGCCAGCCAACGCGGCAGGAACCCGCGCTGCACATAGGTCCCCTCGACATCCAGCGGCGCAACTCCCGACCGCTGCACGGCGAACTTGTACGGCCGCTCCTCCTTCGACCCGAACCAGATGACCTGCCGCGGCTTCAACGTCGCCTTCACGAACGCCGCACGACCCGGCTCGATCTGCACATTGCTCGGGTGGATGTCGTACGACAACTGATCACCGTTGTCGCTCCCACTGACCGACGCCGTGAGCTTCGTGTTCCCGAGATTGTCGACGGCCAGCTTCGGCCGCCCCCGGAACCGGCCCTTGACGGTGGGCGGAACGAGTTCCGCCCGCACCTCCGTAAAGGGGGTGATGGTGAGGTTGCCCTCGGGGACGGTGACCGCCTCCGGGTGCTCGGTCGGGGTGATCCGTACCGCGTACGGATTCGGCCCCGCCGTCGCGTCCGGCGTACGCGGCGGCGCGAACGTCAGCTCCACCGTGCCCGTCGTCCCCGGATACAGCCGAAGCGTCTGCGGCTCCACCCTCGTCCAGGGGGCGATGTCACCGACGGGCTCGAAGCGGTACTCGTCGACCACGTCACCGGTGTTGCGCAGGCGCAGCCGCACGGTCGTACTGCCACCCGGGTCCACGGTCGTGGAGGCGGGCTCCAGGGAGGTCCAAAGGCTCACGTTCAGTCCTCGTCGGGTTGGATGATCTGCCACTCCTGGTCGTCGGTGACGGTGCAGTTGAAGATCATCAGGGTTACTTCGTCGCGCACGTCGTCGCTGCCCGCGACTTCGAGGCACTTGTTGTCGCTCTTGACGTTGCGGATCCAGTAGGCGCCGCTCTCCTGCTTCGCAAGCCACCACAACTGGTTGTCGCTGGTCGTGCCGTCACAGGTGAACTCCGTGACCTTCGTGTGGATGGGAGCCGCCCCGTAGTTCGGCAGGTCCATGCACAACTTGTCCTTGACGTTGCGGATCTGGAAGAGGTCCGTGCCGCCGGGGCCGCCCTTCTGGACCTTCACCTCCAGGTCCCAGAGCTGGTTGTCGGCGGCGGTCGGATCGCAGGAGTACTGCTGGACCCGGCCGTCCCTCTTGCCCACGCCCTCGCCGGGGACGTCGGCACACAGCTTGGTGGACAGGTTCTTCAGGACGATGTTCTTCGCGGGCAGCAGGCTCTTGGGCTTCTCCTTGGTCGGCGCCGGTGCGGGCTCGTCGTCGCCGCCCCCGCCGTCGGCCGCCGGGGCGGACGCGACCGGTGCGGAGGCCGACGGCGGCGCCGAGGGGGCGACCGGTTCCGGCGAGGCCGAGGGCGCCAGCGTGCTGACGCCGGCTTCCTGGAGTTCCTTGGCCTCGCTGCGGACCTGGGGCTTGTAGGCGATCCAGAGCATCACGAAGGTGATCGCCAGCGCCATGAAGACACCCAGGAAGGTGGCCAGCCAGCGCGGCAGGAACCCGCGCTGCACATACGTCCCCTCGACATCCAGCGGCGCAACCCCCGACCGCTGCACGGCGAACTTGTACGGCCGCTCCTCCTTCGACCCGAACCAGATGACCTGCCGCGGCTTCAACGTCGCCTTCACAAAGGCGGCACGACCCGGCTCGATCTGCACATTGCTCGGGTGGATGTCGTACGACAACTGATCACCGTTGTCGCTCCCACTGACCGACGCCGTGAGCTTCGTGTTCCCGAGATTGTCGACGGCCAGCTTCGGCCGCCCCCGGAACCGGCCCTTGACCGTCGGCGGCACCAACTCCGCCCGCACCTCCGTGAAGGGCGTGATCGTCAGGTTCCCCTCGGGGACCGTGACCGCCTCCGGATGCTCGGTCGGCGTGATCCGCACACCGTACGGATTCGGTCCCGCCGTCGCGTCCGGCGTACGCGGCGGCGCGAACGTCAGCTCCACCGTCCCGGTCGTCCCGGGATACAGCCGCAACGTCTGCGGCTCCACGACGGTCCAGGGCGCGACATCGCCGACCGGCTCAAAACGGTACTCGTCGACCACGTCACCGGTATTGCGCAGACGCAGACGCACGCGGGTGCTGCCACCCGGGTCCACGGTCGCGGACGCGGGTTCCAGGGAAGTCCACAGGCTCACGCCACCACGCTAGGAGTACGTCAGGCGGGGGTCATGAGGCGCAGGGGCACACCTCGTGACCGGCAGGGCGCCGGACGGTGCCCCACCGGCCCGGTCACGGCTCGTTGTCGATGAGGTCGGAGTTGTTGGCCCGGGCCACGAACGCCGTGATGTTGCTCATCAGGCCGAGCACGTAGTCCCACGTCGCGTCGTTGCCGTCGTGCGGGTCACGGGCGTTGTAGTACGCCATCACGTCGCTCTCCTTGTACACGCTGGCATTGCAGTGGATGTACGCGGAGATGCAGTTGCCCGGGTACTTGGTGTCCCACACGTGGTCGGGCCCGGAGACACTGATCCGCACCGAGATCCCGTAACGCAGCCGGTCGATGGGCACATAGAGGCCGGCCAGGCTCTCGTAGATCTGATGGAGATAGCCGACGGCACTCTTGATGGGGTCGTCGAAGCCCTGCATACGGTTGTTGGCACTGGGCGTCAGGATGGTCAGGTTCTGCGCGATACGGCCGTTGCCGCCGAAGTCGGCGTTCAGCAGGTGGCCCGCCTTGAAGCCGATGTTGTACGTACTCCTGGCGTCGTCGATCGCGCGGGGCAGCCTCGCGTCGGCGTCGGTGCCCATGCCGAAGTAGCTTCTCGGCCCCAGGATCGCCTTCGCCCGCTTTCCGCCCGCCTTGGACGGGGACGCAGAGGAGTACTCCGGTTCGGAGATGTACAGCGGCAGGTTCTTGACCTTCTGCGCCTTCTGCCGCACCGGCCTGTCGACGGCGGCCGACCCGCCGTGGTGCACGCGCTGGACGGGGTCGAGGCGGCCCCCGGCGGCGCGCTGAACGGGGTGGGCCAGGTCGGGGGCGCCACCACTGGCCAGCTTCTTGCCGTTGGCGGCGGACCGGCGCTCGAACGGGTCGTCGGGATGGGAGACCTTCGCGCCCGAGCCGTTGTCGGTTCCCGCCACGGGCCCCATGCTCTGCTGGTGGACGTGGTCGATCTCGTGGAACAACATCTCGTCGGTCGCGCCCTGCGGTCCCACGACGATGTCCGAGCCGGTCGTGTAGGCGAGGGCGCCGAGTGCCGCCGCCGACCGCTGCGCCACCGCGTCGGTGTGCACCCGCACATGGCCGAAGTCCATGCCGTACGCCTGCTCCGCCTTCTCGCGGATGCGTGAGTCGAGCGAACTGCCGGGGGAATTGAGGGCATCGGAGACGGACGCCTCCCGCTGGACGGTCTCCGAGGCGTCGCGCTGGACGGACTGCTGCCCGGCGGCGGGCCGTTCATGGGCGCAGCCGGGGCCGTGCTCGTGCCGCTCCTCCTCGACGGCCCGCGACACGGCCGCGTTGCCCGCCAGGCGCTGGAGTGTCAGAAGCCGGTTCGCGGACGCGCTCGGCCCGGCCGGCCGGCGGGCGTCCTTCCGGTCGTCTGCCTTGTCGGCCCGTGCTGCGTGTGCGCGCACCCTGATCCCTTCGACGGTTGGCACTCCAGCGATACCCGACCGTGCCGGACCCCGGAAGGACCTCAGGGGCAGCCCTGCGGGCAGAGCGGACGGATGTGCGGGCGCGAAGGGTCGGTGGACTGCCCCTGGGGGCAAGAAGGTTGCCCCCGGTCGGGCCCCGCAGGACGTTTCGGGGGACGCGCTTCGCGCGTGAGGGTAAGAGGCGTCCTGTCTCGTACCCCGAGGAGAGCAGAGCATGCCGTCCTACCTGTCGCCCGGCGTATACGTCGAGGAGGTGGCCAGCGGCTCGCGTCCCATCGAGGGAGTGGGCACATCGGTCGCGGCCTTCGTCGGACTCGCGCCGACCGGGCCGCTGAACGAGCCGACCCTGGTGACCAACTGGTCCCAGTACGTCGCGGCCTTTGGTGACTTCACCGACGGTTACTACCTCGCGCACTCGGTGTACGGGTTCTTCAACAACGGCGGCAGCGCCGCGTACGTCGTCCGCGTCGGCGGCACCGCCGAGGGCGCGGCGGGAAGCGGCGCCCCGGCCTCCGTCGCCGGCTCCGCCGCCCCGGCAGCGCTCCCCGCGGGCGAGCCGAAGCAACTCGGCACCTTCAGCGTGACCGCCGTCGCGGGCGGCTCGCTCAGCGTCGAGGTCGCGGACGCCGAGGGCGAGGGCCCCGCCGAGCGCTTCAGGCTGATCGTCAAGGAGGGCGACAAGCCCGTCGAGACGTTCGACGTGACCGCCAAGAAGGGCGGCCGCAACTACGTCGTCACGCAGGTGAAGGAGCGCTCCAAGCTCATCACCGTGCAGGAGTCGGCGCCCGCCGCGCAGCTCGCGCGCCCCGACAACCAGACCGTGGCCCTGGCGGCCCCCGCCGCCCCCGCGCCCGTCACCCCCGCCAAGGCGAGCGACTCCCACCCCGGCCCGGCGCACTACCTCGGCGACTCCGCCGACCGCACCGGCTTCGGCGGTCTGGAGGCCGTGGACGAGATCTCCATGGTCGCCGTCCCCGACCTGATGGCCGCCTACCAGCGCGGCGCGATCGACCTGGAGGCCGTGAAGGCCGTCCAGCTCGGCCTCATCGCGCACTGCGAGCTGATGGGCGACCGGGTCGCCGTCATCGACCCGCCGCCGGGCCTGAACGCCCGTCAGATCCGGGTCTGGCGCCAGGAGACCGCCGGCTACGACTCCAAGTACGCGGCCCTGTACTACCCCTGGGTCAAGGTCTTCGACCCGGCGACCGGCCAGTCCAGGGTGATCCCGCCGAGCGGCCATGTCTCCGGCATCTGGGCCCGCAACGACTTCGAGCGCGGTGTGCACAAGGCGCCCGCCAACGAGGTCGTACGGGGAGCGGTGGACCTGGAGCTCCAGATCACCCGCGGCGAGCAGGACCTGCTCAACCCCATCGGCGTCAACTGCATCCGCGCCTTCCCGGGCCGCGGCATCCGCGTCTGGGGCGCCCGCACCATGTCCTCCGACCCGGCCTGGCGCTACCTCAACATCCGCCGGTACTTCAACTACCTGGAGGAGTCGATCCTCCTCGGCACCCAGTGGGTGGTGTTCGAGCCGAACGACCACAACCTGTGGGCGCGGATCCGGCGCAACGTCTCGGCGTTCCTCGTCAACGAGTGGCGCAGCGGCGCCCTCTTCGGCCAGCGGCCGGAGGAGGCGTTCTACGTCAAGTGCGACGAGGAGACCAACCCGCCGGAGTCGGTCGACGTCGGCCGCGTGATCTGCGAGATCGGCATCGCGCCCGTCAAGCCCGCCGAGTTCGTGATCTTCCGGCTGGCCCAGTTCTCCAGCGGCAGCGGTGAGTTGGAGGAGTAGGCCCACCCGCCTGCGCCCGTAACCCTCGCAAGTCTCCTCGTACACCGGCCCGTACGTCTTCTCCTCGTACGCCATTGCCAAGAACCCCCAGAAGGACAGAGAACAGATGAGTCTCAGCCCGGGTGACGCCCTTACCTCACATAATTTCGGTCTGCAGATCGACGGCGTGATGGTCGAGTACCTCGCGGAGGTCAACGGCCTCAGCATCGAGCAGGACGTCATCAAACACCTGTCGAACTCGGCGCAGGGCAGGCCCGAGGTCAGTCTGATGCCGGGTGTGCAGAAGGACGGGCAGTGCACCGTGGTGCGCGGAATGACCCAGTCCCCGGCGTTCACGACGTGGATCAACGACTCGATCGCCGGCCAGATGAGCACGGCCCGCAAGAACGCGTCGATCATCATGATGGATTACCAGAACAATCCGGTGAAGCGGTACAACATGCGCAACGCCTGGTGTTCCAAGATCGACGCCAGTGCGCTCAAGGCCGGCGAGGCCTCCGCGCTCACCGAGACCGTGACCATCGTCTTCGAAGAACTGGTCATCGAGTAATGCGGCGTACTGCTGCCAGGGCGGGCGCGGGCCCGGGCCCGGTCGTGGACCCACCGGTGGCGGGGCCGGAGCAGACCGCTGCGTCGGCTCCGGCGCCCGCGCCTGTTCCCGCTCCCGCCCCCGTATCGGTGCCGCAGCAGCTGCGCACGGAGTTCCCCTTCGAGCTGCCGCGCGGCTACGTCGACGCGTCGGGCACCGTCCACCGCGACGGCGTGATGCGCCTCGCCACGGCCCGCGACGAGCTGATCCCGCTGCGGGACGTGCGTGTCCAGGAGAACCCGGCGTATCTGTCGGTGGTCCTGCTGGGCCGGGTCATCACCAGCCTCGGCACGCTGCCGTCGGTGCACGACGGGGTGGTGGAGAACATGTTCGCCTCCGACCTGGCGTTCCTCCAGGACTTCTACCGCCAGGTCAACGCCGAGGGCCACACCCGCGCCGCCGTGGAGTGCCCCCACTGCTCGGAACCCTTCGAGGTCGAACTCGGCGGGAGCCGCCTGGGGGAATCGTGACGTACGCGACCGACCGGCTGCACGAGGAGATCGCGTACGTCGCCTACCACTTCCACTGGAGCCTGGAGGAGATCCTGGATCTCGAACACCAGGACCGCCGGCGCTTTACGGAACAGATCGCGTCCCTGGTGACGCGGGGCGGGGCGGAGGGCTGAGGGGTGGGGTTCTTCGACCGGCTGAGGGGCGGTTCGGCGACGACGCCTGCGGCGAACTCGGGTTCCGGGGAGGGTGGTTCCTCTCCTACGGATGTGGGTGCGGGTGCGTCTCGTACGGCTGCGGGTGCGTCGCCTACTGGTGTGGGTGCGGGTACGGCCATGGAGGCCAGGTCCGCTTCTGTAGCAGGCTGGGTGGGGTTGCCGCCTATCCAGCGGGCCGCTGTCACGCGGACCGGTGTCGCGGACTCCGGGTTCGGCGGGCGGCTGAGCACCTGGCAGAACCCCTCCTTCACCGGGGCCTTGTCCCACGCCGTACTCGACGGAGCACCGGGCGGGCTGGTCAGGAACGCGCTCACCACGTCGGCGAGGCCCGTCCCCGGACTCGAACCGCCGTCGCACACCCTGCTGCCGGTGCGGTCCGACGAGCCCGAGGGCCCGGCCGACGTGCGCGAGAACGCGGCACCAGTACCGGTACAGCGCGCGCCGCGTCCGGTCACGGCGTCCCGTCCGGTGGGCCCCCGGGTGACACCCGTACCGCCCCGCGCACACCGGCCGAACCCGCTGACCAGGGCACCCGCCACGCCTGCCGTGCAGCGACGGGCGCTGCCGGTTGCCCGAGGGGAGGCCGGGGGCGCCCCCTCTGCGGGGGCGGCGGCCTATGGCGAACGGCCCTCGGCGGTCGGCCCGGCCGCCTCCGGCAACCTGGCTCCGAGCAGTCCGGGCAGCGGCCCGGCGTCCGGTGGCGGTCCGGCGGACGGCTCCAGCAGCCGGTCCGCCGGAGCCGGCGGTACGGCGAGCGGTCACGGCGGCCCGACGACCCACTCCGGCGGCGGGGCGCTCAACGTCCAACGGGCGGCGGCCGGTTCAGGCAGTAAGGCGGTCACGCCGCCCGCCGGCGTGGCGGTCAATGTCCAACGGGCGGCAACCAGTTCCAGCGGCACGGTCGCTTCCGGCTCCGCCGGTACGACGCCTCGCCCGGGTGGACCGATGGCCAACCCGGCCACCACCGGCTCGGCCGGTCCCGGCAACGCGGCGCCCGGGCCAGTCGGTCCGACGGCCGCCCGCGGCGACCAGGCGACTCGCCCAGGTAGGCCGGCGGCCAACCCAGCTGGCGGGGCGGCCGGTTCCACCGGTGCGGCACCCCACACCGGCACCCGCCCGACCGGCGTCGGCGGTGAGGCGGCGGCTTCCTCCGCCGGTACGGCGAGCAGCGCGGCGGCTGTAGTTCCTGACGCCACGCCCAGCGCCGGGCCCGGCAAGGCGGCGGTCGACGTCCAACGAGCGGCGGCGGCTCCCCTTGGCGCGGCCCCGGATCAGGCCGGAACAACGACCGGTCCGAGCCGGGCAACCACCGGTCCTGGCTCCGCATCCGCCAGGCCCGGTAACGCCGTGGTCAACGTCCAGCGAGCGACGCCCGGCCCCGGCGGCACGCCGTCCGAGCCCGCCGCGACGACCGCCGGTCCTGCCACGACGGCCGCCGGTGCCGACAGCGCGGCGGTCCGTGTACAGAGGGCGGCGACCGACCCCAGCAGCTTGCCGACCCGCCCCGCCGGGACGGCCACCGGCTCCAGCGGGACCGGGGAAGGCCCCAGCCACACAGCAACCGGCCCCAGCGGCACGGCGAACGGCCCGCGCGGCACGGCGCCCCGGCCGAGCAGCGCGGCGACACGACACGGCGACGCGGCGACCGGCGTCCAGCGGGCGCCCAGCGACTCCAGCGGCACGCCAACTTCCGCTGCCGGAACGGCAACCGGCCCCAGGGACGCGGTGTCCGACCCCAGCGGCGCGGCTGTCAACGTCCAACGGGCGGCCAACAGTTCCAGCGGTGCGCCGACCCCCTCCGCCGGAACACCAACCGGCCCCAGGAACGCGGTGTCCGACCCCAGCGGCGCGGCTGTCAACGTCCAACGGGTAGCCAACACTTCCAGCAGCACGCCAACCCCCTCCGCCGGAGCGGCAACCGGCCCCAGAAACGCAGTCACCGAACCCGGAGGCACAGCAGCCCCCTCCAGCAGCGCAGCCGCCAACACCCAGCGGGCGACGACCGGTTCCAGCGGCACACCTGCCAATGCCCAGCGGGCGACGGCCGGTTCCAGCAGCGCCGCCGCCAACACCCAACAGGCGACGACCGATTCCAGCGGCACACCCGCCAACACCCAACGGGCGACGGCCAGTTCCAGCGGCGCACCCGCCAACACCCAACGGGCGACGGCCAGTTCCAGTAGCACGCCGACCAACGCCCAGCGGGCAACGGCCAGTTCCAGTAGCACGCCGACCAACGCCCAGCGGGCAACGGCCAGTTCCAGTGGCACAGCCACCACACCCGCCACAACCGGCTCCCCCGGTACTGCCCCCCGCCCCGGCACCCCTGCTCACGGTCCCGTCCGTCCGGGGGTCGACCGCGACCACGGCGGCCCGGCAGCTCACCCGGCCGGTCCGGCAGCCGGGAACCCTGCCGACAGGGCGGCCGCCTCCGCCGCGAGCCGAACACCCGGCCCAGGCAACCCGGTCGCCCCCGCCGCGAACTCGTCTACCTCCGGCCCGAGTCGGGGTGGCCCCGCCGAGCCGGTTTCTGCCGGCACGCCGTCCGGCGCGGGCCCGCGCCCGGTGCAGCGGAGTGCCTCCGGCCCGGCCCGCCGCCTGGGACTCGGTGCGCCGACCTCGGGGAACGTGTACACCACCGGTCCGGCGACCGGACTCCCGGGGCCGACGACCCGGACTGCCGTCGCCTCGGCCACCCCTCCCTCCTCGAACCCTTCGGCTCCGCCGGCCGGCCCGGCCACGGGCACCCCGGCCGTGCAACGGGCCACCCCCGCACCCAACCCCCGCCAGCGCCCCCTGCTCGGTGCCCCCCTCTCCGCCCCGCCCCCGAACACGGAACCCCTCTCCGGGCGTACCTCTCCCGGCAGTTCGGGTGTCGTCGGCGGGCCGCCCTCCGTCCAGGGTGCGGCGACAGCGAGGCAGGGAACGGCACCGGACCGTACGCCCGGAGCACCAGCCACCCAGATCCTCGGCTCTCCAACTCCCGTACAGGCGCCACCACTCCACCACCCTCCGGCCGTACCCCTGCGGACCCCGGCCGCCAACGCCCCCGCCGTGCAACGCGCCACGGCGATCCCCTCCGGCGCAGGCAGCCCGGCACCCGCCCCGACGACCCAGCACGCGCCCGCGCCCTTGCTCGCCGCAGGCGCACCCGTCCGGAGCCTGACCCCCGCTCGTGCCCTCGCCCCCGTCCCGACACCCGCGGCACCCGCCGCAGGCCCGCGCCGGGCGACCCCCGTAGCCGTGCCGCTGCGCCGGACCTCGTCCCCGGGCAGCGGGCCGGCGGTACAGCGGGCCGTGGCCCCCAGCACTCCCGTCGGCCGTGCCGTGCCGCTCCTCTCGGCCGCCAACGCCAAGCCCGGTTCCGGGGCCGCCTTGCCAGTTGTCCAGCGCCATGCCTCCACCGCGACCCACGCGCCTGCCCCCGCCCCCATCCCCGTACAACGGGACGCAGGCGGTCCGCCCCAGCCGGCGGCCGCCAGAACCACCACGGCCGTCTCGGCGGTCTCGGCGCACGGGACCTCGTCGCGCGGGTCGTCCGGGTCCGGGTCCGCCAGTGACCCGCCGGCGGCGCACGACGACGAACTCCCGCCCGAGTACACCCCGGTCGCCAAGGGCCAGTTCGACCCCCGTTCCCTCACCGACTTCCAGCTCGACGAGCTGACGCACAGGCTGATCGGCCGGATCACCCGGCTGGTCCGCACCGAACTGCGGCTCGACCGGGAGCGGATCGGCAAGCTCCGCGACCCCCGCCACTGACCGGCGGCCACCCGGCAGCCGACACCCACGAGCACGACCCGTACCGCCCCGCACGCCCGCGCAGCACCCCGCACCCCGCACCCCGCACCACCGACGTCCGCAGAAAGGCCGCCCCCGATGTCCCGCGATCTCGACCCGGGCTCCACCATCTTCTTCACCCTGACCATCGACGGCGAGAGCCTCGGTTTCTTCAACGGGTGCGAAGGGCTCTCGTCCGCGGTGGAGATCGAGCAGCACCAGGAGGGCGGCAACAACGGGTTCGTGTGGCAGCTTCCGTCGCGTGTCACCTTCTCCAACATCCGGCTGACCCGCCCGCTGACCCCGGACACCACCAAGGTCGCGGCCTGGATCTCCTCCGTGACGACCGGGGTCAAGCGGCCGACCGCGCAGATCGCCGCGTTGCGGGCGGACGGTTCGGAGGTGGCCCGCTGGGGGCTGATCGACGTACTGCCGGTCAGCTGGCAGGGCCCCTCCCTGGACCCGGCCAACCCGGCCGTCGCCACGGAGGTCCTGGAAATCACCCACCACGGGTTCACGGACTGAGGGGGCGGCACCACATGGCAAAGGGAAGCAAGGGTGCGGGCAAGAGCCTCGTACGCGCCACGCTGGCCATCCACGAGCCGCCGGTCGGCACCAGCACCACCCCGGGCGCTCTGATCAAGACGTTCAAGCTCGACTTCAATCCGGCGCAGCTGACGCTGAGCCGCCGCGCCCAGTGGAAGACGACGCCCACCGCGGCCGTACGGGACGGCAACGTCCCGGAGTTCATGGGTCCCGAGCCCCGCGAGATGACGGTCGAGGTCTTCCTGGACTCGTCACTCGATCCGAACAGCAACTCGGTGCTGAAGAAGGTGGAGTCGCTGATGGCCTGCTGCGAGACGACGACGAAGAGCATCGCCGCCAAGCAGCCCTCGCCGCCCTGGGTGGTGTTCCAGTGGGGCTCGTTCTCCACGGCCCGCTTCACGGCGTACGTGAGTTCCGTGGAGGCGAACTACTCGCTGTTCGGCACGACCGGTGTACCGATCCGGGCCACCTGCCAGGTGACGCTGCACGAGATCCCCAGCAAGGCCAAGGGGCAGAACCCGACCTCGGGCGCGCTCACCGCGCAGCGCGTGCACCGCGTCGTCGCGGGCGACTCGCTGCAGTCGCTGGCCTGGCGCGAGTACGGCGACGCCGCCGCGTGGCGTGCCATCGCGGAGGTCAACGGCATCGACAACCCGGCCGATCTGCGGTCGGGCACGGAACTCCTGATGCCCTCGGCCGAGGAGGTGCGTTCCTGATGGTGCAGCCCGCGTACTCCACGCTCATCCAGGTGACCATCGACGGCAAACCGCTGCCGCCCGACTACGCCCCGATGCTCGTCGACGGCTGGGTCGACCAGGGCGCCGGGGTGCCGGCCGCGTTCCGGCTCACCTTCCGGGACCCGGACCGGGAGATCCTCACCAAGCTGGGCATCAGGTTCGGGTCCAAGGTCGTGCTCACCCCGATCGCCGACGGCAAGGGTGCCTCCGATCCGCTGCTGACCGGCGAGGTCACCGGCCTGGAGGCGGACTACGACGGCACCGGCACCTTCACCGTCGTGCGCGGCTACGACGCCGGGCACCGCCTGGTGCGCCGCCGCCGGGTGGCCGCGTACAAGAACCAGAGCGCCGCCGACATCGCCCGCAAGCTGGCCAAGGAGGACGGTCTCCAGCTCGGTGCGATCGGTGCGACGAAGACCGTGTACGAGTTCATCAGCCAGGCCAACGTCACCGACTGGGACTTCCTCTCCCGGCTCGCCGACGAGAACGGCGTGGTCATGTCGGTGAACGCGAAGGGCAAGTTCGAGTTCGCCAAGCCCAAGCCGGCCTCGGGGGCGCCCGGGGTCGGTACGGACGGGGACAAGAGTCCGTTCGTCCTCCAGGCCGGTCACGACATCCTGCGGCTGCGGGCCGCCGTCACCGCCGCCGACCAGGTCGGCAAGGTCCAGGCGCGCGGCTGGGACATCACCACGAAGAAGAAGCTCACCTCCATGTCGCTCGCGACGAAGAACCCCGGCGTCAGTATCGGCACCGCCCCGGGGGAGGCCGCCAAGAAGTTCAAGACCTCCACGCTCGTCGAGACCGGCACGCCCTACGACAAGCAGGCCGAGGTCAAGTTCGCCGCGGAGTCCCTCTCCGACGACGTGACCTCCTCGTTCGCCGAACTGGAGGTCGCCGTGCGCGGCAACCCCAAGCTGCGGCCCGGCGTTCCGGTCACGCTGACCGATGTCGGGGACCCTTTCCAGGGCAAGTACACCGCCACGTCCGTACGGCACGTCTTCGGCGACGGGCAGCACTACGAGAGCTGGGTGACCTTCAGCGGACGCCAGTGGCGCTCGCTGTACGGGCTCGCCTCCGGGGGCGGTTCGGCCGTCGAGCCCCGGATGCCGGGCGTGGCCAACGCGATCGTCACCAACGTCCAGGACCCGGACAAGCAGGGGCGGGTCAAGCTTCAGTTCCCGTGGCTGGACGACCAGTACGAGAGCGACTGGACCCGGGTGACGCAGTGGGGCGGCAAGGGCGGCGGCGGGATCTTCCCGCTGGACGTGGACGACGAGGTCCTCGTCGCCTTCGACCGGGGCGCACTCGACCACCCCTTCGTCATCGGCGGCCTCTACAACGGCAAGGACAAACCGACCCCGGTCACGGACGTCCCGCTGCACGACGGGCTGCGGAAGAAGGCGATCCGGCACACCCTGTCCGACCGGCAGGGCAACCGCGTCGACCTGCTCAGCCAGACCACCGGCACCCGTAAACAGGGCGTACGCGTCGCCAGCGGTGACGGCAGACTGACCATCAACCTCGACCGCACCAAGACCGAGATCACCGTGGACAGCAAGGGCACGGTCAGCATCACGGGCAGCAGATCCGTGTCGGTGGAGGCGGGCACCGACCTGACCCTGAGCGCGCGGCGCAGGCTGACCATCAAGAGCGGCGGGCTGCTCAACATCCAGGGCAGGAACGTCAACGTCAAGTCGCTCGGCGGGGCCGTTGCGGTGGACGCGGTGGGTGCCCTCAGCCTCAAGGCGGTCGGGACCGTCCAGGTCAGCTCCGTCGGCCAGGTGGGCGTCCGGGCCGTCAACGTCGACCTCATGGGCCTCGTGACGGTCAACAAGAAGCCGTATCCGATCCCGTGACGGCCGAGACGTACGCCCCACAACGCAGAAACAGACGAAGCAGGACCGAGACGACCAGGAGAAGGCGGGTGGCCCACTGATGGCCGAGCAGTTCGTCGGATCCGGCTGGGCCTTCCCGCTGCGCATCGGCCCCACCGGGGGCATCGCCCTGGTCAGCGGGGAGCGCGAGATCGAGGAGGCCATCCGGCTCGTCCTGGCCACCGCGCCGGGCGAGCGGCCGATGCGCCCGGAGTTCGGCTGCGCCATCCACGACCTGGTGTTCGCGCCGGTCAACGAGGCCACCGCGGGCCGCATCCAGCACGAGGTCTACACGAGCCTGGACCGCTGGGAGCCGCGCATCGAGGTGAGCGACGTCGAGGTGACCGCCGGCCGCGAGACCGAGCAGGGCGTGCTCTTCATCGACGTCCGCTACTCGATCCGCGGCACCAACAACCCGCGCAGCCTGGTCTTCCCGTTCTACGTCATCCCCTCCCACGACGAGCCGGACCCGGCTCCCGAAAGCGACAGCTGATGGCCCTGCCCTCCCCGAACCTCGACGACCGCCGCTTCCAGCAGTTCGTCGACGACGCCAAGCGCTACATCCAGCAGCGCGCCCCGGAGTGGACCGACCACAACGTCTCCGACCCGGGCGTCACCCTGGTGGAGACGGTCGCCCACATGGCCGACCAGATCGTCTACCGGCTCAACCGGGTGCCGGAGAAGAACCACCTGGCGTTCCTGGACCTGGTGGGCATCACCCTCTTCCCGCCCTCCGCGGCCCGTACGGACGTCACGTTCTGGCTCTCCGCGCCGCAGGAGGAGCCGATCCTCCTGCCGGTGGGCACCGAGGTCGCCACCACGCGCACCGAGAGCGAGGAGGCGGCGGTCTTCGCCACCGAGCTCGAACTGACCGTCGTGCCGAGCGAGTTGCGGCACCTCGTGGTCCAGCAGAGCGGTGAGCCCGTCGCCGACCGGACCGCCGACCTCGCCGAGGGCAAGGACGTCATGTGCTTCTCCGAGGCCCCGCGGCCCGGCGACTGCATGCTGCTCGGGCTCAGCGCCGCCGTGCCGCACTGCGCGGTCGGGATGGAGCTGGACAGCCGCGTCGACGGTGTCGGCGTGGACCCGCGGCAGCCGCCGCTGGTCTGGGAGGCGTGGACCGAGGACGGCTGGACCGAGTGCGAGGTCGACCGGGACGGCACCGGCGGCCTGAACCGGCCCGGCGAGGTGGTCCTGCACATACCCGGCGGGCACACGCTGTCCCGCACCGGCGGGCAGGAGGCGGGCTGGCTGCGCTGCCGGGTCACCGAACCGCTGCCCGACCAGCCCTTCTACACCACCTCCCCGACCGTCCGCTCCGCGGAGGCGTTCACCCTCGGCGGCACCACCACGGCCGTACACGCCGAGACGGTGTACGACGAGGCGCTCGGCGAGTCCACCGGTCTGCCCGGACAGCGGCTGCGCCTCGCCCACGCCCCCGTGGTCGGCGACACCCCTCCGGTGCTGCTGCAGACCGCCGAGCACGACGGCTGGACCGACTGGGACGTCGTCCCGTCCTTCGCCGCCTCCACCCCGCACGACCGGCACATCACCCTGGACGCCGCCACCGGCGACATCGCCTTCGGCCCGGCGGTACGGGAACCCGACGGCACCCTGCGCCAGTACGGGGCGGTGGCCCCCAAGGGCGCCGTCATCCGAGCCCTGCGCTACCGCACCGGCGGCGGCAGGACCGGGAACGTCGCCCGCGGTGCCGTCCAGGTGCTGCGCACGTCCGTCCCGTACGTCTCCGAGGTCGTCAACCGGGAGGCCGCGCGCGGCGGGGTCGACGGCGAGACGGTGGAGGAGGCGAAGACCAGGGCGCCCATCACGCTGCGCGCCCAGGAGCGGGCGGTGACCCTGCGCGACTACGAGGAGCTCGCCCGCCGGGCCGCCCCCGAGACGGCCCGGATCACCTGTCTGGAGGGCGACGAGGGCGAGCACGGGGCGTACGCGGTACGAGTGTTGGTGGTGCCCCAGGCCGTGCCCGACCCCGGTGGCCGGCTGCGCTTCGAGCAACTGGTGCCCGGCGACGCGCTGTTGCGCCGCATCACCCACTACCTGGACGAACGCCGCCTGATCGGCACCCGGTTGGCGGTGGGCCCGCCGTTCTACCAGGGCGTCACGGTGGTCGCCACGGTGCACGCGTTCCGCGGCACCGACACGGACCGGGTCCGCCGTCAGGCCCACGACGCCCTCTACCGCCACCTCGACCCGCTGACCGGCGGGGCCGACGGGCGGGGCTGGCCCTTCGGCCGTCCCGTGCAGTCCGGCGAGGTCTTCGCCGTGCTCCAGCGCGTACCCGGCGTCGAGCTGGTCGACGAGGTCCAGCTCCACCCGGCCGACCCCCTGACCGGCAAACGCGGCGACGCGACCAACCGCATCGACCTGCAGCCCCCGTCCCTGGTCTTCTCCTTCGACCACCGGGTGCGCGTGATCGGGGACCGGACGTGAGGGGCTCCGTCGACGGGCTGGGCTCGTCCGCGCCCATCGGGATGATGCTGCCCGCCGTGTTCGCCGACGACGATCTGGCACAGCGGTTCGTCGGCGGCCTCGACGACGTGCTCGCACCGATCCTGGCCGTCCTGGACTGCCTGGACTCCTACTTCACCCCGGCCCTGGCCCCGGTGGACTTCACCCGGTGGCTGGCGGGCTGGGTCGGCGCGGAGACCGACGGCACCGAGCCCGACGACCGGCTGCGCGCGGCCGTCGCCGCCGCCGCGTATCTGCACCGGGTACGGGGCACCAGCCGCGGTCTGTCCGAGGCGATACGCCTGGTCTTCGGTGTGACCCCGGAGATCACCGAGAGCGGCGGCGCCGCCTGGAACGCCCGGCCTCTCGGCCCGGTTCCCGGCGACCGCAGCCCGCGTCTGCACGTCACGCTCCGCCTGCCCGACCCGACCCGGGCCGACGAGCACCGCCTCGACAGCCTCGTGGCGGCCGCCCGCCCCGCCCACATGCCCTACACGGTCCAGGTGACCGCCGCCGAAAGGACTCCCGAGAGATGACCAGCCAGAACTCCGGCACAGGACGGGAGCCCGCCCGCAGCTGCGCCGAATGCGGCACCCGGGCGGAGCCCGGCCAGTCCTTCTGCGACTCCTGCGGTGCGGTACTCGGCTGGTCCGGCGGCCCGGACCGGGCCGACGCGGCTCGCAGGGACCCCGTACGCGCGGAGGCCGCCGCACCGGCACGGGACTCCGCCGCCGGGGCCGGCGGCTCCGGCGACCAGCCGGGATGGGACGCGTTCGCGACCCCCGGTGCCGGAACGGGTACGGCCCGTACGGGCCACGACCCGGCCGCCGCGGCAGCACCCGGCCCGGGCAGCGGCCGACGGGCAGAGGACGAGACCGGTTGGCCGGACGCCGGAGCCACCGGCCCGGGAACCGGTGCCGGCGCCGCCGGCCCGGGGACCGGTGTCCGCCTGGCCCGAAACGCCGGCCCCCGACCGGACGACGAGGGCGCGGACCACCACCCCTCGGGCCGGACCGGTGACAGCGGGGCCGCCACCGCTTGGTCCGGCGCACGGCGCACGGACACGACGGCCGACTCCGGGTCGGTGACCGGACCCCGGCAGTCGTACGGCACGGACGGCTCGGACGGCTCCTGGCGTTCCGGGACACGGCAGTCCGACGGCGGGGACGGTTCCGGGCGTACCGGGAGGGGCCACTCCGACGGCGCAGGCGGCTCCGGGCATACCGGGACACGCCAGTCCGACGGCGGGGACGGCTCCGGACGTGCCGGGACACGCCAGTCCGACGGCGGGGACGGCTCCGGACGTGCCGGGACACAGCAGGCGTACGCCGCGCCCGCGGGCTCCGGTGCGGCGCCGTCCTCCCCGCCGCGGCACGACCACCCCGCCACCGAGCCTGGCTCCGCCGGTGCGGGGCCTGCGGGACTCCGGGAGTGGGACACGAACTCCCCCGCCGCTCCGGCCTCCTACGGTGACCCCGACGTCCCCTCCGGCGCGCGGGACAACGCCCGCCCGGACACCGACACCCACCCGGGCATCCACCCCGACGACACCGCGGACACCGAGCCGGTGCCGACCACCGGGGGCCGGGGCCACCACCTGCCTCCGGACTCCGCCCACTCAACAGGCTTCTCCGGGTCCACCGACTCCTCCGACTCCACCGCCGAACGGGCCAGGTCCCTCCTCATCCCGGTGAGCGACCCCGAACCCCGCGCGCCCGCGGCCCCCGCCGTCGCGCCCGTACTGCCCGGACGCCCGGTGGCGAACCGCCCCCAAGTCCGCGCTCCGGGACCGGAGTTCGGCATGCAGGGCGGCACCCCCTGTCCCTGGTGCGCCACTCCCAACCTCCCCGACCGGCACTACTGCGGCCGCTGCGCCATGCCAATGTCCGGAGGCGGGCCGGCGGCCCCGGGCCGGCAGCCCTGGTGGCGCCGGATACCGGGCTTCGGCGTCGCGCAGACCCCGTGGGCCGGCGACCGCCCCCGGCTGCGCCGAGGCTTCGGCGCCGTCATGAACTGGGTCGTCGGCGGCCTCGTACTCGCGCTGATCGTCACCCTCGTGCTCAACATCGGCGCCGGGGTGGACGCGACCCGCGACCACTTCGCCAAGCGCGCCGCGGTGGGCCCGGACAGTGTGAAGGCGTCGCGCTCCTATCCCGGTCACCCCGCGCAGCGCGCCTTCGACAAGCTCAGCAACACCTGGTGGGGGCCGGGTGTCTCGGGGACCGGCGAGGGGCAGTGGCTGGAGGCCCGGTTCGCCCAGCCGACCCGGCTGCTGGACCTGGTCATCACCTCCGGTGTGTCGACCCAGCCGGACAAGCTCTCGCAGTCGGCCCTCCCGCACCGCATCGAGGCCTTGATCACCACAGCCGACGGCAAGAAGACCACCCGGATCATCAACCTGGACCAGAGCGCCGGCGGCCAGCGGCGCAAGTTCCGGGTCGGGGCGGTCTCCTCGGTGCGCTTCACCGTGAAGTCGGCCTACGCCACCGACGCCAAGAAGCAGGTGTCCATCGCGGAGATCGAGTTCTTCACCCGCTCGAACAGCAACAGCTCCTGACGGACGGGGACCCCGCACGGCACAACACGACACGGCACGACAAGGCACTGGGCCGCCGGGCATGCTCGGCGGCCCAGTGCCTTCGTATTCGATCCCTCTGTCATGGAACCCCTCTGTCACAGAGCGAGCACGAGCGCGAACGACGGCACCAGGGTCATCAGGACACCGAGCGGCCAGTACACCCGGGGTTCCAGGGCCGACCTGCGCCGCAGCGGGCGGTTGGCGAGCCACCAGGCCAGACCGAACAGCAGCAGGACCGGCCCGCCGACCAGCAGCCAGGGCAGCACGCCGTCGTTCTCCGTGGGCTCGCCGACGGTCCAGCCGAGCGCCTTGAGCGGCCAGTTCACCGCGAAGTACGACAGCAGCCACACCGGAACGACGCCGGGGACTCCCAGCAACAGGTTCACGCCCAGCACGGCCGGCAGGGACTTCCGCATGCGCCCAGTATTCATGCCGCGGGACCGACGGTGAGGTTCGGCCACGTTTCCCGAGCTGGTGGCGTGTTACCACCATTTACCCTCGGCTCGAACAAGTGCATGATGACCGGCGTTGTTGTTTCCGGGTCGGATGAGGTTCACGGTGCGTGGGCGAAGAGTGAGTACGCGGATGGTGGCGGCCCTGACCGTGTGCGTTCTCGGCGGCGGTCTCGCCGTCGGATGCGGCCCCACCGCCGACAGCGGCGACGGGGGCCCGGCGGGAAAGCGTGCGCCCCTCACCGTCGCCAAGGCCCCCGCCCAGCTCCCCGTGCCGCTCGGCAAGGGCAGCAAGGCGGCCGACGACTTCAACGGGGACGGGCACCAGGACCTCGTCCTCAACGATCTCGTGAAGCGCGACAGCCACGGCGACGACGCCGGAATCGGCGTCGTCTACGGATCGGCGCGCGGACTCGCCCCCGGCGCCCGGCAGTTGCTGAGCGCCGCCCGCAATGCCGCCGCCACCAAGGGGCAGTTGCCCGCCGTCTTCGACGCCGAGGCGAGCTGCGACCTCGACCGGGACGGCTACACGGACCTCGTCGTCTCGACCGACCCGCCGTTCGACGGACAGGGCCAGCCGCCCGTCCCGCTGCAGATCCTCTTCGGCTCGGCCCGGGGCCTGGCCGGCAAGGCCGTGAAGCTGGCGATTCCCCCGCAGGCACGTTTCGGCAACGACTGGCCGGACCAGCCGGTGTGCGGGGACTTCAACGACGACAAGGCCGAAGATCTCGTCGTGCACGCCTCCGACGGCCGACTCAGCTATCTGCGCGGGCCGTTCACCCGCAAGGGCGCCCCGAAGGCGGCCGGAGCGCCGCTCGCCTCGCCGGGGAACGTGCCCACAGCACCGGCCGTGGACGTAGACGGCGACGGCTACGCCGACCTGCTCGTCCGTACCGCCGAGGGTTCCGCCGCCTCCGCCTCCACCTCCTACCTCGTCCCGGGCGGACCGACCGGGCCCGCCGGTACCGAGATCGCCCTCCCGACCGGTGTCGATGTGGCGTTCGGCCGGTTCGGGAAGGGCAAGGGGCTCGACGCGGCGATCGGTTCGATGAAGGGGACCGCCCTGCGCTACGACGTTCCCGGCACCCTGCGCGGTGAACTCGGCATCGCGGGAACCGTCCTGGACTCCGGGGACTTCGACGGGGACGGACTGAGCGAACTCGTCTCCAGCGGTTCCGAGTTGCGGATCCTCAAGGGCCGTACGACGGGTCTGTCCAAGGCCGGGATGGTGACCGTGCCGCCGCCCGCCCGGGGCACCACCCGCGTGCTGAAGGTCGCCGACCTCGACGGGGACGGGCGGACCGATCTGGTCGTGCGCACGTACCGCGGGGACACCAAGGACACGATCGCCGTGTACCCGGGCACGAAGAAGGGCCTGCTCGCACGCGAGCCCGAACTCACCTTCTCCACCTCGGAGTTCCTGGGCCTGGACAGCTGATGCGACACCGTTCGAGGACCGGGCCCGCCGCGGTGGCAGTCGCCCTGGTCGCGAGCCTCGCCGCGGGCTGCGGCGGTGACGGCTCCCCGGACCGCACGGCCGGCGGACCGAAGAGGCCCGCCGCCGGAAAGCCGTCCGACGACCCGGACCCCGGGGACTTCAACGGCGACGGCCACGACGACTTCGCGACCGTGGTGTACTCGGAGTCCAAGGACAAGAAGCGGTACGCCGAGACGCTCACGGTGGTCTACGGCTCCCCCGACGGCCTCAACTCCGCCTCCGCACAACGGACTCCGGCGAGCAGGGAGGCGGGCGAGAAGGGCGCGGGCTTCGTCTCGGGCCCGCTGCGCACCGACCTCGACGGCGACGGCTTCACCGACCTGGTCGTCGGCCGCGGGAAGGCCGGCGCCCCGCTCGGGACCCTCGCCCTCTTCGGCGGCGCCCGCGGTCTGGGCAGGGCCACCGAACTGGCCCTGCCCGACGGCTTCCAGCCGCGCGCCGCCGCCGACTTCGACGGGGACGGTTCCGTCGACCTGCTCGACGGCGGACACGGCGGCACGGGCGACCCGAACCCGACCGGGCCGGGCACCGACGGGCTGCTGCTGTACGGCCCCTTCGACCGCACCGGCACCCCGAAGCGGCAGGCCGTCCTGGACCTCGACCAGCAGGGGTACGCGACACCCTCCTCGGCCACCACCGGCGACTTCGACGCCGACGGGAAGGCGGAGGTGGTGTTCACGTACGGCTTCGACGCGGAGGAGGACGAGAGCGCGCCCGAGGACCTGCACACGGTCGGCTACTACGAGGGCGGCGCGGACGGACTCGTACGCGACGCCGCGCTCGAACCTCGCATCAGCAAGGCGGTGGCGACCTTCGACGGGCCGCGTACGCCGGCCGCCGGTGACGCGGACGGTGACGGCATCGACGATCTGCTGCTGCCCACACAACTCGCCGTGGCGCCGGCGGACATGCCCGCGGAGGGTGGTGCGCTGACCATCCTGTACGGGGCCAAGTCCGGGCTCGGGAGCGGGCGTTCGGAGTCGGTCATCGAGGGCGAGGGCGGGGAGAAGCGGCGGATCGACTTCGGGTCGTCGCCGGCTGTCGGAGACGTCGACGGCGACGGGAAGCCGGATGTCGTCGTGAACACGCCGGGCTATCGGGGGCGCGACGGGAAGGTGACCTTGTTGCCGGGTGGGGCGTCGGGGGTGCCGTCCGCGGATGGGGAGCAGGCCGTTGATCCGCTGACCGAGGGGTTGCCGGGGACGCCCAATCCGCACAAGTGGAACGCGTTCAGCCATCAGCCGCCGTTGCTGGATGTGGATGGTGACGGGCATTCCGATGCGGTGGTGTTCGCGCCGTTGTGGGAGAAGCGGGCGGGGGCGTTTTTGGTGTTGCGGGGGAGTGGTGAGGGGTTTGAGGCGGGGAGGGTGCAGCTTGTTTCGCCTGGGGAGCTTGGGGTGCCGTTGCGGTTGAAGTGAACCGGGGGTTCGGTTGTCGGGAGGCTGCGGGTCCGCTGTGGCTGGTCGCGCAGTTCCCCGCGCCCCTGAAAAGCGAAGGATGCCCCCCTCCTGCACCAGGCACCCGAGCTTCCTCGCAAGTCACTCAAGAAAACTGCCGTCCCCATACAACCCTGCCCCCTCCCCAAGGGTCTTGTGATCGCCAACCGTCTGTAAAGCCCAGGAGAACTCCGGGCGAATGCGAGCGGTACGCACCCCATTGACTGCGGGCGCACGCCAGGCGTCCCCGCATGCAGCAGGAGAATCCCGCATGCACAAGCATCTGCGACTCACCCTCGCGACGGCGTCCGTTGCCGCGCTGACGGGCGGTCTGCTCACCTTCTCGGCGGTGACGGCCATGGCCGCCCCCTCCGGTCTGAAGGGCGACTTCAACGGTGACGGCTTCGGTGACGTGGCCTTCGCCGCTCCGTACGCCAAGGTCGGCGACCAGGGCATGGCCGGGTACGTGGCCGTCGTCTACGGCAGCGCGACCGGTCTGGACCCGGCCAACCACACGGTGATCGACCAGAGTTCGGCCGGTGTGCCCGGCACCCCGGAGGCCGAGGACGCCTTCGGCTCGGCGCTCGCGGTCGCGGACTTCGACGGTGACGGTTACGCGGACCTCGCGGTCGGCGCGTCCGGCGAGGACGTCGAGAGCGATGTCGACGGCGGCACGGTCGCCGTCCTGTGGGGCGGCGCGAGCGGCGTCGCCGGCGGTACGACGGTGAAGGACCCGGCGGCCGCCACGCACGACGAGTTCGGCCGCGTCCTGACGGCGGGCGACTTCGACGGCGACGGGAAGGCCGACCTGGCCGCGGGCACGACCGCCTCGCACGCGTACGTCGTCAAGGGCGGCTTCACCCGCTCGGGCACGACCGGTGCCGCGCAGCGGATCGCGCTGCCCGAGACCTCCCCGTACGGCGTCGACGCGATCAAGGCCGGTGACACGAACGGTGACGCGAAGGCCGACCTCGTGCTGACGTACCGGACCGAGCTGACCGGGGACGGTCCCAACAGCTGGTCCAAGGGGGTCGCGTATCTCGGCACGTCCGCCGGTCTTGAGACCTCCGTGCCGCGCGGCCTGGGCGGCGGCACGACCATTGCGATCGGTGACATCGACGGGGACGGCTTCGGCGAGATCGCCCTCGGCAACGTCTTCACGGCGGAGGACGACCACTCCGGCAGCCTCGGCGGCAGGGTGACGGTCGTCCGCGGTTCGGAGGGCGGCCCGGTCAACGGCGACGCGCCCATGGCCGAGCTCACCCAGGACTCCCCGGGCGTGCCCGGCGCGGACGAGGAGCGCGACGGCTTCGGCAGCGCGCTCTCCATCGGTGACGTGAACGGCGACGGCTACGGCGAACTGGCCATCGGCGTCATTTTCGAGGACATCGAGACGATCGAGGACACCGGCTCCACGGTCCTCCTCCAGGGCTCGGCGGACGGCGTCTCCGAGACCGGCGGCCGCACCCTCTCCCAGGCCTCCTCGGGCGTCCCCGGCAGCGCCGAGGCCATGGACTACTTCGGTTCCGACGCCCTGCTGACCGACGTCAACGCCGACGGCAAGGCCGACTACACGGTCTCCGCCTCCTTCGAGGGCGAGGGCGTCGGCGCGGTCACCGCCATGCTCTCCGACGGCACCGGCATCTCCCCGGACGGCGACCGCGGCTTCGGCCCCGGCGCGTTCGGCCGCCCGTACACGTACGGCGCGTTCGGCGCCGGCCTCACCAACTGACGGGACGCCACATGCGTATCCGCACCACAGTGACCCTCACCGCCGTCCTGGCGGCGGGGGTTGCCCGCTGACCCTCAGTGCCTGTGTCAGAACCGCAGATCAGTGAGGGACCACGTTATGGCCTGCGGGGTGCGCTCCCATGGGTGCCACCCGGACCGACCGGCCGGGTTCGGGCCTCGCCCTACCCAGGACGAGACGGTCACAACGGTGGGACCGTGCCGGGCCCCCGTCCCCCGGCACGGTCGACATCGGCAGGTCAGCAGCTGTCGGTCCAGGAGTGCGAGGAGATGTTGTCGTTGACCGACTCGTTCTTCCCCGCCCACCACGGCAGGCCGTTGTTGAAGATGTAGTCCCCTCTCGAAAGGTCCTGCCACGCGTCACCGTGACCGAGGCAGGCGTACACCCCGCTCTGGTCCTGGTTGTAGTAGAGGTCGACGTCGTCGTAACCGCCCGCGAATCCGCGGTTCTCCAGCGACGAGGCGAGATTGCGCATCGGCTGGCAGGTGCCCGTCACACCGTCGTCGCCGTAGTCCCAGTCACGCTTGTTGCCCGACCAGGAGCAGTGGGCGCCCTGCTGGTTGGGGTGCGCCCACGCGTGCAGCCTGCCGTCCTCGGCGGCCTGCGCGGTGGCGACCGGTCCGACTGTCACGAAGAGCATCGCGGCACCAGTGGCGAGCAGAGTCAGTTTCTTCATTTCCTCATACCTCTCAGATGGGAGTCAGCCGGCCTTGACGATGTCCCGGGCACGGCTCAGTGCCCCGGACTCCAGCGTCTTCCTGTTGATGAACTCGGTGGAATGGTCGGACTCGGTCTTCGCCCGTTCGGCGCGCGTGAGCGTGCGGGCCGTCTTCGCGAGACCCGAGGTGCCGGCACACTGGGCCTCCGCCCTCGCGGTCGCGATCTCGGTGGCGCGAGACTCGCCGGATCCGGTCGCGCCCGCCGGCCGCACGAACCGCTGACGTGCCTCCATGGGAGAGCTGTACGAGTGGCCCTTGGTCCGCATGCAGGTCGACCACCGTGAGACCGCCGCCGTGAAGCGCTCGTCCTGTGCGACCGCGGACGGTACGGACCGCTCGAGAGCGTCCGTCACCTTCCACGCGCTGTACCACTTGCGCAGGTCCGAGTAGAGGGACCGTTGCGCCTCGGACTCGCAGCCCTGATCGCTGTGCCGGACCGTGCCCATGCCCGGAACCCGCGCTTCCAGACCCGTCGGTTCCGGGCCGTTCAGCGCGTCCACGGCGGCGTCCCTGCGCTCCGCGGAGAGGCTCCGGAAGTAGAGCTGGTTCGGGTTCTTCGCGGCGAGGGTGTCCCGTTTCCGCTGAATGTCGCTGCCGTAGCCGTGCTCGGCGGCCCAGCCCTCGTCGTCGACGACGAGCGGGAAGAGGCGGTTGACCCCGTCCGGCAGGTCTTCGACGACGTGGAAGGAGAATCCCCGCTCCTGCATGCAGTTCCGCGTCAGGAGCACCTCGGCCTTGGCCAGGGTCTGCCGTTCCGCGGGCGTGAGTGCGCGGGCGGCGACGGTCGGCTCGGGGACGGGGGTCCTGGGAGACGAGGGTGGTGGTGCGGCCGTGCAGGCCGAAAGCGCCGGGGCTGCCAGACACAGCAGCAGTGCGGCCACGGCCTTGCCCCGCCCTGGACGGGACCCGGTGTGTCCGGCCATGTTCGTCCCTCTTCCCCCGAAACGCTGCGACACCTCGAACGGTAGGAGGACCGGCTCGCCCGCGGTCCTGACATCTGTCAGGGCCGCGGGCGGTCGCGGCTGTAAGCCAGAGGCGGTCTCGACCGCCGCCTTGCCCGTATTCCGGTGTGCGCGGCGGCCGTTCCTTGTGGGGCTGACGACCGGCACACTCAGCGACCGGGCCGGGCTACTGTGCCCGTCGTACGGGGCTGGCACCGGCATGGCGGTCGCGCAATGACCTCACCCGCAGGGCGATGCACGACTGACAAAGTTCCCTGCACGGACGCCAAAGTCCGAAGCCCACGATGCCCCTACGTTGCTTCGGTGATCGACCCCGGCCACCCACACCGCCTGGCACACCGGGCAGACCCGCCGCCCCACACCGTCCCGCTCGGCCGCGGCCCGGCGTCGGATCCGCCGTGCACGCCGCCACTGCCTGGCCCGACACGCTGCCGAGCAGTACACCGCCTCGGCGCGGCACTCAGCTCCAACGGCGAGTCACACTCCGGACAACGCCGCTGATACGGCAGCCCGACGACCCCGGACACGCAACCAGGCTAGACACGCCCAATGACCCATATCAGGGGATCAGACACAGGCTCTCACCGCTCGTGCGTCCGCGGCGGCCGCCAAGCACTACGACGACTTCAACGGAGACGGCCACCGGGACCTGGCCATCGGCAACCGGCGCGCCACCGTGGGCGGCACGGTCGTCTCGCAGAGCAGCGCGGGCATCCCGGGCTCGGCAGAGACGAACGACTACTTCGACACGGACATCACCACGGTGGACCTGAACTCCGACGGCTACGCGGACGTGATCGCCACCGCGCCCGGCGAGAACGACGGTTCCTACAACGGCACGTTCACCGTCCTGTGGGGCTCGAAGTCCGGGTTGAAGAAGGGGAGTTCGTACCACAACCCCAGTACAAGGACCGCGGCTTCGCGACCGACATCGCCGTCGGCGACTTCAACGCCGGCGGCAGGCAGGACGTCGTCGCGGTCGACGACGTCAACATCTGGTACCTGCGCGGCCCGTTCACCACATCCGGCTCCCGCTGCAGCGCCACCAACTTCGACCCGACCGACGGCGAGAACATCGACCCGGTCGTCGTGGCCGCCGACAAGGTCACCAAGGACGGCACGGCCGACTTCGCGGTCCTGGGCCGCGACTGGGACACCGACAGCGACCGCGTCTGGTTCTGCAAGGGCGGCTCCGGCGGCCCGAAGAGGACCAGAAGGTGAACCTGCCCGCGTCTGCCTCACTCATCGAAGCCGGCGTCACGATCGCCGACTTCGACAGGAACGGGTACGGCGACCTGGCACTCGGCAGCCGCTCGGGCACGGGCGGGGCGGTCTTCGTCCTGCCGGGCACCTCCACGGGCCCCGGCGGCTCGGCGAGGAAGATCACCCAGTCCACGTCCGGCGTCCCCGGCACGCCCGAGTCCGTCGACTACTTCGGCAGTGACGTCTCGGCCGCCGACACCAACGGCGACGGCTACCCCGACCTCGCCGTGGGCGCCCGGGCGAGGTGATCGGCGGCGACTGGTTCCGCATGGGCGGTGTCACCGTCCTGCGCGGCGGCAGGTCCGGCCTCACCGGCACGAACTCCCGCACATCCGCAGCGTCGGTACTCATGAGGCCGGACACATCTTCGGGCTGAAAGACATCTACGGGGCCCACCAGAACCTCACCATGTTCGGGAACTCGATCGAGTGCTCCACGAGGGCCAGGACGCTCGGCAAGGGTGATGTTCTCGGCCTCCGCAGCATCTACTGAACCGGAGCAGACGCTCCAAGAGGAGGCGTACCGATGAAAGCCGCACTCCCGGTCCGCAGGGCCGGATCCGTGTGGACGCTGCTGTCGGCAGTCCTGGTCACCATGTCCGCCGCATGCACCTCATCGAGCGACAGCGATGGCGGCGAGTCGGCGTCGTCCTGCGCGTACCGGGTCGAGTACCAGAACAGCACGTATTCGGGCGCGGAGGCCAAGGACTTCACCCTCGGGAACGTGCTTGGTGCCGCCACCCTTCCGCCGTGCGACGACACACCGAGCGATGACAGTGACGGCCAAAGGACGCCGACCTCGACAACCGCCTATGCGATCGAGGGAGTGGATCCCAACATCGCCATCGCGTTGGGGAAGGCGTCCGATGACGTCATCTTCGTCAACGTCGACTCCGAAAAGAAGCTGCCTGAGATCAAGAAAATGATCGGCGGTTCGTGAGATCGAGTGCGGGGCGCCGCCTCGTAGGTGGGCCCCGCACAGGTCCCGGTACACGCCGGCTGCTGCGCGCCGCCGCACTGTGCGGACATACCGAGCCGGAGTTGCGACGTCTTGCCGGGGCATTCGTCGGGCAACCGACGGCGTGTGCCCCACTGCGCCTGCCGGGTTCCCCGACGGGTGTCACCACCACGGGGGCGGCGTCCGCGGAGGAGAAGCTCATAGAGGGCACGCTCCAGTAGGACTGGCGGTTACCCTCGGGGAGTCATCAAGTTTGACTACCGCGACTACCCCGAGGGAGCCGCATGGCCAACGAGGTCACCATCCCCCTGCTGCCCTGCCGGTCGATCGACGAGATCACCGAGTTCTACGGCAAGTTGGGCTTCACCACGACCTACCGGCAGACCCGCCCCAACCCCTACGTCAGCGTCCAACGCGAGGACCTCCAGCTGCACTTCGCCGGCATCGACGGCTTCGACCCGGAGCAGTCGTACGGCTCCTGCGTGGTGATCGTCCCCGACACCGGGGCCATCCACCAGGCCTTCGCCGAGTCCATGCGGGCCGCCTTCGGCAAGGTCCTCGTGTCCGGCATCCCCCGGATGACCAGCCCCCGCCGACGCAAGAACACCGGCAAGCGGTCCGGCTTCAGCGTCGTCGACCCCGGCGGCAACTGGATCCGCTTCTTTCCGGCGACGGAGGACGAGGACGTACCGGACGAGTCCTCGTACCCCACGGGCAAGCTCACCAGGGTCCTGGAGAACGCCGTCGTACTCGGCGACTCCAAGGGCGACGCCCACCAGGCCGCCCGCATCCTCGACGCGACCCTGACCCGCGAGCGGGAGTCCGCCCACTGCGTCGAGCTGGTCGAAACCCTCGTCTACCGCGCGGAACTGGCCCTCCGCCTGGAGGACGCGCCCCGGGCCCGCGCCCTCCTGACCGAGGCCGACGGTGTCCCGCTGGGGGACGACGAGCGGGCCCGCCTCACCAACACCCTCGCGGTGGCTGGTGAGTTGAAGGAAGCGCTGCCCATCGCCCCTACGGCCGAAGGTGCCGTATGAGGGCGGCGAGCCCGGCACCGGTGGCGCTTATCACCGAGTCGGGCTCGTCGCTTTCGCGGAGGAGGAGGGCACGGGTGCCCTGGCGGGCGGCTACCTCAACACAGTTGGGCGCGTCTTCAGGGCCTGAGAAGGACGACTTCTGCCACTGTACGACCGGTGTCATTGCGGGTCCCCTCAGATGTGCTGCGCGAGCCGGTGGATGAAGTCTCTCGACTCTACGACCCCCAGCGCGGCGCTCTCCACGGAGTCGATCACCCGGCGATACAGGCGTAGTTGCACTTCCGCGTCCATGAACGTCCCGGCGTGCAGATGGTCCAGCAGGATGGTGTCCAACTGGGGGACAGGGCCGCCCGCCAGGAGCACGGGTGTGCCGATCATCGTGAACCCGTCCACATCGAACGGCACGACGCGCACGGTGACTTGGGGTCGTTCGGACTGCTGCAGGATGTGAAGCAGCTGCCGTTGAGCCGCCTTGCGGTCGGCCCACCTGACGCGCAGCGCCGCCTCATGGACGACCACCTCGTAGTCGGCTTCATCGAGCACCGCCTGGCGCCGCAGGCGGAACGCGACACGCGCCTCGATCCGTTCCTCGTCGAGCGTGGTCCCCGGAGAGGCGTACGCCGCCCGCACCTGCTCCTCGGTCTGCAACAGGCCAGGAATGTGCACGTTCTCGAATGACCTCAGGTACGTGGCGTGATGCTCCAGTTCCGCCAAGTCGAGGAAGCTGGGCGGAAGTTGCTCCCGATACCCGGCCCACCAACCATGCCCACGCTCGGCCGCCATGGCCGCCAGCGCATCGACGAGCGCGGCATCATCACACGCGTACTCACTGACCCAGTGCCGTACGCGCTCCGCGCTCACCCCGACGCGACCCGCCTCCGTACTGGACAGCTGGGTCTCCGCGATACCCAGCGCCCGAGCAGCCTCTCGTCCCGTCAGACCCGCCCGTTCACGGAGCTTGCGCAGCTCGGCGCCGAGGCGCTCCTGACGCGCGGTGATGACGCTCCTTGCGACCATATTCCTCATCTTTCCCAGGAGTTGAGGGCCTGAGTATCTCAGTTCACCTTGCGTCGGTTACACCTTTACCCCTACCGTAAGTGACGCAACGAACACTCCTCGGAGCGGAAGTGCATCCCCCCGGCATGCCGAGCCACGCCATGCCGGGCCAGACAGAGCCACCGCCCGACGCCCCCCACCCCTCCCCACCAGGAGACCGCATGCCCATGCCCACGCCCGCACCCTGGGAGTACACCCTCTACATCCCCCACGACCCCCGAGCCGTAGGCATCTGCCGACGTGCCCTCCGCGACATCCTGGCCAGCCACCACCTCCCCACCCTCGTCGAACCGGCGGAGCTACTCGCCTCGGAGCTCCTCGGGAACGCCATCCGGCACACCGAGGGCCCCGCCGCCCTGAAGCTCAGACGGTCGGGGAACTCGTTCCGGATCGGCGCGTGGGACACGGATCCCGCGCCGCCGGCCGAGAAGCCCGAGGACGACGAGGCAGGCCGCGGCCTGCGGATCGTGCGCGCGTACGCGGACGACTGGGGCTGGTTCCGGGTCAACGGCACGGCGGGCAAGTACGTCTGGTGTGAACTCGGCGCAAAAACCCAATAAAGCGGGATAATCAGAATGTCGGCCATGAGACGCCAAGCAACAGAAAGGCGGCGATCACGATGGCTGAACACCCGAACGCAATGCTCGTCCGCAAGGGCTACGAGGCCTTCACCGCGGGTGACATGGACACCCTGCGCGGCATGATGGCATCGGACTGTACGCACCATGTACCCGGTAGTCACATGCTCTCCGGCGACTACAAGGGACAGGACTCGATCATCGAGCTGTACGGCCGACTCTTCGAGGAGACCAACGGGACCTTCAAGGTCGAGATGAGCCACATACTCGTCGACGGCCGGGGCCACGCCGTCTCCATGCACCGCTACACGGCCGAGCGCAACGGCAAGCGGATCGAGCAGAACGGCTGCCTCATCTTCCGGATCGTCGGGGACAAGATGACGGACATCGACGAATGCCAGGAGGACATGGAGAAGGAGGCCGAGTTCTGGGCCTGACGCCCCACCGGACGCGCACGCCCCGGCGAACGCGGCAACGAACCCGTACGCGGCCACAACCCCTGGCAGCCTCCAGGTGTCACACAGGTGAACCGCAGTCCCCGGTCACCACCCTGGAGCCCCCGTGCACATACGGACGTACGCAATCGCCGCCACCGTCGCCGCGGCGGTCACCGCGGGCCTGACACTCGCGCCCACCGCGGCCGCGGCCCAACCGTCCCCCACCACGAGCGACTTCAACGGCGACGGCTACGCGGACCTCGCCGTCGGCGTCCCCGACGGAGGCGTCGGCGGCAAGGCGAAGGCCGGTTACGTCAACGTCGTGTGGGGCGGTCCGAAGGGGCTGGGCTCCCGCGGCAGCGTCCGGGTCAGCCAGGCCACGGCTGAAGTGCCCGGCTCTCCGGAGGCAGGCGACCGGTTCGGCGCCTCCGTCGTCCTGGAGGACCTCAACGGCGACGGCATCGCGGAGTTGCTCGCCGGCGCCCCCGGCGAGGACGTCACCGACCGTGGCGCGGACGCGGGCATGGTCACCGTCGTGGGCGGGGCGAGAGGCGGCCCGGGCCACGGGTCCACGGCCCTGACCGGCCCCGCGGCCTCGGCGGCGTACGGCGGATCGGTCGCGGCGGCCGACCTGACCGGGGACGGCAGCAGGGACATCGTGATCGGCGGCCGGGACAAGGTCGTGCTGCGCACGGCCGACGGCATCCTCACCACCGTCCTTGACGCCCCCATGGGCGGCCGCGCGCCCGTCCTCGCCACGGGTGACTTCACCGCCGACGGCACGACGGACCTGGCCCTGGCGTACTGGACGGTCGACGCCCCCTTCACCCAGTCACACGTACGGCTGTGGGCCTGGGACGCGGCGGAGGAGGGCATGGCCAACACCTGGAACACCGACAACGCCGGTGTCTCGGCCCTCGCCGCCGGTGACTTCGACGGCGACGGCAACGACGACCTGGCCCTCGGCGAGTGCCGCGAGATCGCCGACGAGAACATCGACGACCCGTGCGGCCCCGAGGAGTCCGCGGAGGGCGGCGGCATCCACGTCCACTACGGCAGCGGCCCGGACGGCTCCTTCGGGCGCCGCGCGCAGACCCTCGACCAGAACACGGTCGGTGTGCCGGGCGTCGCCGAGACCGGTGACCGCTTCGGCGCCTCCCTGGCCGTCACGGACGTGAACGGCGACGGCCGCGACGACCTGGTCGCGGGCGCCCCCGGCGAGGCGATCGGCACCCGGGCGGGCGCGGGCGCCGCGACCCTCCTGTTCGGCGGGGAGACCGGCCTGGTCGACGCGTACGGGGAGGGCCACTCCGTCGCGTACCAGCAGGATACCCCGCGCCTGCCGGGCGTCGCGGAGGCGGGCGACGCCTTCGGTGCCGCCGTCGCGGCCGGTGACTACGATCACGACGGCAGGGCGGACATCGCGGTCGGCTCGCCGGGCGAGAACGCGAGGTCGGGCGGTGTGTGGGTGCTCCCCCGCGCGAGCGCCGACGGCTCCTACACGGTCACGCCGGCCAAGCTCGGCCTCCCGGCCGTGGCCGGCGGACTCGCGTACGGCCAAACCCTGAGCAGCCACTGAAAAGTCCCTTAGGGGATGTCACAGCTCGGCAGCAAAGCCGGGCCCGTTGCCCCGGGCCCGGCACGCCACTGTGCGGGACCAGGTACGTTCGATTACGTGGCTGGATTCAGGATCGGACGCGGCCGGGACAACCGCACGCAGCAGGCGCAACCGCAACAGCAGACGCGGCAGCAGCCTTACGGACAGCAGGCCCCCCAGGGCGGCCCGTCGTACGGCTATCCCCCCGCGCCCCAGCCGTACCCGCAGCAGCATCAGCAGCGGTACGGCAATGGCGGCGGTGGCGGTGGCAACGGGCCGCAGCAGTGGCCCCAGGCGAACGGGCACGGTGAGCCGGAGTACTTCGGCGACCACGACCATCACGGTCAGGGCCCGGACCCGTACGCGGCGAACCAGCCGGGGCACACCACGGCGTTCTCCGTCGGCGAGGACCCGTACGGCCCGGGCGGCACGTACCGCGCGGGCCAGACGACCGCGCCCCCGGTGGGCCCGCGGCTGCACTGGAAGGAACTGCTGACGGGCGTCATCATGCGCCCGAATCAGACCTTCCTGCAGATGCGCGACTACACGATGTGGGCCCCGGCCCTCATCGTGACGTTCCTCTACGGCCTGCTGGCGGTCTTCGGCTTCGACGGCGCCCGCGCGGACGTCATAAACGCCACCCTGTCGAACGCGGTGCCCATCGTCCTGACGACGGCCATCGCGATCGTCCTCAGCGCGTTCATCCTGGGTGTCGTCACGCACACCCTCGCCCGCCAGCTCGGCGGCGACGGCGCCTGGCAGCCCACGGTCGGCCTCTCCATGCTGATCATGTCGCTCACGGACGCGCCGCGACTGGTCGTCGCGATGTTCGCGGGCGGCGACGCGCCGTTCGTGCAGCTGCTGGGCTGGGCGACCTGGGTCGGGGCCGGCGTGCTCTTCACGCTGATGGTCAAGAAGTCGCACGACCTGCCGTGGCCCAAGGCCCTGGGAGCGTCGGCGATCCAGCTGATCGCCCTGCTGTCGATCATCAAGCTCGGTACGTTCTAGACGTCTCGTTACGTTCCAGGCACCCTCCGGGCGGCTTCCCGGGCGGCTCCCCGGGCGTTCGTACTGGGCGTCTAGGCGTCGCCCCGGGGCCAGTGCGCCGGCTCGATGTTCTGGTTGGCGTGGAAGAGGTTGTGCGGGTCGTACGTCCGCTTCACCTCGGCGAGCCGGTCGTAGTGGTCCCGGTAGGTGGCCCTGACCCGCTCCTGGCCCTCACCGGGCCCGATGAAGTTCACGTACGCGCCGCCCATCGAGTACGGGTGCAGCTCCTCCCGGTAGTCCGTGCACCACTGCTTGATGAGGCCCGCGTTTTCCGGGTCCGGGTCGATGCCGGCGAACACCCCGGACCAGACGGCGTCGCGGTAGGCCCACGCCGTGTCGAAGGAGCCGACCCGGGAGGCGGCCCCGTCGACCGGGTAGAGGTGCATGGTCGACAGGTCGGTGGGGAGGTTCTCGCCGTACTTGAGGTGGATGTCGACGGCCTCGTCGGTGATCCGGTCGAAGAAGTCACCGCTCCAGTACCACTGCAGGCCCTTGGGGATCAGCTCGTCGAACATGCTCTGCAGCGCCGGGTAGGGCATCGGGCTGGTGAAGTGGAAGGCAGGCCGCCCGGCGTCGTTCACCACCGCGAGCGTCTCGTCCAGCAGGGCCAGGTCACCGGTCCAGCACCACACGACGGCGCACATCCGGTGCCCGTGCAGTTCCTCGGGGAACGGCGGCCCGGGCGGCACGGCGAGCACCGCGTAGAAACCGTTCAGGTCCTCGGGCGCCTGCGGCAGGAACTCCCGGTACCAGCGCAGCACTTCACGCGTGTGGTCCACCGGCCAGACCGTGATGCCGACGCCCACCGAGTGCACCGGGTGCAGCTGGTAGGTGAAGGACGTGACGATCCCGAAGTTCCCGCCTCCGCCGCGCAGCGCCCAGAAGAGATCCGGGTACGAGGTCGCGCTCGCCGTGACGAAGCTGCCGTCGGCGAGAACGACGTCCGCGGAGATCAGGTTGTCCACCGTCAGCCCGTACTTGCGGGTCAGGTGACCGTGTCCGCCGCCGAGGGTCAGTCCGCCGACGCCCGTCGTCGACATGATCCCGGCGGGTGTGGCGAGGCCGAAGGCGTGCGCGGCGTGGTCCAGGTCGCCGAGCAGGCTGCCGCCGCCGGCCTGCGCGGTCTTCGCGACCGGGTCGACCCGTACCCAGCGCATCGGCGACAGGTCGAGGGTGACACCGCCGTCCACCAGGCACAGCCCCGGGCCGCTGTGTCCGCCACCGTGCACGGCGAGTTCGAGCCCGTGGTCGCGGACGAAGTCGACGGCGTTCATCACGTCCCCGGCGTCCGCGCACCGCACGAAGGCGGCCGGCCGCCGGTCGATCATCGCGTTGTAGATCGACCGGGACTCGTCGTACGCCGCGTCCTCGGGAGCGATGACCGGGCCGCGCAGTCCGGTCCGCATCGCCTCCAGGGTCGTACCGTCCATCCCGCCGCTGCTGTTGCCGATGGTGGTGCCTGTGCCGGTGCCTGTGGTGCCGGTGGTGCCTCCCATGACGATCGCTCTCCTCGCGAGGCCCGGTAGGTACGGTCCGTCCGCGATCGCACGTTTCATCCGCCCCAGGGCCGATATGTCAAGGGTCTCGCCGCTCGCCGGGCCTGGCAATCGCGAGCGGGGTGCCCGGGCGCGGCGAGGGGAGCACCATGGAGCCATGGACAGCCGCAGCGGACGGCAGGGGCCGGGGCAGGGTCACGACGGCGACGGTCGCAGTGACGGGGGCGAGCGCGGCCGCAGTGGCGAGGGCGGGGGCGAGGGTGGCCGCAGTTGTGGGGGTGGCCGCGCCGGTTCGGCCCGCTCGCTGGAGGACGTCAGCGTGCCCGGGCGCGTGGCCGGACCCGACGAGGGCATCAGCCACGAGGAGCTGGCCCTGGCGGCCCGCAACCACGGCCTCCTCCTGGAGGCCCTGCGCCACGACGTGACCCCGCCCGGCCTGCACTACGTACTGGTCCACTACGACATCCCGTACATCCCGCCCGTCGAGGCCGGGAGGTGGACCCTGACGGTTGGCGGAAGGGTCCGTACGCCCCTGGTCCTGGACCTGTCCGCGCTGTACTCCCTCCCGCCCGTCACCCACCGCGTGACCATGGAGTGCGCGGGCAACGGCCGGGCCCGCCTCACCCCGCGCCCCGTGAGCCAGCCCTGGCTGGTCGAGGCGGTCGGCACGGCGGACTGGACCGGCGTACCCCTGCGGACGCTGCTCGCCGAGGCGGGAGTCGAGCCGGACGCGGTCGAGGCGGTCTTCACAGGCGCCGACCACGGCGTGGAACGCGGCGTCGAGCAGGACTACCGCCGCAGCCTGACGCTCACGGACGCCACGGCCGCCGACCGGGAGGCCCTGGTGGCGTACGAGATGAACGGCGCCCCGCTGCCACCGCAGCACGGCCACCCGCTGCGTCTGGTGGTCCCCGGCTGGTACGGCATGGCGCATGTGAAGTGGCTGCGGGACATCACGCTCACCGACACCCCGTTCACGGGCTTCCAGCAGTCGGTGGCGTACCGCTACCGCCAGGCGGCGGACGAGCCCGGCGACCCGGTGACCCGTATCGCCCCGCGCGCGCTGATGGTCCCGCCCGGCTTCCCGGACTTCATGTCCCGCACGAGGGTCGTACGCCCCGGTCCACTGCGGCTGGAGGGCCGCGCCTGGTCGGGCCACGCCCCGGTGACGAAGGTCGAGGTCAGCACGGACGACGGCGGCTCCTGGCTGGAGGCGGAGCTCGACCCGCCGGACGGCCGCCCGGGCCACGCCTGGTCCTGGCGCCACTGGGAGGCACCCTGGACGGCCACCCCTGGCACGCACGTCCTGACGGCCCGGGCCACGGACGCCGCGGGCAACACCCAGCCGGTCACGCAGCCCTGGAACCGGGGAGGCTTCGGAAACAACCTGGTGCAGCGGATTCCCGTGCTGTGCCCGCAGGTTGACGGGTCGTCATCCACACACTCCCGCCCGGCGTGAGGCAGACCGCGCGCGGCCGGCGGAAGCCGAGCGGCCGCAGCTGGTCCCCGTGCCGGGCGGAGAGCGTGACCGCGACGGCGGCGCCGCCCTCCTCGTCGACGGCACGCAGCCCAGGTGCCAGCAGGTCGTCGGCGACGGTGTGGTCCCAGGCGCTGGTGTCGTCCAGGGCGCCGACGACGGCCACCTTCCAGTGCGACTCGTCGGGCTTCCAGTGGTTCGCCTCGGGCCCGGCCGACAGGAACAGGCGCTCCGGGCGCTCCTGCGGGCCGAGGGCGAGCTCACGCGAGAGCAGGCCGCTGAAGCGCTGGTCGGGCGGCTCGGCACCGGAACTGGGCGGCAGCCAGACGGCGGCCGCGAGCAGCGTGCCGTCCTCACGCTCGGCCACCCACACCTGACCGTCCTCCAGAGCGTGATGGGCCAGCATCAGCCGCATGGCACGGCGGGCCCGGTCCCAGTCCACGGGGACGACTCCGGTGCCGGTGTCGGCGTCGGTCGGGGCGATCAGGCGGGCCACGGCCGGTACGTCGACGAGTCCTGCGGCGCGCACGGTCGTGCGGGGCCGCAGGGTCGGAAGGGGCTTCGCCATGGCCGAGGCGGAGGCGGCGGTCGCTGCGGCTGCGGCGCTAGCGGTCGCGGTGGCGGTGGCGGTGGCGGTGGCGGTGGCGGTCATGATCATGGTCATGGTCATCTCTGGTGTTCCCCTTCTCCTTCTCAGACGGTCCGGCTCGTGCCGGTGAGTTCGACGCCGAGTTCGACGCCGAGTTCGACGGTGACGGGGCGTACCCGCGCGGCGGCCGGGAGCCGGGCGCGGAGGAGCCGGGCGGGGCGAGGCGGGAGCGAACGGTCGCGGGCGGGGGCAGCGGCAGGCTGACCGGGAAGGTCCTGGTCGGACTGGTCGGGCTGAGGGCGGCTGAGCAGAATCACGCCCCGGGCGGCCGCCACGGCACCGGCGAGGGCGATCAGCGTGCCGGTCGTGCCGTACTGGAAGCCCTCGCCGAGCAGACCGATGCCGATGACGGACGCGGTGACCGGGTTGACGAGGGTCAACAGGGCCAGCGGACCGCCGAGGCCACTGCGGTACGCCTTCTGGGAGAGCAGCAGCCCACCCGAGGCGAACACGACGGTGAGAACCACGACTACCGCCACACTCCAGGACACGGCCGGCCCGACGGCGAGCTTCTGCGCCAGCGTGGACCCGACCCCAGAGGCGATACCGGAGGCAGCGGCGAAGGCGAGCCCGCCGAGGCCGGAACTGCCGGACCCGGCGCGAACGAGCACAGCGATGACGACGAAGGCGACGAGCGCGACCCCAAGCACCTCACCGGTCCCCAGGGTGTCGTCGGGCGCGTGCCCCGCCGCGGTGGCGACGAGCAACGCCGTCAGCCCGACGAGGGTCAGACCCATGCCGCGCCACTGGACGCCCGAGGTCCGCCGCCGGGCGACCAGCGACCCCAGCGGCACCGCCACCACAAGGGTCAGCGCCCCGAGCGGCTGCACGAGGGTCAGCGGCCCGTACCGCAGCGCGACCACATGCAGCAGCGCGCCCGAGGCGTTGAGCCCGACGGCCCACCACCACGACCCGCGGGCGAGCGCGCCCCGCAGATCGGCCGTACCGGCCGCGGTCCGCTCCTGAACCACAGCGGCCGCCGCGTAGGAGAACGCGGACACCAGGGAGAGCACGAGGGCAAGAACCACCGGACTGCTCACGGTCATGACCTGGCCCCTCCCCGCGATCGATACGAAACGGTTTCGTACACAAACGCTACGGGGCCCGTTAGCGAAACGCAAGCGTTTTTTTAACGGCAAGAAAAACGCGCCCCATAAGGGGCGCGGGGAACTGCGCGACCAGCCACAACGGCGCCGCAGCCAAAGAGCGGGCACCCAGCGGAGCGCTACGCGTCGAGAACCTGCCCGGCCCTCCTCACCACAGGCGGCTCGACACTCCACGGAAAGTTGATCCACTCATCCGTGCGCTTCCACACGTACTCGCACTTCACGAGCGACTGGGACTTCTCGTAGATGACGGCGGACCGCACCTCAGCAACGGCGTCGACGCAGAAGTCGTACACGAGCTTCAGCGTCTTGCCGGTGTCGGCGACGTCGTCCGTGATCAGCACCTTCTTGTCGGAGAAGTCGATGGCGTTGGGGACGGGCGCCAGCATGACCGGCATGTCCAGAGTGGTCCCGACACCGGTATAGAACTCGACATTCACGAGGTGGATGTTCTTGCAGTCGAGGGCGTAGGCGAGGCCGCCGGCGACGAAGACGCCGCCGCGGGCGATGCAGAGGACGATGTCGGGCTCGTACCCGTCGTCGGCGATGGTCTGGGCAAGCTCGCGGACGGCGAGCCCGAAGCGCTCGTAGCTGAGATTCTCGCGCACGTCACTCACGTCATCACTCATGTCGCCGCCACTCACACCTGGGTCCGATGGAAGTTGAGGAAGGAGCGTGAGGCGGTCGGCCCGCGCTGCCCCTGATAGCGGGACCCGTACCGGTCGCTGCCGTACGGGAACTCGGCCGACGAGCTGAGCTGGAACAAGCACAGCTGCCCGATCTTCATGCCCGGCCAGAGCTTGATGGGGAGGGTCGCGAGGTTGGACAGCTCAAGGGTCACGTGCCCGGAGAAGCCGGGGTCGATGAACCCGGCGGTGGAGTGCGTGACGAGCCCGAGCCGCCCGAGCGAACTCTTGCCCTCGAGCCGGGACGCCAGATCATCGGGAAGCGTGATGACCTCGTACGTCGACGCGAGCACGAACTCCCCGGGGTGGAGGATGAACGGCTCGTCCCCCTCGGGCTCGACGAGCCGCGTGAGATCCGCCTGCTCGATGGACGGATCGATGTGGGGGTACCGGTGGTTCTCGAACACCCGGAAGTACCGATCAAGACGTACGTCGACGCTCGACGGCTGCACCATGGATTCGTCGTAGGGATCGATCCGTACGCGCCCGGCATCGATCTCGGCCCGGATGTCCTTGTCAGAGAGAAGCACGCCCCGAGGATACGCAGAGCGCCCGGGCCCGCCACAATCCTGTGATCGTGGCGGACCCGGGCGACCGAGAACGCGGCGAACGCGCGGTACCCGGCACTGCGTACCACGCGCTGCGCGCTGCGCGCTTTGGTGTGCTCAGCGCTTCTCGAACTCCACAGGTACGACATTGCGGAGCCGGGCACAGCGTGGGCAACGGATGAGCCGGCCGGGGCCGAGCCGATCGGCCTGCTGCATCGGAAGCGAGGCGGTGCTGAACACGTGCCCTTCGGCACAACGGACGACGGTGCTGCGTTCCATCAAGTCCTCAGAGTCCCTTCCCCAGGAGCGGCGTCTGACTGACGAGGAAGCGCCACATTACGGGACGAAGAGGACGGCCCTCCAGGCGGCACTCCGATCCCGCGCAGCCCCTCTTCAACCCCTCCACCGTACGCCCCAACTCCCGCGCCCCGCAGCCCCGTCCACCCCCCGAAACAGCACCGGGCCCCACGGCTTCAGCGCCGGGGGCCTGGCATGAGGTATGGTGATTCCGCGTTTCCGACACCGGTCCAAACCGTCCGAACCGGCGTCTTACGCGGGTGTAGTTTAGTGGTAGAACATCAGCTTCCCAAGCTGAGAGTGCGAGTTCGATTCTCGTCACCCGCTCCACGCAAAACCCCCAGGTCATTGACCCGGGGGTTCTTTGTTGTCTGGACCAGCAGGTGGGGCGCGCACCATAACCGCACCACTACGGCCAACCGCACCTCTCCGCTAGTTGATCAGGGGCAACGCGGGGGGCAGCTCAAGCTCCCTGGCCATCGCGCGCAGGAACTGCTTACGCGGCTTGCCGTTGATCATCTCGTCCAAGGCTCGCCCTGCCCAGATCAGACACATGGCCAGCGTCGCCTCCACCACGGATGCGGCACCCTCCTTGGGCGTGCCACGAAGGCTGGGGGGCTCGGTCGTCCACTCGATGAAGGCCGAGGCACTGGTCGCGCTCGGATGCGCGTAACCGCAGAGATAGCGATATACGGAGTAGAGCTCCTTCTTGGGATCGATCTCGTCACACTGCTTCTGGAACCTGCGGAAGATCTCGCTCTCATCGGTCTTCTCGACCGGCTCACCCTTGATCGTGTCGATCAGGTCCTGCGGCACATTGAACGCCTTCTGCATGTCCTCGGCAGCGGCCCGGTTCACGCGTCCCCATTCGGCGAACACACCACGTGCACCAGCGTCACCCTTCTGCGAGAGCCAGTGAAGGCTGACGGTGGTCTCGACCATGGTGCGGAGCGGAATGAGTGCCTCGTGACGGTATCCGCCATCAACGAGGTAGAGGGCAGCCTCAGCGAGACGGTGAACCTCAGTGCACCAGCCATGCCCAAGGAGCACTGATCGGTACTTGCGCTGCTTCGTCTCGATCGGCCCGGCTACCCGGTAGTCAGCAATCATCCTCTCGGCGGCCTGACGGTACTGCTGCGGCGTGACGTTACTCATGCACCTTCCCGTCTCGAATGGGATGGTAAGGCTACTTGAGGAATAACAGACTGGTTCACGAATTTCGTCCGTTCGAATCTGGCTGCGCCAATTCGCCAACTGGCCTGTGCGAGGGGGAATTCGAGGTCTCCTCTTGCTTCGCACGCTGGTTGCGCACCATCTCATCGAGCCCGGCGGCTACTTCGCGCTGCCGCTCCTCGTCGGAGTGCTGATAGATCAACGCGGCCTTCTCAGAGGACTGCCCGGCGCGCACCATAGGGTCCTTCAGGGTGGCCCCCGAGCGCGTCGACAAGGTGTGGCCTGTGTGACGTAGGTCGTAGAAGCGGAAGCCGTCCGGGAGGCCGACGGCTACCCGAGCCCGTCTCCACTTCCGGCCGAAAGAAGTCCGCCGGAAGGGCGCTCCTTTCTCACCGACGAAGACCAGCCCATCGGGTCCCTTCTCCGCGAACCAGGCGAGGTGCTGTTTCACTTCCTTGTGGAGGAAGGTGGGGAGGACGACGGCACGGACGCCCGCGTCGGACTTGGTCTCACCAGGAGCGCGCTTGCCGTTGGTCCACTCGGGCTCAGCAACTCGGACGCTGATCACGAGGTTGTCGAGGTCGACATCCCGGCGGCGTAGGCCCGCCAGCTCTTCGGGGCGCATCGGACCGTACGCGCCGAGGTAGACCATGAGCCGCCAGCGGATGCCGATCGCTTCGGCGAGGGCGTCGACCTGGGCGACGGAGGCGATACGACGTTCAGCGGCTGATTCCTTACTCGCGCCCTTGATGCGGCAGGGGTTACGGCTGATCAGATCGTCATCGACGGCAGTCTCCAAGATGCCCTTGAGGAGACGGTACGCCTTGGCAATCGTCGTCTTCGCCTTGGTGGTGCGGAGGCGTTCAGCCCGCCACTCACGGACGCGGGGAGCCGTAATCTCGTCCAGGCGACGGCGCTTCGGTGAGCAGGATCGTGGCGGACGAGGCGTCAATACGGATCACACGCACAGAGATTTCTCCTTCTGAGTGGATCAACTCGCAACATGACAAGTTGACTTAGTAAGTTCGAAGTTAAGGATGCCAGGTTGACTTGTCAAGTGGCTACCAAGTGGAACTCGCCCCGCAGGAGGCTCAGTTCAGCCGGTAGGTGTCTTCCAGCTCTTGCCGGTCCGCAGGCAGCAGCACGTCGACGACCTGCAAGGCTTGCCCCGAGGTGTCGCAGGCGATGACCAACACGCTGAGGACGGGAACACCCTCAGGGAGCTCCAGAAGTTCAGCCTCGCCACTGTCGGGCAGTCTTGCCGAGACCCGTTCCGTGACGTGGTCGAAGCGCACTTTCTTCCGCGTCTCAAGATGCTCGCGGACGCTGCCGCTCAGAGCTTCGGACGTCTCCAGCTCGGTTCCCTCGACCAGGCCGGCGGGGAAGTACGACGAGACCAACTCGACCGCGTCGCCGTCCTCCTCGACCAGGAACCGGCGCACGAGAACCTTCGCCCGCTTGGGCAGTCCGAGCGCCGAGGCAACACGAGCAGGAACGGGTACATGACCGACCTCGACCAGGCGGCCCGGCGCTTGCGATTCGTCGCGCTCCAACGCCGTACGACCGCGGCGGTCCTTTCGCTCGCCAGCCTCGGGGCGACCCCGCACAATCGTGCCGAACCCCTGCCGGGACTCCAGCCAGCCGTCACGCTTCAGCAGCTCCAGCGCTCGCACGACGGTCGGGCGGGACATCGCGAAGGCTTGCACCAGTTGGTTCTCACTGGGCACCCGCGTTCCGGGCGGGTACGTGCCGTCCTCGATGCGACCTTGAAGGGTCTGCGCGAGGCGCACGTACTTCGGTGGCTCCACTTCATACGCCATGAACGCCGCCCGTCGGGATTGGACCAGTCAACTGGTCAACCAGACTAGCGACACTTGCACACTCACAGTAGAAGGGGGCCGAATCCTTCGTTCGACGGCCAGGCGTCAGCCACCACGGCGGAGACCACGGTCCCGCCGAATCGGCTGGGTCCCGAGTGCCATGAGTCGGCGATGGCGTCGACCAGGAACAGGCCGCGCCCGTGTGCCTCGTTGGCTTCTGGGCGCCGCAGTCGCACGTTCGCCGGGAATCCCGGGTTGTGCACCTCGATCCGCAGCGACGTCTCCACGCGGTACCACTCAACGCGCACCAGCCAGGGTTCATCCGCCCGTCCGTAAAGAATCGCGTTGGTGACCAGCTCGGAGACCATCAGTGTGCAGTCGTCGATCGAGCAGGCCGGGTTGTATGCGGCGATGAACTTCCGGAACCAGCTCCGGGCCCGGGGTACGGACTCCGGCGCCGGGTGCAGGATCATCGCCCCGAGTCGTGCGGTACCGAAACCGTCGCGGCCATCGGTGGTGTCATCCATCCGCGCTCACTCCTTGCCGCTGCCATCGCAGTCGAGACAGCGCCGCTTCGATGTGGCACGAGCGCGATCGTTGGCCGTGGAGAGCGCCAGAGCGGTACGGGAGCCGACGCGTTTCCAACCGCGCCCACGGCATCCCCGGCAAACTAACCGCGCGCCCTTGTCCGGCCACTGACTCGTCACGCCGTGCCCCCTTCCAGTCCAAGTGGCCTTAGCCGCTTTGTGGATAGTGGCATTAGCCACTTGGAGAGTGCAAGTGGTTCGGCGTAACTGCCGGGCCGTCAGGTGAGCGGGTAGCCCTGTTCGAAGGCCCAGCGATGCGGGGGATAGGTGGCTTCGGCGAACTCCAACGGCCGGTCCTGGAGGTCGAAGACAACGTGATGAACAATCAGAACAGCTGAACCAGCGTCGAGTTGAAGGTCCGAGGCCTCCTCGTCGGTGCCGCTCCGAGCGCACATGCGGTCCTCGGCATAGCTGCCCTGGCGCCCCGTCATGTTCTCGACGTACATCAGCGTCCCCTCTTGAATCCGCTCAGGGTCCAGGAGCTTGGGCGCACGCTGGGCAACGTCCGGAGCGAACCAGGAGGTAGACAGCGTGATCGGCCCGTCCTGGTTGCTGGTCACCCGCCGCCGGTGCACGGCTCGACGATCCTTGACCAGCCCCAAGGCTTCGGCCACGTGATCCGGCGCATCCAGCCAACCGGCCGACGTGATCACCGCGTACTCACCGGGCGTGTAGATCTTCCCGGTCTGCCGTGCCCGGCCGTACAGCTCACGCGCCCGCCGGTTGACCGCCAGGCTGCGCACGTACGTGCCCGACCCCTGGCGCTTCTCGACGAGCCCCTGATGGCTCAGCGCTTCCAACGACCGTGCAGCCGTGGGCCGGGACACCTTCCAGTCCGCCGCCAACTGCCGCTCCGAGGGCACCTCGTCCCCCGGCCGCAGGTCTCCCCGAAGGATCTGATCGCGGATGAAGTGCGCGATCTGGAGATACTTCGGCTGAGCCTCCTCGATCTGAGGCATTCACCCTCCTTGTCCAAGTGGCTATGGCCTCTAGCCACTATAGGGTGAGTGGTCAACCCTCGACCCCGTACGCTGGCCGTATGAAGCGGTTGATCGTCGCAGCAGGAGGAGGGGGCGACGCAGTCGCCGCCGCCATGCTTCACTCCGCCCTCTACGGCGCCGAGGACCAGGCGGTGATCCTCACGTACGCGTGGGACCGCCTCCTCATCGACCCGGTACCGGGCCCCCGAGGACCGGACAACTTCACCGGCCTCGAACAGCTCACCCCCGCAGTCTGGACAGTGCCGGCCGACGCCCGGCCGATTGCTCCAGCAGGCTCCACACTCCCCCGACTCGCGGCAGAGCTCCCACACACCTTCGCCCTGATCGACCCGCACCACGGCGCCGAAGGCATCACACGCCAACTCGAAGAGCTCATCGCCCACTTGTCACCGGAGACGATCGATCTGCTCGACGTGGGCGGCGACATCCTCGCCCGGGGCGACGAGCCGACCCTGAAGAGCCCGCTCGCGGACGCCCTCACGCTTGCCGCGTGTTGCCAGGTGAACGCTTCGATCCGGCTGCTGGTCGCAGGCCCCGGCCTGGACGGCGAACTACCGCTCGACGACCTGCGCGGCATGCTCGGCGCCCTCGTCCACACCTTCACGGCGAAGGACGTCGAACCGTTCAGCTCGGTCCTGGAATGGCACCCGTCCGAGGCCACCGGCATGCTCGCCGCCACCGCCCTAGGCGTACGCGGCACCTGCGAGGTACGAGACGCCGGACTCCCCGTTCCCCTCACGGACGAAGGCCCCAGTGTCCACGAGGTCGATCTGGACGAGGCGGTCAGCCGTAATCAGCTGGCCCGCGCCATCATGGCGACGGAGGCCCTGGACGAGGTCGAGGCGTACAGCCGGGAAGTCTGCGGCTACTCGGAAATCGACTACGAGCGCAACAAGGCCGCATGGCTCAAAGACCAGCCGCACACGGACCTGGTCCCGCAGACCGTGCTGGCCCAACTCGACCAGTTCGAAGGCGAGGCCCGGCGCCGCGGAGTCACCCACACAACATTTCGGCACCTCACCGAGGCCCTGAACCTCAACGGATCCCAGCGCGAGGACCTGCGCCAGCTCCTCATCAGCAGCCGTCCCGAGCAGTACACGGCACCCCTGTGGCGTCTCCGATAGTCAGCGAGCGGAGTACGTACTGCTCCGACTGCGGCTCTTCATCCAAGAGGCCATTGCTGCTGCCGACGACGAGCCGCGGGCTTGAGACTCTCGTGCCACGCAACCATGAGCACTGCGCTATCAGCACGACTGACACCCTGCGGCAAGGTGAAGTGCAACTCCGCACCAGGAGGCACCTCGTTCCAACGCGCAACAGGATGAGTGACCCGGTAACGCCCATGCTGTGAGACCCAACCCGCGGTCACTCCAACCTTGTGGGCGCTGGCATAGCCAAGGTTGTTCAACACATACGCCCCATCGTTGCCATCGGCGCGAACCGTGAGGCGTATTGCCGGGTTCTCGATACGCGCCCGCCGCGCGTGAACAACCTCTGTTGCCGCAACACCGACCAGGACCCCTACGACAGCCGTGATCAGCTCTCCCCACCCCATGGGAGCACGCTACTCAGCCAGAGCTCGCAAGCCGCCGTCTGAGTTACAACTTTCTTCACGGGTTCAAGGCGGCTCGCTCCGCTCCCCGCGCGCGGCCCGGCCCCCGGCCGGGCCTGCGCTCCTGTCTACGCCCCGCTCCAGCCCGGCCGACGCCCGCGCCGCGCGCACAGCAATCAGCCGCCTGCATCAAGGTCTTCAACCGCAATGAGCGAGCTGCCTATACAACTTCACTCTGCCATGAAAGCTCGCAGAACTGTACTCAGCTCAGCGGGCGGCTCACCGATCTCGCGGGCCAGCGCCTCGCCGTCTATCCGCTTATTGAAGCCACGCCCGAGAAAATTAAGATAGACAGCGTTTAGAACCTCCTCGCCTGGAGCCCACTTAACGAGCTGATCAGTGGACATCTCGAAGACTTCACGCGTGGCCAGGTCCCAATACTCTTCAATTTTTTTCCGCAATTCCCCGGAATCCGGCAAGCGTGAATTTACAGATTCCCAGATCTCTTTGGAGGTAGTCGCATTCTTTGCCAGCTTTCCCCGCATCCTATGATCCATTAGCCGCAAGGATGGAATCTTTCGCGCAACTCGATTCACGATCATTGATTGCCGAAGATCCTGCGCCGCCTGGATGATCTTCTCCTGTACGATTCGCGAATCGATCCGCACCTTCAAAAGGGAGTCTCTCAAAAGAACTGAGGAAATCGCTTCTGCGTCGAGAAGGTGATTTTCAATTTCGCGACAACCAAGTACGTAGACACTTCCCGATCGCGTGAGGGAGCTTACTACCTCGTAAGGAAGTTCATCCCTGTCACGCAGGTACAGGACACGACGGAGCCCGAGTCGATCTGCGTGTGTCAGCCACTCAGAAAATAGATCTGCAAGTCGGGCATTATCGCCACCCCCGCCGGGGATGAGTGAAACTCGAGGATTCCTCATCGCCTCTGGAAACCAAACGCTCAGAATCCCTTCGTCAGACGGACCTTCCACGAACAATAGCCGATCAGACGACAAAACATCAGAAATACGAACCCCTAGGGACTGGAATAGTTCAACCGGCGCCTCTTCCACCGCCGCCAACCGTGAAGCACCCTCAGACCTCGTGACATGCCAAAGAGATTTATCGCCAGGAGCCCAGTCCAACATTACAGGACTGTGCGTTGCGGCAATAATCAGTCGATCTGTCGCCCAGGAATTTAGCAAACCTAGCAGGCCGCGCTGGGCTGCTGGGTGCAGATTGGTTTCTGGCTCCTCCACGACAAGGGTGGAGGGAGACTTTTCGGTGAGCCCGACAATCAAGGTGAGGAGGAGTTGTTCCACTCCTGTACCTAGATCCTTGAGATTATGACGGAAGCCGGGCGTGAAAGGATCTGAGAACGCAACCTCCAGTACATTACTGAGTGTCGGGGTCTCCAATCGACCGACATCCGGAACCAACTGAGAGATTAAGCTGCGCAGCTCTTCCATAATCTGTGATCGATTAGTCTGCAAATCGAGAAGGACTGCAGGAAGATTACTTCCCGTGGGATCTAATCGAGGCTCACTTGAGAGGCTACTTGAACGCGGGGAACCGCCCCTTAGGGCCTTGAAATGATAATAACTGGAACGCCATTTGTCCAATTCGCCCAAAATGGCACTGACCTCTCCAAGCTGCCACCGAAGCGACTCGACTGACTCGGCCTGATGCCCACTCCAACGCTGCGCAAGAGCGACTTCCCCACGAGCCGCACGAGATTGATCAGGAGCCACAGAGAATAGGGTGTGCTCCCCAGATTCCTTCCGGGCAACTCTCGCGACACTCCGCTTCTTAGAATTGCCCCAGGAAGCCTTAATCTCCGCAATGGAGAACCCTGCATCTGGACTCTTCTGGAAAATGAAGTCGACCTCTCGAAAGGCCCATCCAGATTCCAATACGGTCGACGGCACGCTGCGAAGCGCGTCAAGCATCCTGCTTCTTTCCATATCAGACATGGTGAATGTTGCCGTCACAGTGGGTTCCGAGACTGAACGAAAATTTCGATAGCCAAGGCCCGGCTCATGCCCCATTGTGCCAGCAATAACATCAAGAGATGAAAGAAGGGACGATTTTCCAGAGTTATTGGAACCAGCTACCAGAATTAGCCCTGTCGCTGGAATGTCCCATTCGGCGTTAGGGAAAGCGCGAAAGCTTTCGAGTGAGACGTGGCGCAGATCCATAGGAATATAGTGCCACCCAAGCACCAGGTGCGGGTCCCGATTGGCCTAGCTGCCGTGGGGACCTCTGAGAACCACTCAGCTCTCAACTGCGTGACAACGCCAGCGAACAACGGCGTACGAGCGCGGACGTCAGCGGACCATCAGGGCAGGTGGGAGGTGCACCAGCCCGAGGCCGGACGCCCACCCAAGTTGCTTCGGGACGAAGAGGTCATCGCCCAAGGTCTCACCGCCGCGCTTCCGCCGGCGCGGCTTGCTCTGGACGACGGCATGGCAGCGTGGCTGAGGCCGGTGGGGGTATGCGAGGCACACACGTACGTGGTCGGTCGGCGCGCCCATCGTCGTGGCTGACTGTCGTCGGCTGAGGTTCGTGCCACAAGAGTGCCAGATCCCCGGCCCATGGCGTTCAGGTCATTCGTACAGTGACGCGCTCCACTTGAACGCCATGAACCACGCCCGCACCACGGTATGTGGGTCGACGGCGGACGGGATAAAAGCTGGGGGCGGCTGGTGGACTGAGGTGATCAGGCGACCACCCGCAGCCAACGGAGAGCGAGCCGTACTCAGCGGATCACTAGAACTCTAGTCGCCGGGTTACCTTGATCTTGGGTCAAGTCAGATTCGAGTCCGGCAGGGTTAATCAGGTGCCTACCGGGGTCGTAAACCACGGCAAGGATTCCCCGACAGTCCGGATGCTTGGCGTATCTGCTCCAGTCAATTGTGAGTTCCTCGCCCACCTTCCTGTCGGTCAGAGACTCACGCGTCATCTTGGTCTCAACAACGATGCCCACTGCGGGCAGAAGAAAGTCAACACGAGACCGCCCGCCTGCATGCTGTGGTACGTAGTCCTCAGGGCGAACATCGTCGTACATCAGACGAAGGCAAGCACCCACCAAGACCTGCAGATCCTCCTCCTTTTCGACCTTCGGCGCTGGAACGTTCGGCTTTGTGGAGTTCTGCAGAGTCTGCAAAAAGCTCGGGAATCTGGTAAACGCTTCAGCGATTTCCGCTAGAAGAGGGAAAACCTCGGCGACTGCGTAGATTTCCGCCTGAAGTAGAGTGCGCTGAGTATGGAAGGACTCAAGAAACGTCGACGAGTAGGGGTGAGACCATTTCGGGAACGGAGAATCTGTCGACGTAGGATCGTAAAATTGATTAACCTCCAGCGGCTTCGCCAGAAAGGACTTGATTCGCTTAATGACCATGCCCCCTTCGTACATGTCTTTAAATTGCTCGCGTGAAGCCTCTGAGATGAGAGGGGTGGCCCGGGCATACCAAGACTGATACTTCTCCTGTCCCGCTCTTAGCTCTTCTCGCGTTACGATTCCTCGGGTTTGCCACTCGGAGAGCATCGACTCGATCTCGTAAGTCTCATCGATCAGCCGCTCGGTTTCCGCCCGCTTGTTCGTTGACATCATGGCTGCGCAGCACCTCCTGCCAGGGGATCAGTAGCATCGCAGACTGCACTGACATGGAGGGATCGATGGGAAATCCCAGCAAGGTCGAACTTTGAGACTTGTTCTGGTTGACGGCCAGACAGCGTGGCTCAGCCGACGGGATACAGCGAGACACGCGCGCCTGCACGGTCAGCTGACTCGCCGGCGTGGCTTACTGCTGTCGGCTGAAGCTCAGACACTCCGGGGCCCGCATGAGCGGAGGCACTCAGAGGTCCGTGACCAGGGAACGCGTGATGGCCCGCCCGTCTCAGTTTCCGTCTCATTCAGCGTCGTTCACGACCGTTCAGGCGAGACCGAGGCGGGCAGCCGCTCCCATGACGGGCCGTACATGAACGCAGGTGAACGCCCTCGCACGCAGCCCAACACCCCACCACCACAGTTGGAAAGCGTGCGCCCCCGGTGCATGACGGTCCCTGATTACGCGATCCTTGAGCATGGCCTCTGAACCCAGCGCTGTTCCGTCGATGACCACTCACGTAAGTGCGGTGACCGATGGGGTCACCAGAGTCTTCACGTGGGAGGAAGGCGCGCGCATCGAGGTCCGCAACCTGGGCGGAGAGATCGTCATCGAGGCCAACGCTGCCGGGCTCAAGACACTGGCCGGCCACTTCCTTACACTCGCCGAGGAGGGCACACCGGACGGTGCCCATCTCCACCTGGAGGAGCACAACGGACTCGAAGCGGGCTCCGTGGGCCTGGTGCTGGAAAGATGCGACGACGAATGACTCGTGCCAGACACGTGCCAGATCGTGCGGGGAACCACGGAGAACAGCGGGGAACCAGCCGACCGTCCACCAGGCGTCTGCGCCCCTCCATCGCAGGTCAGGCGCAGAGCAAGCCCTAGATGCTCTTAGCTTCCCAAGCTGAGAGTGCGAGTTCGATTCTCGTCACCCGCTCCATAAAGCAGGCCCAGGTCAGCGACCTGGGCCTTGTTGTTGTGCGCAGTGACCGCACGCCACGCCAGAAGTCAGATCCGCACCATCACGACCAGGAAGCCCGCGCGGCGCGAACGCACGAAATCCCGAAGTACCGGGCCCGCTCAACGAGATCAGACCTTCTCAGCCCTTACTCGCGGATGCTCAGCGGCAAGCAGGCCGATGTCCTCGACATCGGAGGTCAGGATCGTCACCCGACCCGAATGCTGCAGGGCGGTCGCACACAGCATGGCGTCGATGGCGTACTTGTGGCCATGCAATCCGGCTCCGCGCAACAGAGCGGCGGCGGACTGGGCGAGCGCCTGGGTCACCGGCTCCACGCGCAGAAGCGAGAGCGTCCACCGCAAAGCGGCATCGTCGATCCTGGGATGGACCACCTCGACCAGCACTGCGGCCGAAGTGACGACCGGGAGGTCCGCGTCGCGGGCCGCCGTCAGCCACTCATGAATCTCCCGATCCCGCCGCACAGCCTTCGCCAGCCCCTCGCTGTCCAGGACCAGAGCACCACTCATGCAGCAGTTCCCGCTCCGGGGGCGTCCCCGGTGAGCCGGGCCCGCTTCGCTGCCACGGCCTCCGGGTCGGCAGGCCCATGAACCTCCTCGAAGCCCGCGATCAGCTCGTCAAGGTTCTCCCGCTCGATCTGCCGTTGGGCCGCCTTCTCCAGATACGCCGACACACCTCGTTTGCCGACCCGCTCACGGATCGCCTGCAGAGTCCCGGCAGTCAACGTGACGGAGATGCCACTGCTGGGACCGTCGCCGGGCGGGAAGTCGTTGTCCTCATCCATGAACCCCACTATGGCATTGCACATGCCATAACGCGACCGTCCTGCGATCGTGCCTGGTGGCGGCGTCGCCAGTCGGACCGGCCGAGCCGACGGTGACGTCCTCGGACACGGCCCGGGCGAGGGTGTCCGCCAGACACGGGTGAACGCGACGGGCCGACCGGCAGCGAACGCGAGGAGCTGACCGCGCCGCGGCGGGAGAACTGCCGGCTGCGGGAGGACGTGGAGATCCTCAAGCCGGCCACGCCCACCAGGCCGGCCGGATGCCCCATCGCACGGCTCAGGGGCACAGGGACACCGATCTGCGGTAGGCGGGGCTCCGATTCCGGGGCGGCAGGCCCTACGCTGACCCCCGTGAGGCAGACAGGCGCTGGGAAGGATGGTCGGCGATGACGTCCCTGAGCACCGGGGACCCGGAGTCCATAGGCGGGTACACCCTTCTCGGTCGGCTCGGGGCAGGCGGCATGGGAGTCGTCTATCTGGGAGTCTCGTCTTCGGGACGGCAGGTCGCGGTCAAGCTCGTGCACGGGGCGTACGCCCAGGATGAGGAGTTCCGAACGCGCTTCCGGCAGGAGATCGCGGCAGCGCGCAGGGTGAGCGGCGCCTTCACCGCACCTGTCGTGGACGCCGACCCGGACGCCGACCAACCGTGGATGGCAACGCTCTACGTGCCGGGGCTCAACCTCGCCGAAGCCGTGAGGAAGGACGGCCGGCTGAGTCAGCGGGAACTGCGCGCGCTGGGACTGGGGCTCACCGAGGCGCTGCGCGACATCCACCGGGTGGGCCTGGTGCACCGGGACCTCAAACCGGCCAACGTTCTGATGACCGCGGACGGGCCGCGCGTCATCGACTTCGGTATATCGCGCGCTGCCGACAACCAGAGCCTCACCATGACGGGGCGGGTGATCGGCACTCCGCCCTTCATGTCGCCGGAACAGCTCGCCTCCCCCCGAGACGTCACCCCGGCCTCGGACGTGTTCTCGCTGGGGTCACTGATGGTGTTCGCGGCCGTCGGCACCGGACCGTTCGACGCCGACAGCCCATACATGACCGGCTATCAGGTGATGTACCAGCCCCCGGACCTCGACGGGGTACCCGAAGCGCTCCTGCGCATTGTCGAGCGCTGCCTCGACAAGGACCCGGCCGCACGGCCGGAACCGGCGGATCTGCATCGCTTGCTCCAGGCGCTGCCGGAATCCGACGCCACCGGGCCCCCGAAGGCCAGGGAGTCCGCGAACCCCGGGCCCCGACCTGCTTCCCAGGGCGCGGCCACCATCTCTCCGGGCGCCGCGACCGGCACGAGCACCAGCAGCAGCACCGGCACCGGCAAGGGACGCCGAGCCCGGATGCCGCTCACCGTCCTCGGCGCGGCGCTGGCCATCACGGGGCTGAGTATCGGTGTGGGTGTCTTCGTATCGGGCTGGGACACGACCACCGCCTCCAACGGCAACGGCAACGCCACCGCCACGACCACCGCCCGTGCCGCGGCCCTGCCCGACAGCTGGCGGCCGTGGCGCACGGACCTGCGGTACGAGGTGAAAGGTGTCCCTCTCGACTATGGGACCCCCGGGTGCGTGGCGGACAAAAGCGCGCTGTTCTGCGGCGGTACGGGCTTCACGGCCGCCAGGATCGACCCGGCCTCCGGCCGCACCCTGTGGCGGACCGGCACCCGTCCTCAGGGCGTGCAGCCGATCGGCGTTCGCGACGGGCTGGTCTACGTGTTCGAGGATCCGGACGATACGACCAGGCGCGTGGTGGCCCTCGACGCCGGTACCGGGCACCGGCGGTGGCAACGCGACATCGACAAGGCCGCGGACCCGGTCCTCTACGACGGCGGACTGCTGACCCTGTCTCCCGATTCCTCGTCGTTCGTCGCATACGGGCCGTCCGGCAAGGAACTGTGGCGGGCGCCCTCGCTGGACGAGGTCTGCACTCCGTCGGCGCTGGGAGGCGTCCCTTACGCCCTGTGCTCGGCCGGCACCGAGCCCGGCCAGGCCCCGGTCGACCTGATGAAGATCGAAGCCGGCAGCCTGACCGAAACCGCCACCCTGCCCCGGAAGGCGGAAGCGCTCGGTGCTGTTGGCGGGCAACCCTTGTTCCTCGCCCCCCAGACCGCGAAGGACGTGTACGAAGCCGGGTACGAACGGCCGTACAACGCGCTGCTGCGAGTGGTCCCGGAAACCGGGCAGGTCAGACGGACACCGCTGGCACGTCCGCTGACCGGCGCGGCCACCCTTGTGGACGGCGTCGTCTACTTCGTCCGGTCCAACGGGTCGGTCACCGCGGTGTCGGCGGACAGCGGCAAACAACTCTGGCAGAAGACGACGGACGTGGAGAGTCTGTCCGCGCCCGTGGTGTCAGCGACGTACAAGCGGGTCTATTTCTCCAACCGCTTCGGCCGCCTGCTGGCACTGGACAGCCGCACCGGAGCGGAGGTGTGGCGCACCTCCGCACTGGACGACCCCGGGGACAAGGCGCAGGAAACCCCTCCGCGTGTACTGCTCGTCAAGGACGCGATCGTGGCGACGGCCGGCGACACGGCCTTCTCCTGGAGCCCGGACGGACCCAACTGACCGGCCGACAGATCTGCAACCACCACAACCACCACCATCGGCAAGCAACTGTGCCGACGGGACCGGGCCAACCGGCTCAGTCCTGGCCGCTGTTCGCCCAGTTGTCCGCGAACTCCCCCAGGACTGCCCGTGATCGGCAACGGACGCATCCCGTGGCCGCCGTCCCTCGTCCTGCAAGGTGGTCGGGGCAGCGCCCAGGGTGACGGTGGTCGCTGCCGGTGCCGCGATGTGGACCGCGCTGATCCAGCGCTATGCGTCCTTCGGCAGTTGCGCGCTGTACGGCCCGGCTGCTGGTCACGCCCGTGCCCACAGCGTGCCCGTAAGAGCGGACAACCACGGTCGACAGCGGTGCCGCCAAGTACTCACACCTGTCGCGACAGGATGAATCCGTGCAGCTCAGAAGCCATGTATCGGCCCAAGCGCCGCAGCTTCCCAAGCTGAGAGTGCGAGTTCGATTCTCGTCACCCGCTCCAGAATTTGCCCCCAGGTCAGCGGCCTGGGGGTAGTTTATTGTCTAGACCAATTCGAGGGGCCCGTGCGGGGCCCATGCCCTCCACGTGCCCTGGACCGAGGTCGAACGGCCGCGCCGGGAACAGCCGACACGGTTGGCCGGGTTGCATCGAGCGAGGGGCCGGATCCGCACGGGCGGGGAGCGCGGAGACCACGAAGGTCATCCGCCCACTCGGGTCGGCCCCCGGGATCGCGGCACACCCGCCGCGCACCCGGACCGTGACGTACTTCTGCAGGAGGACCGCTTCATGTCTGACCGACCCCTGACGCTCATGGCCGTGCACGCCCACCCCGACGACGAGGCCACGGGAACCGGAGGGGTCCTGGCGCGGTACGCGGCGGAAGGCATCCGCACGGTTCTCGTGACATGTACCGACGGCGGTTGCGGTGACGGACCGGGGGGTGTCAAGCCGGGCGATCCCGGCCACGATCCGGCGGCCGTCGCCCTGATGCGCCGTCAGGAACTTCAGGAGAGCTGTGACGTCCTGAAGATCAGCGATCTGGAGACGCTGGACTACGCCGACTCCGGGATGATGGGCTGGCCGAGCAACGACGCCCCCGGATCCTTCTGGCAGACCCCCGTCGAGGAGGGCGCCGCCCGGCTCGCGGAACTCATGCGGCACTACCGGCCCGATGTGGTCGTCACCTACGACGAGAACGGCTTCTACGGCCACCCCGACCACATCCAGGCCCACCGCATCACGATGGCGGCGCTGGAGATGAGCGGGCTGACACCGAAGGTGTACTGGACGACAATGCCCCGCTCCGGCATGCAGCGGTTCGGCGAGATCATGCGCGAGCTTCATCCGGACATGCCGGAGCCGGACCCCGCCGAGGCCGCCGCGATGGCCGAGATCGGCCTCCCCGACGACGAGATCACCACCTGGGTGGACACCCTCGCCTTCAGCGGCCAGAAGTTCGACGCCCTGGCCGCACACGCCAGCCAGGGCGAGAACATCTTTTTCCTCAAGATGGGCAAGGAGAGCTTCGGCGAGCTGATGGGCATGGAGACCTTCGTACGCGTCCAGGACACCACCGGCGCGACCGTCCCCGAGAACGACCTCTTCGCCGGGCTGCGCTGATCCCCTCCGCCATTCCGGCCGGGGCCCGGGAAAGCGCATCGACCACACGGCACGATCGGGTGGGTCACACACCGGGCGGCTTGTCCAAGCGAGTTCCGCTCCGGCAGCCCACAACCAGGTCCCCGCCGACGGCGTCCACGCGTGCCCGCACTGCCGACCCGACACCGCGGTCACCCCCGCAGGTCTCCCACCTGGCAACCGCACGGGTGGGAGACCTGCGGGCTATCACAGCCAGCCTGGGACAACGCCCTATCCCGGGTTCGAGGAAGGGCATATAGCCGCAGCTTCCCAAGCCGAGAGTGCGAGTTCGATTCTCGTCACGCGCTCCATGCGCGAAGTGCCCTGTGGTAGTCACCGCGCGTGTCGGTGGGCGCTCTCGCGCCCGAGTGAGTGCTGTCACCGGGTCCCGGCCCGTGAGGCCGGGACCCAGCAGGGTCGGGGAGGTCAGCGGACGTCGACGTGGTCGTCCGAGGCGTTGGCGAGTGCGGTGGTGGACGAGCCGGCGAAGCTGTAGCGCCAGTAGCCGTCCACGGACGCCTTGACCGTGGTCTTCAGGTTTCCGGAGCTGTCGGTGGTGACCGTCTTCACGGTCGTGTACGTGGAGGTCCCGTTCTTGCGGAACTGCAGCTTGACCTTCTGAGCGGCGTAGCCGTGGTAGCCGCCGCGCGTCTCCCAGTCCACGGCGGAAAGCTTGCCGGTGATGGTGAGGGTCTTGCCCTTGGCGACCGGCTCGGGAGCCGCGTTGGCCGTCAGCCTCGTGTCACGCAGGACGGGCGCCACCTTGGCGGCGTGCAGGTCGACGTGGCCCGTACCGTCCGCGGACTCGGCCCAGGCAGCCAACTTCCACGTGCCGGCCAGGGAGTTCCGCCCCAGGGTCCAGCGCGGCTCGATGTAGGCGAAGTGCGCCTCGCAGGTGGAGGTGGTCGCGTTGACCTTGGTGCAGGCCGCCGGCCAGGTGCCGTGGATCACGGCGTCGGGGGTGCCGTACGAACCCTTGTAGAGGTACATGTCTCCGCCCGCGATGCCCGACGGGTCGGTGGCGGTGAACTTCGCCTTGAATTCCTGCAGCGGATGGTCGGTCAGCTCCACTGCCTTGCCCCCGCCCACCACGACGTTCGAGATGCGGGTCGCCCCCACCATTTCGTCACCCTGCGGGGCCGGGCCCGCGAACGCCCGGGTGATGGTGCGCCGGAGGCTGCCGCCCAGGTCGTCGGCGGCGGTGACACGCAGAGATACGAAAGAGGCGGCTGCGGGAACGTCGACAGTCGCCGAGCCGTCCGCCGCGACGGCCAGGTCCGTCCAGGTCTTGCCGTCGTCCGTGGAAGAGGCGAGCCCGGTGATCTTTGTGTTCGCCGCCTCTTCCGTGTCGCGGGTGGTCGCGCTCGCCTCGACCCGGACCGGGCCGGCGGCCGCGCGACCGAAGCCGTCAAGCCCGGGAACGCTCAACCGGGTGTCGATCAGCGGGAGTTCACGGCCTCCCGCGTACTGCGAGCGGAACGTCCACTCGTTGTGTACGTCCGTGGACAGCCGGGAGTACGGGACACGGCGGTGGACGGTCTGGTCGAGGGTGTACGTCCCCTGCGCCGACGGCAGGGTGGACGACGACAGCGTGTCGTAGGCATCGAGACCGTCGGCCTGCGCGTAGGTGACGCCGTCGGAGGAGGTGAGCTTGTACGAGTACCTCGCACGGCCGTCGGTTCCCGAGTGACCGGCCGGGTCACCGAAGGTGTTCGGCTCGTACAGCCAGATCTTGTCGCGGTTCCACTGCGAACCGCCCCACTCCCGGCGGAGCGGCTGCAGTGGCGCCGCACCCAGAGTCTCGCCCGGGCCGGTCCCAGCGGGCAGCCTGCGGTCCGGGAGGTTCAGGCTCAGCTCGCCCGTGCCGTAGGACAGCAGTCGGCTGTAGGTGATGCCCGGGGTGGCGTACTCGGTGACCGAACCGGCGGCGGGCACCGCGGAGCCGATGAAGACGCCCGCCTGCTCGCCGAAGGACGGGACGCTCTCCAGAAAGGCGGTCGTCCGCGTGCCCGGGGCGGCCACCTTCGTGACGGCCTTCGCCAGGGAGGACGTACGGACCGTCTTGATGGGCGAGGCCGGCACGGTGGTGGTGAAGCTGTGCGTGAGGTCGTAGCGGTAAGGGCTCGGCACACTCGCGGAGGCGCCCTTCTTGCCGAGCACCTCGTGCAGGCGCAGCGAGACTCCGCTCACCGAGAACGGAGTGACATACACCTTGTCGGCCCCCGCGCCGGCGAAGCCCGCCAGGTCGCCGCCCGGGACGCTGATCCACGCGGCGGACGCATGCCGGGTGGCGGTGGTGTCGTCGGTGCGGATCGCGGCCTCCTTGGCCGCGCGCTGGTCGAACGTGACCGTCTTGGCCGCCGAACCGACCGAGAAGGCACGGGTGAGCAGGTAGCTCGGCTCCTGCCAGTCGTTGTGCAGCGCGACCGAGAAGTAGTCACCCGGCGGTAGCTTCACGGTCGACGAGGCGCCGGCGGTGTTGTTGTTGACGGCGTACGACGTCCAGGTATTGCGGTTCCAGACGTGGAACTGCTTGGACCGGACGTCGGCGTGCGTGATGCTCAGCTTGACCGAGTACGACGCCGCGGCGGCGTTCGCCGTCCTGGGAGCACTCCGCGTGTCTTTGGTCCGTGTCGGCAACGGAAGCTCCGCGGCAGTGCCGTCGGCCGCGGACTTCCCGGTCGGCCGTACGGACACCGTGCCGTTCTGCGACGCCACGGAGTAGCGGGTCGCGTGGGCCGGGCCTTCCGCGTCCGCCGTCACCCGGACGTCACGTCCGTCGATGAGTTCGACGCGCCCGTCGTCTCCCATCTCGACACTCCGCCCGGCGCGGAGTGCCACGTTCTCCGCCCGCGAGACCACCCCTACCGTGGCGCGTCCGCTGTCCGACGCCGTCGCCGCAGGCGCGGGCGCGGGCGCGAGCAGCATCGAGGCGGTCAGCGCCGCTCCGCCCAGCCCCACCGCGGCGTGTCTTCGAACCCGCCTCACGTGTAAAACAGACATCGATTGCCCCCTGGCTCTCCCCTGAGATCGCCCGGCACATCTGTCACGGGCGACGATCACCTCACTTTAAGGGGCGGCACTGACATCGCCGACACGCTGAGGACACGAGGACACAGGTCTCCTTCTGCGTATTCGTCCGCCACCTACCCGCTCCTCAACTGCGCGGGCCCGCACGCTCCTTGGTGAGCGCGGGAGTTCGCCGGGAAGCGCTCAGCGCGGTAGTGGCCAGGTGTGGACGTGTTTGTCGTGCGAGACCAGCGACAGGTGCGCCCGGAAGGTGTCCCTGTCGAAACGGTGCTCGGCGTGGCTCGGTGCCGGGGTCTGCAGAGGTGCGACGGCCTTGTCGACGCGGGCGGCGAGGTCCACGAAGTCGGGGTTCGGGGTGATGCCGTCGGCGAGGTGGTGGACGTCGTAGACCAGGCCCACTCCCTGGCGTCGGACGCCCGCGTTGTGGACGGTGAAAGCGGAGGCATCGGCCAGTCCCCAGGTCACCGCGGCGACGATCTCCTCGACGGGGTTCGTGATGTGGCGGCTGCCGACCAGGGTCGCGTGGGGCGGGAACGCACCGGCCGAGACGATCCCGTACTGCGCCCGCAGTTGCGCTAGCACAGTGCCGTCCCGAAGCCTTTGCAGCCGGCTACGCTGCCGCGCTGTCCTGATCACCACTCGCAGGCAAACGCACCGTGTGATCCCCGAAATCGGCAACCAAGTCCAGTCGGCCGCCGAGTGCCTCGACATAGCGCGACGACATCGAGAGTGGCGACCTCGCCGTGCTCAATCTGAGAGACACGGGCAATGCTCACCCCCATGCGGGCCGCGATGTCCCTCTGAGCCAGCCCGTACTGCTTGCGCACCTCAGCCAGTTGATGCCCACGGGCTTCCGCCAGCAGGCGGTGCAATCCGGCTTCCACCTCGGCAGAGTCCACACCGGTCGAGTACAGCTCCTGCTCCGGGGTCTCCCAGTCCTGCGGGGGCCTTCCTGGGCATACCCACTCCTCAATCTTCCGTGTCGCCGGTGTAGTCGCGGTAGAGCTGTTCAGCCAGAGGAATGTTGTCGCGGTACCAGCGCTCCCAGTCCAGCCTGAGGGTGCCCCAGAGTGGGACCCGTCTCACGCAGGGCGGCAACAGCCTGGGCGACCCGAGTGGCTGAGCCGAGATCTTCCTTGATCGAAGCGGCAGCGGCCGGAGATCCGCGCAGGCAGCCCTTCTGCAGCCGCCCGAGCGCCGTCGCTTCCCAAGGTGGGACTGCGAGTTCTGTTCTCGTCACCCGCTCCCTGAAGAAGGCCCAAGTCACGGACCGGGGCCTTCTGTTGTCCGCCGTTCCACCACGCCGTTCGGGCGATGTGCCGCGTGCGAGGATGGCGTTCGTGACCGGATCGTCGTCCTCGGCTGTTGGTGCGGGGCCGCCTCGTGGGAAGGGGCTGGGGCCCCGGGGCGCTGCCGCGCTTGTGTTTGGGGCCTCGGCTGCGGTTCTGGTGGTGGAGATCGTCGCTCTGCGGCTGTTGGCTCCCTATCTTGGGCTCACGCTTGAGACCAGCACGATGGTGATCGGTATCGCTCTCACGGCGATCGCCCTCGGGTCGTGGCTGGGTGGGGTCATCGCCGACCAGGTCGATCCGCGTCGGCTCATAGGGCCCTCGCTCGGGGTGTCGGGAGCGGTGGTGGCGCTCACTCCCGCTGTGCTGCGTACCACCGCGGAGTGGGCACCGGCGGTACTCCTGCTGATCGCGGCGCTGACCATACTCGTGCCGGGCGCGCTGCTCTCCGCGGTGACGCCGATCGTGACGAAGCTGCGGCTGACCAGCCTCGCCGAGACCGGGACGGTGGTCGGCCGGCTGTCCGGCGTCGGTACCGTCGGCGCCATCTTCGGCACCGTCCTCACCGGCTTCGTACTCGTGTCGCGGTTGTCGGTCAGCGGCATTCTGATCGGCCTCGGCACCCTGCTGGTGGTCGGTGCCGCGCTGGTCGAGTTTCGGACGCGCGGGTGGAGCGGCACCCCCGCCCTCACCCTCGTGGTCGTGGCCGGCGGTCTCGCCACCACGGTCGCGCCCGGTGCCTGCGACACGGAGACCAAGTATCACTGCGCCCGGGTCGTCGCGGACCCTGATCGCAGCAGCGGGCGCACACTTGTTCTGGACGGCCTGCGGCACTCCTACGTCGACGTCGACGACCCGACCTTCCTGGAGTTCGCGTACGTGCGCGCCATCGCGTCGGTGGTCGATGCCGCCTTTCCCAAAGGCGAGCCGCTGGTCGCCCACCACCTGGGCGGCGGCGGGCTCACCTTTCCCCGCTACCTCGCGGCCACCCGGCCCGGGACGCGCAGCCTGGTGTCCGAGATCGACAACGGGGTCGTACGCATCAACCGCGAGCAGCTCGGTCTGGGACCGGGCGCCGGTATCGACGTACGTGCCGAGGACGGCAGGCTCGGTCTGCGGCGGCTGGACGCCGGCAGTCGTGACCTCGTCGTCGGCGACGCCTTCGGGGGCGTCAGCGTGCCGTGGCACCTCACCACGGCTGAGGCGATGAGGGACGTACGGCGTGTGCTCGACGAGGACGGTCTGTACGTCGCCAACCTCATCGATCACGGCAGCATGGACTTCGCGCGTGCCGAAGTGGCCACCCTCGGCGAGGTCTTCGGGCATGTGGCCGTCGTCGGCGAGGCCGCCGATATCGGCCTCGCCCCGGCCGCCGACGCCGAGGGCGGCAATCTGGTGGTCCTCGCCTCCGACCGGCCGGTCGACCTTCGCGCGGCCCAGGAAGCGCTCGACTCCCGGCGGACCGGCTGGAAGACCTCCACCGGCGACGACCTCGCCTCCTGGATCGGCGATGCCCAACTGCTCACCGACGACTACGCACCCGTCGACCAGCTCCTCCAGCCCACCAGCACACGGAGCAGCCGGTGAACAGGGTTCGACGCGGGAGCCGATGCGGTGTCAGCCGCGGGGGAAGCCCTCGGCTGCGAGCTTGAAGACGAGCTCGGCCTCGTCGCGCCTGGTGGTGTGCAACTCCCAGTAGAGCGGGGCGATCTGCTCGGGCCGGGCCGCCTCCACGCCGGGGATGACAGAGACGCCGATCGACGCGTCGATGCCCACGTGGGCGGCCTGGACACCGGTGCCGGCGTCGGCCAGCTCCTTGTGCAGGTTCATCGCCCAGTTGCGCAGCGCCGCCGCGGCGGCGTTGACGTTGGCGACCCGCGGGTCGGGCCAGATCGAGCCGGCGCCGGTGGTGTAGAGCAGGGTGCCCGCGCCGGCCTCCCGCATCGCCGGCAGCACCACCTTCGTGGCGGCAATGGCCCCGTACAGCTGGAAGTTCATCTCGAACTCCACGTGGGACGGTTCGGTCCCGGCCGGTGCGGTCAGCGCGGTGATCCCGAACGTTCCCACCGGCGAGTACTCCAGGACGTCGATCCCGCCGAACTGGACGGCAGCGTCCTTCAGCGCCTGGGTGAGCGCGTTCCGGTCGAGTACGTCCGCGGGGAACGCGCCCGCGTTGATGCCTTCGGCGGTGAGCTCGCCGACGAGACCGTCGAGCTTGGTGCGGTTGCGGGAGATCAGGGCGACGTCGAAGCCCTGGGAGCCGAAGGTACGGGCGATGGTCAGGCCCAGCTGGGGGCCGGCTCCGACGATGGCGATGCTGGTCACAGCGATCCTTTCGCAGGGACGCCGCCGAGGAGACGGACAGCGTCAAAGAAGCGGGAAGATTCGGAAAGGCCTATCCATATCGAGATCCGGATAGGCCTTTCCGGTTCACTGGGACCACCGTAGCACGAGAAATGGATAGGCCTTTCCGATAGCTAGACTGGCCGCCATGAACCCTGGCGCCCAGCACCCCGACGCCCCCGCCGCCCAGCCTGTGCGCAGTGACGTCGAGCGCAACCGCGGCAGGATCATCGCCGCCGCGCGCACCGTGTTCGGACGCGACGGCCTCAGCGCCTCCATGGCCTCCGTGGCCCGCGAGACAGGCGTCGGCATCGCCACCGTCTTCCGGCACTTCCCCACGAAGGAGGCGCTGGTCGCAGCCGTCTTCGCCGACCGGATGGACGCCTACGCCGATGCGGTCGCCACCGCCCTCGACGACCCGGACCCCTGGCACGGTTTCACCGGCTACATCGAGGCCGCCTGCGCGATGCAGGCCGCCGACAACGGCTTCGCCGACGTCCTGACCATGACCTTCCCCACCGCCAAGGCCATGGAGGAGCGCCGGAACGAGGCGTACGAGGGCATGGTGCGGCTCATCGGCCGCGCCAAGGGCACGGGACGGCTGCGCGAGGACTTCGACCCCTCGGACCTGGTGCTGCTGCACATGGCCAACCTCGGCGTCGTCAACGCCTGCGGCGATGCCGCCCCCGACGCCTGGCGACGTGTCGTCGCCCTCATGATCCAGTCCTTCGAGGCCCCGGCCCGGGCCCCCCTTCCCGCCTCGCCCGAGCACGACGCCCTCTACAGGGCCATGCTCCGTGCCGTCCCGGCGGGCGAAACCGCACAGAAGCCGGAGCGGAACAGCTGACCCGCCGGGCCCCCGCCAGCCCCCGCCAGCACCCGCCGCCTGACGGCCCGTAGGCCCGCGCCCTCGGTGTGGGCAGCATGATGGGCTTCCCGCTGTTCACCGAGGACGAGGTCCTTGGCGCGCGGGGCGACGCGTGAGCCGCGCCCCGGTCGTGGAGCGCGTGCCCCGGTCGGCCACGTGCACAGTGGCTCCGCCCGGAAGGCCGACGATTCACGCCAAGGACAGCCGAAGCGCAGTCAGTCCTGGACGAGTTGACCGGCCAGGCGATGCGCCTGAGCCAGCAGGGTTCCGTAGGTCACCAGCGCGTCCGGGTCGTCGGACACGGCTCCCGGGAGCAGCCGGCGGAAGGCGTCGAGCCTGCGGTGCAGCTCCCCGACGGCCTCACGCAGTTCCTCCGCGGCGAGATCGTCACGGCCGCCCGGCGCGAACCGGGCCAGGCCGTACAACCGGACGGCACGCGCCGTCTGCCGTAGGAAGTCCGCGTAGGCGCAGGTGATGCCCGCGGCGGGGCGGAACTCCTTCCCGCTGCCGGAGATCTCCCCCACCGCCCGGGTCACCCCCGCGGTGTGGACGGCGACATGGTCCAGCACGGCCAGCGCGTCGGCGTACGCCTTGCCGGCCGGGGCAAGAGCCCGCTCACGGCTCCCCCACGGATTGCCGCGCAGGCTTTCCCGGCTCCAGCCGATCGCCGACCGGGCCTGGTCGACCAGGCGGCCCAGGCGCAGGGCGCGCTCGTGCCAGTTCGCGGCCGCCTGCCCGTCCCATTCGCCGACGGCCAGCCCTTCGGCCACCGCGTCCAGGATCTCCTGCGCCTCACCGGCCGCGTCCTGAAGCGCGCAGCGGGCGTCGCGCAGATAGACCGGAGGCCGGATCAGCACGTTCACCGTCACGCCGACCAGTGCGCCGAAGACCGCCTCCCCGAGACGGGCGGCCGACGAAACGACAGTCACCGGGCCGCCGGTCAGCACGAAGAGCGCGCCGGTGGCCGCGTAGACGCCCTGGTTTCCCAGGCGTTGCCACTGTTCCAGCAGCAGCACCGCCGGAAGGACCAGGGCCATGGCGACCATCGTGCTGTCCAGCAGCAGCGCCACCGCAGTCGCCGCCACCGTACCCACCGCGATCGCCGCGAGCTGCTGGAGCCCGTGCGCGAGGGACCGGTACACCGTCGACTCCACCAGTACGACCGCGGCCCACGGTGCCACGAAGGCCATAGGAGCCGCGAGCCACCAGCCCATCACCGCCCATGCCACCCATGCGGCCAGGGCCGCCTTGGCGGCCTGAGCCGCCAGATCCCGCTCCCGGCCCGGGCCCGCCCACGCATGCCGTACCGCCGCCACGGCGGATCCGGCCCAGCGCCGGACGGCCCAAGTCGCCCTGCGCGTCCACTCCATGCCATTGCAAGTGCCACGCCAGGGGCAAGTTGCACCCGCTGACCCCGACTTCACGCAGGTATCGGCCGGGTGGGGGAGGTCCGGGGCGCGGTGGCCGCGCGTGGAATCGGCTGCCGTTCCGTCAGACGGACTTCACGACGATGCCGGTGGCTTCGAGCGCGGTGATCTCGTCGGCGGGTGCCGTGGTGTCGGTGACGAGGGTGTGCAGGAGGGTGGCGGGGCCGACGTGGGCGTAGGCGGTGTGGCCGAGCTTGGTGCCGTCCGCGGCGACGATGATGCGGCGGGCGGAGGCGATGGCGGCCTTCTTCACGGCCGCGTCGTCGAGGTCGTAGGCGGTCAGGCCCTCGGCCGCGCTCAGACCGCAGCAGCCCATGACGGCGGTGTCGAAGCGCAGTGCCGACAGGGAGGCGAGGGTGAGGGGACCCGTGAGGGCTCCCTCGGCTGCGCGCGGCTGACCGCCGGGGACCATCAGCGTGGCCGGGCCCGTGGCCTCGCCCAGTACGTGGATGGCCTGCAAGGACAGGGGCATCACCGTGACCGGGCGCCGGCGCAGCAGGTGGGCGATCTCCAGGCAGGTGGTGCCGCTGTCGAGGAGGACGGTCTCGCCGTCGGCGATGAGCGAGGACACCTCGGCCGCGATGCGGCGCTTGGCATCGACGCCCTCGTGGGAACGCAGCGCGAAAGGCGGCTCCTGGCCCCTGAGCAGCAGGGTGCGCGCGCCGCCACGGACGCGCTCCAAGACGCCCTGCGCGGCCAGTACGTCGAGGTCGCGCCGGATGGTCATCTCGGAGGCGCCGGTCAGGTCGGCGAGTTCCTGGACCGTGATCCTTCCCGACTCCCTCACGGCCTGCGCGATCGTCCCGTGCCGGTCTGTGCTGCTCATGACGCGATTGAACACCACCCGAAACGAACATTCAATGTGTGCGAAGTGACAGTTCTCAATCGCGCTGCATGTTCGTTACGGTGGTTTTCATGAATGAACCGCTCCGAGCCGCCCGCGTAGCGACCTTTGTCTACTTCAGTCTCTGCGGCACCCTGATGGGCACCTGGGTGGTGAACATCCCCGCCATCGAGGAGCGCGTCGGCATCAGTCACGCGACGCTCGGGGGACTGCTGGTGCTGCTGGGGCTGGGAGCCTTCGTCGGTATGCAGGTGGCCGGGCGTCTGACCGACTCGCTCGGGGCGCGCGTGGTCGTCCCCGCGACCGGCGTGCTGTCCAGCGCGACCCTGGTACTGCCCGGCATTCCCCAGGAACCGTGGACGCTGGCGGGTGCCCTGCTGGTCTTCGGGTTCTGCAATGGCTGCCTGGACGTGAGCATGAACGCCCACGCCGTGCACGTGGAGAAGGCGTACGGGCGGCCCGTCATGTCGGCCTTCCACGCCACGTTCTCGGTCGGCGGCGTCCTCGCCGCGCTCGTCGGAGCGGGCACCGCGAGCGCCGGCCTGAGCCCTGCCGCGGGCATGGCCGCCATGGGAGCCCTGGGCATCGTGATCGCCCTGGTGACGGCACGCGCCCTGCTGCCGGCCGCGCCCGCCGTTGTCGACCCCAGCCCTTCGCCGGCGGCCGACTCCAAGGAGGAGTCCGGGCCGGCGCCGGCCGCCCGGCAGCGGACCAGCGGGCGCATCTGGATGCTCGCCGCCCTGGCCCTGATGGTCATGCTGTGCGAGGGAGCCGCCAACGACTGGAGCGCGCTGCACCTGAAGGACGTCCTCGGTGCGCCCGCGAGCACCGCCGCCTTCGCGTACGGCACCTTCGCGGCGACCATGACCATCGGCCGGCTGCTCGCCGACCGCCTCGCCGCCCGGTTCGGGTCCATGGCGATCCTGCGCTACGGCGCCGCGACCGCTGCCGTCGGCATCACGATCGTGACCGTCTCCCCGTGGATCTGGGCCGCGTTCGCGGGGTGGGCGCTGTTCGGTCTGGGGCTGTCCGGCTGTGTCCCGCAGCTGTTCAGCGCGGCCGGGCACGCCGACCCCGCCGCCGCGGGGGCCAATGTCTCCCGCGTCGCCGGGCTCGGCTACGTCGGCATGCTCGCCGGCCCCGCCGTCATCGGCTGGCTGACCCACTTCTTCGACCTGAACCACACCTTCGTACTGCTGATCCTGCTGTGTGCGATCACCGCTGGGGCCGCCGGGATCCTGCGCACCGGTTCCGAGCGCACGCCCCGCCCGCGCGAGCCGGCACTCGGCAGCCACTGACCGCCTGTGCGGCACGGCTCACTCCGTGCCGCACAGGCTTCTCCTCCCGCCCCGGCCGTCAGAACCCGGAGGAACCCCCGCCATGTCCACCGCCATGTCCACCGACCGACACATCGTGCTGTTCGACCTCTTCGGGGTCATCGCGCGCCACCAACGCCCGGGCGCCCTGGCGAAGATGGCCGCCCGCTGCCAGGCACCCACCGAAGCGTTCACCACCGCCTACTGGGCCTGCCGCCCGCCGTACGACGCCGGTCAGCAGTCCGCGCCCGAGTACTGGACCGCCGTACTGCGATCGCTGTCCCCGCCACCCTCCCCGTCCCCGTCCCTGTCCGTCGACGCCGGCACGATCGAGGAACTGCGCCTCTGCGACATCGACAGCTGGTCACGCGTGGACAACCGGATGGTCGCCTACGTCCAGTCGCTCCGTGCCGTCACCGAGGTCGCCCTGCTGTCCAACATCCCCTCGGACCACGCGGACGCCTTCCTGGCGGCGCAGCCCTGGCTGCACACCCTGGACCACGTCGCCTTCTCCGGGAAGATCAGGGCGGCCAAGCCCGCCCCGGCGGCCTTCCAGCACTGCGTGATCGCCATGCGGGCCGCCCCGGCCGACTTCCTCTTCGTCGACGACCGCGAGGAGAACGTACGCGCCGCGCGGGCCGTGGGGATGAACGGACACCTCTTCACCGGCCGCGACGAACTGGCGGCCGTCATCGACACCTGGCTGCCCAGCCGACGGCCCACGCGACGGCCCACGCGGAGATGACACCTGACACGAAGAGACCGGGAGCAGGCGTCAGGCGGCGTCGATCAACGCCAGATCCATCGGTACAAGCGTGGTCGACGTCAGCAGGGCCCGGATCAGGTTGTCGTTGAGGGCGTTGCCCACCGGCTCGCCTAGTTCCTCGCGGGTCAGCCAGGGGACTCCGTCGCGGGACAGGCGGGTGCGGACGCCGTTGACCAGGTGCTCGACGCGCTTGTCCGTCCAGCCCGCGTGCGGCTGCGACTCGGCGAGCTCGGCCGCGGTCTGCCTCCAGGTCAGGGGCTGCGGCCGGGGCTCGTGCAGCAGGTACCGCCGGCCCAGCACGACGAGGGCGAGCTTCTCCTGCTCGGTCAGGATCCACACCCGGGGCGGGCGGGTGACGTCACCGTGGCGAGGTGCCGGGCGCTCGCCCTCGGGGCCGGTGACGAAGACCTCCAGCAGGTGCTCGCGGCCCCGTGAACCGCCCACGAACAGCGGGGTGTAGCCGGTGTCGAGCGGCAGTGGCTCCTCGCCCCGGAACAGCAGACGGGCCCCGGCGCACCGGATCGGCAGCCGCCCGGCGTTGCTCACCCACCAGCTGCCGTCCCGGTGCGTGAGCGTGCCCTGGTGGCGGCTGAGCTGGGGGTCGTCCTCGCCGAGGCAGACATGTACCTCGGGCCGGTTGCGGCCGAACAGGACCTCCCGCCCGTCCCCGGGCCCCAGCGTCATGCCGCCGGTCAGCGCGAGGGCGAACAGGGTGCCGGGCAGCGGCGCGGACGCGCCCCGGGCGAGGCTCCCGTGGGTGGCGGGCAGGAACCGGCCGCCCGAGGCGGGCATTCCCCGCCCACCCGGGTGCCGCTCCGCCGGACGTCGGTCCCCCGGCCGTCTCCGTGCCATTCCCGGCTCGGTCATGTCACGCTCCCGGCAGTCGCTTCGCGATGTTCCGTACGACGACGGCTGCGAACTCCGTTGCCGTGTCGCACAGTTGACTGTCCGGCTGGGGGGCGTACACGGTCAACTGGAAGAGTTCGGTGGTGGGGTCGCCGGCCGGGTTCCGGTAGACGCGGTGCGGAGTCCGTACGGTGCAGCTGTCGTCCTCGGCCTCGTCCGCGACGAAGTAGCTCTTCGTGCCGGCGACGTCCACCGGCGTTCCGTCGTCGGCGTCCAGGGAGTTGTCCCGGCTGAACTGGATCTCCACCGCGCGGTTGCCGTCGTCGCTCGACCAGTCGCAGTCCCAGGAACCGAAGCCGCGGTCCCGGTTGTCCGTCTCGACGCCGGGAAGCCGCTCCAGCTCGGTGGCGTCGAGGAGCGTGCAAGTATCGAGCCGGGCCAGGGAGTTCGCGGCCGGCGGCGACGAACGCCGGGGGACCGGGCCCTCGGCCAGCACGCCGACCACGCGGTCGGAGGCGGCGTCGGCCAGCCCGCACGGGTCGGGCGCCCCCTTGCCGAACTGCTTCCCGACGACGCGGATCTGCTTGCCGTCGGTGGTCAGGAAGGCCCGTTCGCAGGCATCCCCGTCGCGTTTCAGCGTCACGACCGTGAGGCTGCCGACCAGGCGCGTGGACACGACGCCGTCGAAGTCGTCCCGGTCCGAGTCGAGGTTCACCTCGACGTCCGCGATGTCGTCACCGCTGTTGTTGCGCACCAGGACGTCACACCGGTCGATCTCCCCGTAGTCGGGGTCGAGCGCGGTGTCGCCGAAACGGCTCAGCGAGGCCGCGCCGAGCAGCCCGCAGGGGTCCGCGGTGCGCTCGTCGCCCATGGCACCTGCCTGAGCCGTGGCCGACGGTTTCGCGTCGGCCGCGCCGGTACGGCCGCCCTTGTCGCCCTCGTCCTTCGAGGCCCACGGGCCGAAGAGGACGAGCCCGGCCGTGATCGCGCCCGCCGCGACCAGGGCCACCGCCGTGACCGCCAACGGGTGGTGGCGTCTTCGGCGTACGGGCCGTGGCAGTTGAAGCATGAAGGGCGTGAAGTCGCCCCCGCGGCGCAGGAGTCGGGGCAGCCGGAGCGTGCGGGAGGCGGAGTCCCCGCGACCGTCCCGCATACGGCTGTCGTGCAACTGCTCCTGTATGTGCGGGGGCGGGGGTGCCGCGCGCGTCAGGAGCTGCTGTGCCCTGGCCGCGTCGGGCCGGCGTCGGGGCTCCACCTCCAGCAGGGCGGTGAGCGGGCCGTCCAGCGGTCCGGCCCGGTGCGCGGGCTCGATGTGTCCCTCGACGGCCCGGGCCAGGTACGCCATGGGGTGTTCGGCCTCCCCGTACGGCGACCGGCCCTCGACCGCCGAGAACAGGGAGGCGCCCAGGGAGAACACGTCGGACTTCTCGCCCGCGGGGTGCCCCTTGGCCAACTCCGGTGCCAGATAACGGGGTTTGCCGTGCACACCGCCCGTCGTGCTGTGGGTGGCGTCGCTCCACAGGGCCCGCGAGATCCCGAAGTCGGTCAGTCTCGCGATGCCCTCGTCGGTGACGAGGATGTTCTCCGGCGTCACATCGCCGTGCACCACGCCCTCGTTGTGGGACTTCGCCAGCGCGGCCGCGATCTGGCAGCCGATCGAGCCGGCCTCCTCGGGCGGTATCGGGCCACGCTCCGTCACGAGCTGGGCGAGGCTGCGCGAGGGGACGTACTCCATGATGATCCAGCAGGTGGCGCCCTCGTCGACGAAGTCGAAGACGCCCACGATGTTCGGGTGGTGCAGCCGCCCGGCGTTGCGGGCCTCGCCCATGAGCCGGCGCGCGGCCCGGTCGTCGTCCAGGCGTGCGCACTTGACCGCGACCCGCCGCTCCAGCCGCTCGTCCCAGGCCAGCCAGACGACGCCCATCCCGCCTCTGCCGATGGGCTCCCGCAAGAGATACCGGTCGGCGATCCTGTCCCCGGCCTCCGGCGTCACCAGCACCGCGCCACCCCTCGCCCCACAACCGCCCGCCATGCCAGGTCACGGAGTGTACTCAGCCCGAACTCGGCAGTGATCCGCTTCACCGGACTTCGCGCGGACCCGCTCAGAATCCCCACAGCGAGCCGGGCGGTTCAACTGGCTTGCTCGGCAGCCGTGTTGCTGTGTCACGACTGTGTGACCGCGCTGTTCTGAAGCGAGGACAGGCGTGACCTGTGGGACCCGCGGGGCCTCATAGTGATCACAGAGCGGGAAACGGCGGACACGCCACCGGCTCTCCGCCATCCCGCCCCCGGAAGGAATCCCCCGTGATGAACCGCCGCCTGCGCCAGGCCATCGTCGCCACCGCCGCCCTCACCGCCGGACTGCTCATGACGGCATGTCAGAGCGGCACGGACGACAACTCGTCCGGCAAGAGCTCCGCGGGCTCCGCGACCCCGGTGGCGGCCGCGGACAAGGCGTCCGGCGCCAAGAACTCCAAGGGCGTCAGCGGCTCGTTCAAGAACGGCAAGGTCACCTATCTCGCCCCGGGCAAGTACATCGTGTCCGTGTCGGGCAAGGAGGACCAGCAGTTCTGGGTCGCCGACGACACCGAGGTCTACGGCGTCGGCACCATATGCGGCGAGGCCGGCTCCAAGGTGGACGCGCCGTGCACGCTGGACCAGTTGGAGGCGGCCCTCAAGAAGGGCGCCGTGAACGCCGACGTGGAGATGAAGAACGGCGCCGCGACCCTGGTGACCGAGCGCCGCGCCGCCCAGCAGGACACCGGCTCCGGTTCGGACTCCGGCTCCGACTCCTCCGGGTCGGACTCCGACTCGGGCTCCGGCCGCGACGAGTCGGTCATCGAGGGCGTCGACAAGGGCAAGGGCGTCAACGGAACCTGGTTCGGCAACGTCTCCTACCTGGCGCCGGGCAAGTACACGGTCTCCGACATGAAGGACACCGAGCAGCAGTTCCTCGTCGCCGACGACACCAAGATCATGGGCTACGACGACATCTGCGACGCCGTGAACACCGGGCCGGGCGGCGAGGGCGGCGTCGAGTGCACCGAGGCCCAGCTGGAGGCGGCGGCCAAGAAGGGCTTCTCCGCCGAGGTCGTGATCAGCAACGGCATCGCGACCACCATCACCGACGACCACTGAGCCGCGGGCGCCGACCGGAACGCGCCGACGCCGGATGACGAGGTCGGCCGGTCCCGAACCCACCACGGTTCGGGACCGGCCGACCTCATCCGCGAAGAGCCGTCCGTGGCAGACTGACCGGCCCAGCAGAACTCAGCGACCGGGGGGCCATGTCGACATCGTTCGCGGGCCTCCTTCTGCCGCTGGTGATTCTGGTCGGGACCCTCTGGCTCGCGTGTGTCGTCCTCGGTGTGCATGGCCTGCTCCTCGGACGTATGCCGGGCCGATGGCTGCAGCGCCACGTTCGGCAGCCGAGACTCTGGGGAGCGGGTGCCCTGCTCGTCGCGTACGGCGGGTTCCAGCGTCCGTCGCTGACAGCGGTCGGGATCGGCCTTGTCGCCTTGGGCCACGTGGTGAAGCCGAGTTCGTGACCGGATGTGCCGCGTTCTCAGCCGGCTGCGGCGGGCGGCGTGGGCCGCGCCCGGGTTTCCGTCCCCGTGGGTACGTTGCCGGTGTCGCCGGTACTGCCGGGGGCGAGTCCGCAGGTGCCGGATCTCGATGCACCGTCCTGGCCCGTCAGTTCCACGACGACCTGGCCGTCGGCGTCCTGGCTGTAGGCGATCGTGCAGGTCAGCTGGCGTAGAGCAGTGCTGTCCAGGTCGTTCAGGGCGAGGGGCACGCGGGCCGTGACCCGGCCGGCCGAGGAGGGTCCGATCTTCACGGTTCCGCCGGGGCGGGCCTTGGGGAGGGCGGTGTCCAGGCCCGAGGCCCGGTCCGCCTTCCGCGGACCGGCGAGCAGCGTCAGGACGACCTTCTCCGTCGTCACGGGTTCCGGCGTTTCATCGGAGCCCGGCAGGTCGTATCCGAAGAATTCGCCGCTGGACCCGGCCGGGGACCCGGTGCTCCGGATCACGGGGTTCAGCCCTCCGTCCGGGGCACGGAAGAAGAGCAGCATCTCGTACTCACGGTCGAAGAAGGCCTGGAAGCTGGCCGGACCGCCCGCCTCGATGACATCGGTCTCCTGGATACCGCAGCCGCCGAGCAGCGGTACGACGGCCGCGACGGCGAAGGCCGACACGCGCCGGCGCCTCCGCGCACCCCTCATCCCCCGGTCCCCTCCACGTGAAGCGGTATCTCGACGGCGAAGACGGCACCGCCCCCCGGCCGGTTCCCGGCGTGGATCGTTCCGCCGTGCAGCTTCACGTTCTCCAGGGTGATCGCCAGTCCCAGGCCGCTGCCCGCCGAGCGGGTGCGGGCCGCGTCGGCCTTGTAGAAGCGGTCGAAGATGTGCGGGAGCGCCTCGGGCCGGATACCGGGTCCGCTGTCCGCGACCTCGGTGATCAGCACGGGCGGGCCCGGAGAACGTGCCTCGGTGCGCAGGCATACCGTGACGGGAGCGCCGCCGTGCCGCAGGGCGTTGCCGACGAGGTTGGCGATCACGACGTCGAAGCGGCGCGGGTCGAGCCGGGCCCGGATGCCGTCGGGCAGTTCGGTGCGGATCCGGTCGTCCGTCCAGTGCCGGTTGCCGAGGGTCTTGCGGATGGCCTCGGCCACGTCGACCTCGTCGGCGTTCAGCTCGGCCGCGCGGGCGTCGAAGCGGGAGATCTCCATCAGGTCCTCGACGAGCACGGCGAGCTTTCCGGTCTCCGCGCTGACCAGCCGGACCGCCCGGGCGGTGTCGGCGTCCAGGTCCTCCGCGTCCTCGTCGAGGACCTCGGTGACGGCGAGCATTCCGGCGAGGGGGGTGCGCAGTTCGTGCGAGACGTCGGAGGCGAAGCGGCGGGCGCGTTCCTCGGCCTCGCGCAACTCGCGTACGGAACGCTCCAGTTGACCGGCCGACTCGTTGAAGGTGCGTGCCAGGTCCGCCAGTTCGTCGCTGCCGCGCTCAGGAATCCTGGTGTCGAGTCGGCCGCTGCCCATGTTGAGGGCCGCCTCGCGCAGTTTGCGCACCGGGCGCAGCACGCTGTGCGCGGCGATCAGGCCGGGTATCAGCGAGACGGCGAGGCCGGGCAGGGCGCCGTCCCGGCCCGCGATGAGGAGGGCGTCGACGTTGACCTGCTCGTCGGTCATCCGCATGACGGCGTACAGGACGAGTCCGCTGGGCAGTTCGCTGTACGGGCTCGCCTTGAAGACCATGGGCATGGCGATGGTCAGATAGGGGACGCCGTCCTTGACGACCCGCTCGAAGCTGCCGTTTGGGTTCCGTGCGGCGCGGCGCAGTTCGGGTGTGATGACGGTGGAGACGGGGTTCTCGCCCGAGGAGGCGCGGACCGACCCGTACTCGGCGAACACCACCCAGGGGCGGGGCTTGCCCTTGCGGGCGATGATGCGAAGGAGTTCGTTCAGGCTCTCCCTCTCCTGTACGGGCAGCTCGATGGCCGTCTGCTGGACGTCGTCGCGGAACGAGGTGACCGCCGTGTCCTGGGCGGTCTTGAGCACCGCGTTGCGGGCCTCGCGGTAGGTCAGCGCGGCCGTCGTGCCGGCGCTGACGGCGGCGACCAGCAGGAAGGCGAGCAGCAGCCTCGTACGCAGCCCGAACGCCCTGACCCGCGCCCGCTCGCCGCCTCCGCCGCCTCCGCCGCTGCTCACAGCGGCCCGAAGCGGTAGCCGAAGCCCCGCAGTGTCTGGACGTAACGAGGGCTGCCGACCTCGTCCTCGATCTTGCCGCGCAGCCGGGCGACGCAGGCGTCGACCAGTCGGGCGTCGGCGTGGAAGCTGTGCCCCCAGACGTGCTCCAGGAGTTGCTGCCTGCTGAACACCTGCTCGGGGGCGGCGGAGAGGTGCAGCAGGAGCTTGAGCTCCGAGGGAGCGAGCGCGAGCGGCCGGCCGGCCTTGGTGACGGTCAGCCCGACCCGGTCGACGGTGAGTTCTCCGTAGACCACGATGGCCGGGCGGCCGGGACCGCCGTCGTCGAGGCGGCGCAGTACGGCACGGATCCGGGCCTCGATCACCTCGGGACGGGCGGGCTTGACGATGTAGTCGTCGGCACCGGCCTCCAGGCCGATGACCACGTCGAAGTCGTCGCCGCGCGCGGTGAGCATGATGATCGGCAGCTGGCTGTGGTCGCGGACCTGCCGGCAGACCTGTACGCCGTTCATGCCGGGCAGCATCAGGTCGAGCAGCAGCAGATCGGGGCGGAACTCGGCCATGGCGGCGAGACCGGCCTCGCCGGTCGCGGCCGCCCGTACCTCGTGGCCGCGGCGGCGCAGACCGAGTTCGACCCCCTCGCGTACGGAAGGGTCGTCCTCGATGAGGAGCACGCGGGGCATCGGCGGTTCTCCCTAGGTGCCTGGGTGGTGGTCGGGTCCGGATCCGTCCGCGGGTTCAGGTCCGGGTCCGGGTCAGTCTGCGGCGTACGCCGGAGAGCAGGGCTTCGAGTTCGGCGAGCCGCAGCGGACGGGCGAGCACAGCGAAGGTGAGGACGACAACAGCCGCCCCGGCAGTTGCGGCGACCAGGGCACCGGCTCGTACCGCGCCCAGCACCGCGAGGTGGCCGAGGGCGGTGGCGGGGACGGCGGCGAGCAGCAGCCGCGCGTGGGCGCCGACGGCGGACGAGCGCAGGGGGCGGGCGACGGCGAGCCGGCGGCTCAGCACCAGCCCTGTCACCGCCCAACCAGCGCACAGCGCAAGGGAGTACCCCGCCGCCATGCCCGTCACGGCCCAGCGGGCCGGCAGCAGGTCGGCGGCCAGGGAAAGGCCCGCGTTGAGGGCGACAATCACGAGGTTGAGCAGGAACGGCGTACGGGTGTCGGAGAGCGCGTAGAAGGCGCGGGACAGGACGTACTGGCCGGACAGGGCGATGAGTCCCGGCGCGAAGGCCATCAGGATCCCGGCCATGGCGGCCGTGTCGTCGGCGCCCGTCCTGCCGTATCCGAAGACGAGGGACATCACCGGCTGGGCGAGGGCGAACAGCGCGCAGGCGGCGGGGACGACGGCGGAGGCGCAGACGCGCAGGGCGTGTGAGACGTCTCGGCGTACGGAGTCGGTGTCCCCGTCGGCGGCGGCCGCGCTCATCCGGGGCATCAGCGCGGTCACGACGGAGACCGTGATGATGCCGTGCGGTACGACCCACAGGGCATAGGCGTTGTTGTACGCGCCGTAGCCGGGACCGCCGTCGAGGCCCGCGGTGGTGGCGAGGCGGGTGGTGACCCAGTACGCGGCCTGGTTGGCGAGGACGAGCAGCACCAGCCAGCCGGCCGCGCGCATCGGGCGGGTCAGTCCGCTGCCGCGCCAGTCGAAACGGGGCCGCCAGCGGAAACGGGCCGCACGGAGGGCGGGGACGAGGGCGAGTGCCTGGACGGCGATACCGGCGGTGGTGCCCCAGCCGAGCACGGCGGTCTCGGTCGCGGTGAGCGTGTCGCCGCCGCCCATGGCCAGCGCCAGGTACAGCCCGAACACGGTCATGACGACAAGGTTGTTGAGGACCGGCGCCCACATCATCGCGCCGAACCGGCCCCGGGCGTTGAGTACTTGGCCGAGCAGCGTGAACAGGCCGAGGAAGAAGATCTGTGGCAGGCAGTAGCGGGCGAGAGCGGTGGTCATGGCCGCCTGCGGGCCGGTGTAGTCGGTGTACGCGTCGACAATCGCGGGAGCCGCCCACACCGCCGTCGCGGTGATCGCCAGCAGCGCGACGACGCACACGGTGACAAGCCGGTCGGTGTACGCGGCGCCCCCGTCGGCGTGCTCCTTGGCGGCCTTGACCAGCTCGGGCACGAAGACGGCGTTCAGGGCGCCGCCGAGGAGCAGCATGTAGACGATGGTGGGCAGGGCGTTGCCGACCGCGTAGCCGTCGGCGACCGGCCCGATGGTGCCGAGCGCCGCCGCGACGACGGCGGAGCGGGCGAAGCCGGTGGCCCGGGAGACGATGGATCCGGCGGCCATGACGGCACTGCCGCGGGCCGCCGTCTTCGTCGGTGCGGTGGTGGTCGGGGCCGCCGGTGTCGTATGGGTCATCGGCGGTTCAGGTACGCCTGGAAGGCGCGGTGGAGCGCGTGGTTGGCGCTGCCGGCCAATGCCCTCTCCCATTCCCCCAACGTCTCGACGACCTGCCCCCCGGTGCCGAGCTTCCACCGCAGCAGTCCGTACGTACGTTCCTCAGGATCGAGAGTGGAGGGTACCCCGCGCATGTCGTAGACGTCGGCGCCCTGGGCGTGGGCGTCCAGCAGCATCCGCCACTGCAGGGCGTTGGAGGGGCGGACCTCGCGGCGGTGGTCGGCCGAGGCGCCGGTCTGGTACCAGGCCCGGCGGCCCACCGTGATCATCGTGTGGGCGGCCAGGATCTCGCCCCGGTGACGGGCGAGGTACAGCTTCATCCGGCCCGGTTCCTCGGCGTTGAGTGCCGCGTACTGACGCTCGTAGTAGGCGAGCGAGCGGCCGAGGCGGAAGCCGTCGCGTCGCTCGGTGATGCCCAACAGCCGGTGGAACTCGGGGAGTTCGGCCGCGCTGCCCACGACCACCTCCACGCCCTCCTTCCGGGCCCGGCGAACATTGCGTCGCCACTCCTGGTTGAGCCCGGACCACAGGTCCTCCGGGGTGCGTCCGGCGAGCGGCACCTGGAAGACGTGCCGGGGCTGCGCGTCCCCGTCCCCGCCGGTCCCGTTCCCGCCGGTCCCGTCGCCCCCGCAGCGGCGCCAGCCCCGGGCCCGCAGCCGCTCGGCGACGGCGGTGCCGAGCGGGTCGACCTCACTGGCGAGCACGTCACCGAGGCGCCGGCCCGGTCCGGCGAGCGGCTTGAGCAGGGCCGCCTCCCAGCGCCGGTAGGCGGGCGACGGGCCGATGCGTACGGCGAAGGCGCCCACGCGCCGCAGGTGTTCGAGGAGCGGGCCGAGCCAGCTGTCGACGTCGGGGTCGCTCCAGTCGGCGACGGGCCCCTCGGGCAGGTAGGCGAAGTACTTGCGGGTGCCGGGGAACTGCCGCAGCAGCACCAGGGCCACGCCGGTCAGCCGGCCCGCCTCCGGATCCGGCCCCCAGCCAAGGAGTTGGGCACGCCAGCCCTCCTTGACGTCGGCCCAGGACGGGCACTGGAGGAAACCCGCGCCGAGGGCGGCGCCGGCGGGGGACGCGAGGAAGTCGCGGTAGGTCTCCGCGGTGATGGTCCGCAGGGCCACGCCCGGGTTCCGTGGCCGGGGCACGCGGCTGGGCGGCACGAGCAGCGCTGACACAGTCCGATCCTCTCCTTCTCCCCCGGCCTCTTCGCGGGCCTCTTGGCGGGCCTTTTCGTGAGCCTTTTCGTGGGGTCGCAAAGGATGCTCACAGCGCTCCATGACCGATCCGTCCGGCGAATGTGACCGGACCATGACCGTTCCTCACCAGTCGCCGTCACATAGCTCCACAACGGCTGACCTCGGGTTTTCCGGCTCTACAGTCACGACATCGCCGATTCACCCACCTCGCTTTCGTCCTTCCCGGAGGTCCCGTTGTCCCGGTCGTCCCGCACCCGCGTACTCGCCCATGCCCGCGTCCGGGCCACCGTCGTGGCCGCCGCCACGGCCGCCCTGCTGGCGCCGCTCGCCGCCTGCACCTCGAACGCCGGCGCCCCGGGCACCGAGGCGGACGCCAAGCCGGGCGCCGACGACCGCCCTGTCACGGTCACCGTCACGCCCAAGGGAGAACGGGTCCCGGCGGGCGAGCCCGTGCGGGTCACGGCCGCGGGCGGCCGGCTCACCTCGGTGACCGTCACCGACGCCGAGGGCCACAAGCTCGCCGGGAAGGCCGCCGCCGACGGCGGGTCATGGGTCTCCGACCGCAAGGCCGCACCCGGCGCGAGGTACACGGTGACGACGGCGACGCGAACCGAGGGCGGAACGGCGGGAAGCACCAAGTCCGCCTTCAGCACGGCTCCGGCGGACAAGGTCAACAAGGTCGACTGGCGACCGGGCGACGACGCCACCGTCGGTGTCGCCCAGCCGATCTCCCTGGTCTTCGACAACCCGGTGAAGAACCGGGCCGAGGTCGAGAAGCAGCTCAGGATCACCACCTCGAACAGGACCGAGGGCTCCTGGGGCTGGCTGACCGACTGGTCGGGCCGGGACCGGGTGGACTGGCGGCCCAAGGAGTACTGGAAGCCCGGCACCAAGGTCACGCTGAACGCCGAGCTGAACGGCACCGACTCGGGCACGGCCGGCGGCTGGTTCGTACGCGACTACTCGACCACCTTCACCATCGGCGCCCGGCAGATCGCCAAGGTCGACCTCGACCGCCACCAACTCACCCTTGTACGCGACGGCAAGACGGTCCGTCAGATACCGGTCTCCGGCGGAACGCCTGGCGGTGACAAGCGTTCCTGGCGCGGAACCGCCGTGCTCATGGCCAAGGAGGGCACGATCAACATGAACTCCGAGACGGTGGGCCTGGGCGACGCCTACGACAAGATGGTCGAGCACTCGATGCGGCTGACCTGGTCGGGCATGTACGCGCACGCCGCCCCGTGGAACGCCCGCTACTTCGGCAACTCCAACCAGAGTTCCGGATGCATAGGCATGAGCGACGCGAACGCGGCCTGGTTCTACGGGCAGGTGCGGGCCGGCGACCCGTTCGAGATCACCGGCAAGGACACCAAGGGCGTGGTCGCGCCCGGAAACGGCTTCGGCGCGTGGAACCTCTCGTGGAGCGAGTGGCAGCAGAAGAGCGCGCTGCGCCGAGTTACTTCTTGACGTCCTTCACCGAGGTCGGCCCCAGCTGCTTGGCGCTGGCGTACTCCGGCATCGTCATGGGCTTGTCGAACAGGAAGAACGACTGGTTCGTGCCGACCGTGAACTCCATGTACGCGCCCGTCGTGGCGTCGAAGCCGTAGTACGCGTTGCAGGTGGACCCCGTCGTGTACGTACCGTCCATGCCGGGCTGCGCGAGGACCGCGACGCCGCCGTCGGAGTGCTCCACCTTCTCCGTCGGGGTGAGCATCTTGCAGCGCGGCACCGGCAGGCCCTTCATGATGAAGTACCCGTACTCGCCCTTGGCGTTCTGGATGTAGACGTACGAGAGCTTGCCCCGCTTCCCCCACGTCCTGACCCACTGGTTGATCGCCTCACGGGTCGGCGAGTACTCCATGCGGCCCGCCGGCTGCTGGGCCACCAGGTGGTCGTAGCCCTTCTGCTTGGCCTTGTTCTCCTTGTCCTGGCTGGAGTCGGTGCAGGACGTCAGGGCGAGGCCCACGACGAGCGCGACGACGGGGGCCAGGGCCGTGCGTACGAACTTCCTCATGCGGTGCTGCCCTCTTCCCTTGGACGAGACGGGGATCAGTTGGTGCACGTCGTGCGCTCGGTTTCGGCGTTCAGTTGGTACGGCAGGTCCTTGTCACGGAAGGATGCGCGGTGCTCCCGGGCGGCCTTCGCGTTGTAGGCGTCGATCGACTCGATCCGCGTGGCCTTCAGCGCGGTGACCGACTGGTCGATCCGCGTCGTGCGGGTCTCCGAGGCGGCCTTGCGCTCCTCCTGGAGCACCTGGATCGTCCCCTCGGCGTTCCGCACGGCCTCGCACAGACCGAAGAACTCCTCGTACGTGGTCTGCCGGAACTCGACCGAGCCGGCCGTGTTGTCGCGGTTGTCCCGCTCGTCCGCCTCATCGCGGAACGGGGCGGTGATCCATCCCGCGCCGCCGAAGGCGAACACCCCGATCACGTACACCACCGCCAGGCCGACGACCCCTGCGACGGCCCGAGCGCCCCACCGTGCCCCGTCGCCTACCTGCCCCATGGCCGGCCCCCTTCGCAGGTGGCTCCGCGGCGTGGAACCACCTTCCGCGGAGGAGGACACGGACACCCGCCGAAACGGTTCCGCCGGCGGAACCGGTCCGGACAGGCAGGCCTCAGCGGCTCAATTCCGCCCGCCGGCAGCTCAGTTGTCCGGGAACCACTCCGGGATTGTCCTTGATCGGTAACGGGCGGATCCGGTGGCCGCCGCTCCTCGTCCTTCTTCCTGTTGGTCGCGCGTCGGCCAGGGAATCGGCGAGGAACTGCGGGAAAGCGGGGCGGACATGGCACGGCACGGCGGCGGGCGAGGGTGGTACGGCAAGGTGCTCGGCGCGGCACTGGGGGTGGCGTTGGCCGCCGGGGGTGCGTCGGCGTGGTCCGCGCAGGCCGGTGCGGTGGGCGCCTCGTCGCCGAAGGGGTCCGCGTCGGCCGAGCCGGCCGGTGACGTCAAGCCGGTCGCGATGACCATCGCGCACGCCTCGGACAAGGGGGCGCGCGGCGTCAACATCACCATCGACGACGGCCCCGACCCCGTGTGGACGCCCCAAGTCCTCGACGTACTGCGGGAGTACGGGGTGAAGGCCACGTTCTGCATGGTGGGGACGCAGGCGCAGGCCCACCCGGACCTCGTGAAGAAGGTGGTCGCCGCCGGGCACCGGCTGTGCGACCACTCGGTGTCGCACGACACCACCATGGACAAGAACTCCCAGGCCTACCAGTCGAAGCAGATCCTCGACGCCGAACGCATGATCACCAAGGCGTCCGGGGGCGTACGTCCGATGTACTACCGGGCGCCCGGCGGGGCCTTCACCCCCTACAGCCGCGAACTCGCCGCCTCCCGCGGGATGCGCCCGCTGGGCTGGAACGTGGACAGCAAGGACTTCGAGCGGCCGGGCACGGACGCCATCGTCGCCACCGTCGAGCAGGAGGTGCCGAACGGGCCGACGCTCCTCTTCCACGACGCGGGAGGCGACCGCTCCCAGACCGTCGAGGCCCTGAACCGGATCCTGCCCCGGCTCAAGGCGCAGGGTTACTCCTTCGGCTTCCCGGTGCGCTGACGTCTCACGGTGTTCAGCCGGCGGCCCTGACGGACTCGGGCCGCCGGGTGCCGTGGGGGTTGCGGCGGGCCGCCCGGGGAAGTTCCGGCCGCGCGCTCTACGCCGCGATGACGGCGACGCCCGTCCTGCCCCCGTCGACGTCGACCACGGTTCCGTGCACGAAGGCCGCTTCGTCGCCGGCCAGCCAGACCACGGCATGGGCGATGGCGTCCGGCGTGCCGACGCCGCCGGCCGGGGTGCCCTTCATCATGATCTCGCCCGGATGGGGCTCGCCGCCCTCCGGGGCCGGGGGCAAAATCACCCCCGGTGAGACGGCGTTCACGCGCACGCCCATGGGGCCGAACTCCGCCGCCCATGCCCTCGTGAGGGTCTCCATCGCGCCCTTGGTCGAGCTGTAGAGCGCGCCGACGGGAATGCCCAGGCGCGCGATCCACGAGCCGAGGTTGATGATCGCCCCGCCACCGGACTCCGCCATGGCCGGGACGACGGCGGCGGTGAGGAAGAACGGCGCCTTCACGTTCACTCCGAAGACCTGGTCGAACGTCTTCTCGTCGGTGTCGACGGTTCCGGAGGCCGGGTAGATGCCGGCGTTGTTCACCAGGATGTCGATCCGCCCGCCCAAGGTCTCACGGGCGCGGTCCGCCAGGTCCCTGGAGGCCTCCTTGCTGCCGTCGAGGTCCGCCGCCAGGAAGTCCGCCCGGCCGCCGGACGCGCGAATACCGTCGACGACCCGTGCCCCCCGTTCCCGGTTCCGCCCGGACACGATGACGTGGGCCCCCTCGGCGGCGAACGCCTCGGCGATCGCCTGCCCGATATTGCTGGTCGACCCCGTGACCAGCGCCTTCTTGTTCCGCAGCCGTTCACCCATGACGTGATCTCCCTTGCCTCGCGGTGTGCGGACCACTGTGCGTCCCAGAAAATGGACCAGCAAGTCCAGAATGGATGTACCTTGAGACGCCGGACGAGGAGACGGGGAGACGAGGAGAGGACGCCGGATGCCGCACGCGCCGACCGCGAAGGGCCGCGCCACACGGGCCCGCATCGTCGAGGGGGCCGCCGAGGTGCTGCGCGAGCAGGGTGTCGCCGTCACGACGCTCGACGACATCCGCGGCCGCACCGGCACGAGCAAGAGCCAGCTCTTCCACTACTTCCCCGACGGCAAGGACGAACTGCTGCTGGCCGTGGCCCGGTTCGAGGCCGACCGCGTCCTGGAGGACCAGCAGCCGCACCTGGGCCGTCTCGACTCGTGGGAGTCCTGGCAGCAGTGGCGGGAGCTGGTGGTGGAACGCTATGAACTCCAGGGCGACCACTGCCCCTTGGGTGCACTGTTCCTGCAGGTCGGGCGGTCCCGCCCCGGCGCGCGGGCGATCGTGACCGAGCTGATGCGCCAGTGGCAGCAGCAGCTCGCCCGCGGCATCCGCGCCCTCCAGGCGAAGGGCCTGGTGTCACCGGACCTCGACGTGGACCGGACGGCCGCGGCACTGCTGGCGGGCATCCAGGGAGGCGTGACCATCATGATGTCCACGGGCGACTCGACCCACCTCAGGGCGGCGCTCGACACCGGCATCGCCCACCTGCGCGCGACCACCGGGTGAGACGCGCTCCGCGGCCGAGCGGGCCGTACGGCCGGGAACACGCACGTCCGGGCAGGGCGGAAGCAAGGCACACACTTGCGGTGGAAGTTAGGTAAGCCTTACCGTACCCATTCGCACCACTCAGGGTCTCGGCCGGTACGCCGGTCCGCCCGCGGCGAGCGCTTCAGCGACGCAGCCTGGCCGTCCTCCCCCAGTGCATCAAGGGCCTGGGAGGCACCCCCAGCCGCAATCGCTCAGAGGACCCGCACTTGAAGCGCCCCACCTTCGGTCTGTACGACCCTGCCCGCGAGCACAGCGCCTGTGGCGTCGGCTTCATCACCCGCCTCGACGGGGCACCGAGCCACGACGTCATCCGCAGGGGCGACGAGGCGCTCCGCGCCATCCCGCACCGTGGCGGCACATCCGCCGAGGGTGTCGGCGACGGCGGAGGCGTGAGCGTCGACCTGTCGGTGGAGTTCTTCCGCGCGATCACCGGCGAGGAGCTGCGCGCCGGCCACTTCGGCGTCGCCAACTGCTTCGTGCCGACCGGTGCCGACGCGCCCGACGGTGCCGGGCGCCGCGACGCCGCCGTCGAACTCGTCGGCCGCAGCATCGCCGAGCAGGGCTTCGACGTACTGCTCGTACGGGACGTGCCGGTGGATCACGGCGTTGCCCCGCCCGCCGCCGAGACGTACCAACTGCCCATCGTGCAGTGGGTGTTCCGGGCGCCCGAGCACTGGGCACGTGCCGACGTCGACACCGCCGCCAACCGCGCCCTGCTCGCCGTCGAGGCCGTCGCCTACGCCGACGACACGGACCGGTACGCCGGGCTGTACGCGCTGTCGCTGAGCGCGCGCACGCAGGTGCTCAAGGGGCGGCTCAACTCCGGTGAGGTTATTCGCCACTTCCGGGATCTCGTCGATCCCCGGCACTCCGTGCGGTCGCTGTATTTCCACACCCGGTTCTCCACCAACACCGAGCCGCATCCGACCATGGCGCAGCCGTTCCGGCTCATGGCGCACAACGGGGAGCTGAACACCGACCGCAAGAACCGGCTGAGCGATGAGGCGCTGGCGCGTGCCCGGACCCGGAGCATCGTGCGGCCGCCCGGGCAGTCCGACTCCAGCCGGCTCGACCAGACCCTGCAGAGCCGGGTGTTCGACGACGGGCTCGACCTCGTCGAGGCCGTCGTGTCGCTCATGCCGCCCGCCTGGGAGAACGACCGCTCCCTGCCCGTCGCCGTGCGGGACATGCTCGAATACTTCTCCCTGTACGAGGAGAAGAACGACGGGCCCGCCGCCGTCATCTTCAGCGACGGGGACGTCATCGGTGCCCGCCTCGACCGGCTCGGGCTGCGGCCCCTGCGTACCGTCGAGACCGCCGAGTATCTGATGGTGGCGTCTGAGGCGGGGCAGGTCGCCTTCCCCGATGAGGAGGTCGTGCACCGGGGGCGTATCGAGGCCGGCGGCATGCTCGTCGTCGATCATCGCAGCGGGCGGCGGATGCGTACGCGCGAGGTGCTCGACGCCCTCGCCGCGCGTCGGCCGTACTCCGAACTGCTCGACACAGCACGGGTGAACCTCGACGACCTGCCCGCCCCCGACTACTACCGCGGCACGACCACCCTCGGCTACGACGGTGACCTCACGCTCGCCGGCCGCTACGTGGCGTACGCGCTGAACCAGGAGAGCTTCCGGTTCATGCTCGACCCGATGCTCGCCAACGGGTCGGAGCGGATCTCCGCGATGGGGTACGGCAACGCCATCAACGCGCTCAGCGACACCGAGGGCGGCATGGCGAAGTACTTCTCGCAGCGGTTCGCCCAGGTCACGAACCCGCCGCTGGACAGCATCCGCGAGGCCGACGGCATGAGCATGCGGGTCGCGCTCGGACCCAAGCCCGACGGCACGGGGAGCGCCGGGAGTGCCGGCGGGCGGCAGCTCGTCGTCTCCTCGCCCGTGCTGGGGCATCTGGACATGGTGCGGCTGCGGGATCAGCGGATCGTGCCTTTGGAGCGGTTCGACATGCTCTACGAGCCGGTGGGCGGGGACGAGACCGCGAACGCCGACGCGCTCCGGACCGCGCTTGAGCAACTCTGCGACGGTGTCGAGCAGTTCGCCGCGGACGGGGGTGGCATCGCCGTCCTCTCCGACCGGGCGATCTCGTCCACACGGGCGCCGCTGCCCGTCGTCCTCGCCGTCGCGGCCGTGAACCAGCGGCTCATCGAGACCGGGCTGCGGCTGCGCGTCTCGATCGTCGCGGAGAGCGGGCAGCTGCCGTCGTCGCACCACGTCGCCACCGCGCTCGGCTTCGGCGCCGCGGCCGTCTACAGCCTCAGCGCGCGGCTGCGGGCGGAGGAGAAGCACCCGAGCGCTCCCGCCCCCGCGGGCGAAGTCACCGAGACCGACCGGGCGTTGGCGAGGTTCCGCAAGGCGGCCGAGAAGGCGCTCGCCAAGACCATGGGCCGCGTCGGGCTGTGCACCGCCGAGAGCTACATCGGCGGCGCCTTCTTCGAGCCGAACTACCTCGACACCCGCGACGACGTGTTCGCGCGGGCCTTCCCGCACATGGAGGCGCCGGTCGGCGGGGTCGGGTTCGCCCGCATCGCCCAGGCCGCGACGGAGTGGCACGAGCGGGCCCGTTCCGTGGAGACCGAGCAGCAGATTCCGCTGCTCGGACTGTTCAAGGAGCGGTCGGACGGTGCCGGGCACTCCTTCGGCGTCACGGCCGTACGCGGATTCGGCGACATGACCGAGGAGCGGCCGGAGTTCGGGCGCGCGAGCGATTCGGAGGGGCTCCGCCTGCTCACCCTCGGCCAGCTCGACGACGCGTTCGGCATCACCGACGCCGCGTACCGCGACACCGGGTACGACGCCCTCAGCGAGGCCGAGATCGACGCGTTCCGGATCACGCCCGGGTACCGCGCCTTTCTGCGGACCACCCACGAGGAGCGGTCGCGCCGGCCGGCGGCACTGCGTGATGTGCTCGCGCTGCCCGCCGATGTCACCGGGCTGCGCACCCCGGAGGACTTCGCCCGTGAGCTGGGCCGGTTCTCCACCAGCGGCAACGCGAGCGTCACGGTCCGGGGCGTGGTCGCGACCGTCGTGGACCGGACCCCGGGAACGGTGACCGTCCGGCTGAGCCTCGACGGTGACGCCGAGCGCCACATCGCCCTCGCCGACGGTCTCGCCCTCGCGCACCCGGGCGAGGCCGAGACGCTCCGGGCGGATGCCGACGGCGTCCTGGTCACCGCCACCGGCACCGCCGCCCGTCTCCTCGCGCTCCTCGACAGCGCACCCGACAGCGTCCCGCTCTCCGACGTGCAGCCCGCGCACGAGATCACCCGCGCGCTCGCCTCCGGCGCGATGAGCCACGGCGCGCTCGTGGCGACCGCGCACGAGGCCGTCGCGCACGGCACGAACATGGTCGGCGCGATGTCCAACAGCGGCGAGGGCGGCGAGCACCACACCCGGTACGGCACCATCCGCGGCTCCCGGATCAAGCAGTTCGCGTCCGGCCGTTTCGGTATCTGGGCGGGCTATCTCGCCGACCCGATGCTCCAGGAGCTGGAGATCAAGATCGGGCAGGGCGCCAAGCCGGGCGAGGGCGGCCAGTTGCCCGCGCCGAAGGTCACCGTCGACATCGCGGCGGCCCGTGGCGGCACGCCCGGCATCGAGCTGATCTCGCCTCCGCCCCACCACGACACGTACTCCATCGAGGACCTGGCCCAGCTCATCCACGACTGCAAGGCCGCGCGGGTACGGGTGATCGTGAAGCTCGTGTCCTCCGAGGGCATCGGCACCATCGCGGTCGGTGTCGCCAAGGCCGGCGCGGACGTCATCAACGTCGCCGGGAACACGGGCGGTACGGGCGCGGCGGCCGTCACCAGCCTCAAGTACGCGGGGCGTTCGGCGGAGATCGGTGTGGCCGAGGTCCATCAGGCCCTCGTGGCCAACGGGTTGCGGCAGAAGGTCGTCCTGCGCTGCTCCGGCGCGCACCAGACCGGCGGCGACGTCGTGACCTCGGCGCTGCTCGGGGGCGACAGCTTCGAGTTCGGGACGACCGCGCTCATGATGCTCGGCTGCGTCATGGCGAAGAACTGCAACGTGAAGTGCCCCGCCGGACTCACCACCAACTCCGAGGCCTTCGAGGGCGATCCGCGCGCGCTCGCCCAGTACCTGCTCAACATCGCGCACGACGTCCGGCAGATCCTCGCCCGGCTCGGGCTGCGCTCGCTGCGCGAGGCCCGGGGGCGTACGGATCTGCTGCAGCTCCTCGACCACCCGGCGAGCGTGGGCCGCCTCGACGTCCGCCGCCTGCTCGCGCACGTGCCCGAGAAGGTCGTCGAGGACCCGGAGTACCTGAAGAAGGACTTCACCACCGACGACGCCCTCATCGAGCGGGTGCGTGCCGCGCTCGTCGACCGGCGCGAGCCGGCCGTGCTCGTGGACGGCATCCGCCTCGGCAACAGCGACAAGTCGGTGGGCGGGCAGCTCGGCATCGACGTGGAACGGCTGCTCAACCACGAGTTCAACGGCGTCGTTCCCGCGGTCACGACCGACGACCGCGGGCGCCGCCGCCTCGTCGACGACGCCGTACGGATCCGTACCACCGGGTCCGCCGGCCAGTCGTACGGCGTGTTCTGCAACGACGGCATCACCCTCGAACACACCGGCACCGCGAACGACGGCGTCGGCAAGAGCCAGAGCGGCGGCCGGATCGTCGTGCGCGCCCCGGGCGGCGGCAGCGCCGAGCGCGGCGGGAACGTACTCGTCGGGAACTTCGCGCTGTTCGGCGCCACCGGCGGGCGGACGTTCGTGCAGGGGGAGGCCGGTGACCGGTTCGCCGTGCGCAACTCGGGCGCGACCGCTGTCGTCGAGGGGCTCGGCGACTTCGGCTGCGAGTACATGACCGGCGGTACGGTCCTGAACCTCGGCGGCTTCGGCAAGGGCCTCGGGAACGGCATGAGCGGCGGGTTCCTCTATCAGTACGACCCGTCGGGCGAACTCCGCGACCGGGTCAGCGCCGACTCGCTGCTCGTGTTCCCGGTGACCGACACCGCGCACGGCGACTTCCACGAGGCGGCCGTACGGCTGTTGCTGGCCTGGCATGTGGAGGCGACCGACTCGCCGCTCGCGGCACGGCTGTTGGAGGACTGGGAGTCCGAACGGCAGTACGTGTACTGCGGGATGCCCCGCGCGCTGCTCCTGTACCAGGACGCCGGGGAGATCCTCGCGGCGGCGACCCGGGGCGAGTTGCTCGACGAACTCGCCACCTCGATCGCCACCGACAAGCTCCGCGCGTTCAAGGTCGACTACCGTGACCGCCGTGCCGTGCTCGGCGGCCGCGCCCCGGCCTTCGGTGACCAGGGCAGCGACGACATGTTCTCGCTGCTGTCGTCGTACACCGTGCTCGGTGTCGCACAGGATCTCGCGCTGCAACGGGTGCCGGGGGCCACCGGCCCGGACGACCCCCGGGTCGCCGGGGCCGTCCGCAACCTCGTCCTCACCGAGGACTTCTTCGTCAAGCAGCGGGTGGTGAAGTACCTGCGCGGCACGCTGGAGCGGTTCGACGACGACGAGCTGGCCACGCTCATCGCGAGCAAGCGCCTCGACGACTACAAGCGCGCGCTGAAGCAGCGCAACAACCTCAGCGTGGACGCCCCCGGCACCTACGGCTGGATCGTCCACCAGACCACGAAGAACGCGGGCCGGGTGCGTGCCGCCCGCTTCGACGAGCTGCTCGCGACGGCGGCCCTGGAGGACATCGCCACGCGCCGCGCCCCGCAGGCCCCGACCGAGACGGTGACCACGTGACGCTCATGCCCCCGACCGGGTCGCTGATCCCGGCCGACGCGCCGTTCTCCGCCCAACAGGAGGCCTGGCTGGCCGGGTTCATCGCCGGGATCGCGGCCGCAGGACACCGGGACAGCGCCGGCGCCGACGCGCCCGCGGCCACGATCGACGTGCTGATCGGCACGCAGACCGGCAACGCCGAGCTGGTGGCCGACGACGTGGTCGCCGGTGCCCGTGCGCGCGGCCTGGGCGGGCGGGCCACCGCGCTCGACGACGTCACGCCCGAGGCGCTCGCCGCGATGTCCCACGTCATCGTCGTCACCTCGACGTACGGCGAGGGCGAGATGCCGGACAACGCCGTGCTGTTCTGGGAGGCGTTGCAGTCCGACACGGTCCCGCGCCTCGAAGGCGTGCGCTACTCGGTACTCGGGCTCGGCGACCGGGGCTACGACGACTTCTGCCAGGCCGCGAAGCTCATCGACACCCGGCTGGAGCAGCTCGGGGCGACCCGGCTGCACGAACGCGTCGACTGCGACGTGGACTTCGAGGAGCCCGCGGCGGAGTGGACGGCGGCGGTGCTCGACCTGGTCGCCGCCGAGACCGGCGCGAAGGGCACGGGGGGCGGCGCCGCGGAGGCACCGAAGAAGCCCCGCTCCCAGTGGAACAAGCGCACCCCCTACCAGTCCCGGCTCGCCATCAACCGGCTCCTGTCCGCGCCGCACAGCGCGAAGGAGATCCGCCACTACGAGTTCGACCTCGGCGACAGCGGCATCACGTACGAGGCCGGGGACGCGCTGGCCGTCGTACCGGTGAACGACCCTTCGCTGGTAGGGGAGTTGCTGGCACACCTCGGTACGGCCGGCGACGAGGCGGCCACCGAACTCCTGCGCACCGAACGGGAGATCCGCACCCCGTCGAAGGAGCTGATCGCCGATCTTGTCGAGCGTGCCCCGTCGAGCGAGCTGGCCGCGGTCGTCGCGCACGGCGACCGGTCCGACCTCGACTCCTGGCTCTGGGGCCGGGATGTGCTCGACCTGCTCCGCGACGCGGGACCCGCCGCCGCACCGGCACTGCCCGAACTCCTGCCGCTGCTGCGGCCGTTGCAGGCACGGCAGTACTCGATCTCGTCGAGCCCGCTCGCGCACCCGGGCCGCGTCCACCTCACGGTCGCGTCCGTCCGGTACGGCACCGGGAACCGGGCGTACGAGGGCGTCGCCTCGACGTACCTCGCGGACCGGGTCGGCGAGGACGCGGCCGTCGGGGTTTTCGTGCAGCCGAACGCCTCCTTCGGCGTCCCGGCGGACGACGACGCCCCGATGGTCATGATCGGCCCCGGCACGGGCGTCGCACCGTTCCGCGGCTTCCTGCACGAGCGCGCCGCGCGGGGGGCCGCCGGCCGCAACTGGCTGTTCTTCGGCGACAGGCACCGCGAGACGGACTTCGTGTACGAGGACGAGCTGACCCGGCTGCGGAAGGACGGCGTGCTCACCGAACTGGACCTCGCGTTCTCGCGCGACCGGGCCGAGAAGGTGTACGTGCAGACGCGGATGCGGGAGCGGTCGCGCGAGCTGTACGGGTGGCTGGAGGAGGGCGCGCACGTCTACGTCTGCGGCGACGCCTCCCGTATGGCGAAGGACGTCGAGGCGGCCCTGCTGGGCGTCATCGCCGAGCAGCGCGGACGCGGGGACGACGACGCGGCGGAGTACCTGGCGGAGCTGCGCCGGGCGAAGCGCTACGTACGGGACGTGTACTGAGCATGGCGAACCACGACAGTGGGTGCTCGTTCGAGGGCTGCTGCGGCAGGCGGAACGGCACCGCACGGCTGATCGACCCGCGGATGCCGGAGCTGGCGCGGTGCCTGACGCTCTTCCAGTACGTGCAGGCGGTCACCGGCGGGCCGGTCGCCCGGATCGACCAGGCCGGCAGCTACGCGGTCCCGAGCCTGCGCGGTGAGGCGTTCGCCGTCCGCCCTGGCTCGATCGCGCTGCGCATCGACGCCGACGGGGTCGATGCGGCGGTGGTCGCCCGGGACGAGGGCACGGGTGCGGTCGCCCTGCGTCTGCTCGACGCGGCGGGCCGGACCGTGCACCAGGGGCGGCTGCTGTCCGAGGGGGACCGCGTGCTGGTCGGACTCGCGCGCACGGTCGACGCGGGGGCGCCGGCCATCGGGCCGTCCGTGGTTCCCGACGTACCGGCGTGGGAGAACGGCGACCAACTGGCCCAACTCGACGCGGTGTTGACGGACGGCGGGGCGAACCGGCGCGCGGGGTTCCACCGCTATCGCGGAGAGCACCGGCCGATCGAGGTCGATGTCGTCCCCGCCGTCCTCGACCACGTCTGCTCCGTCGGACTGCCGATCGGCGTCGCGGTGTTCGCCCCGGCGGCCATGCAGGCGTGCGGGGGCCGTGTGCACGTGACCGACCGGACCGTCGGCGGGCGGGTGTTCGCGGCGGTCGCGGAGAGCTCGGTGGAGATCGACCTCGCGGGGGTACGGGCCTGCCACCTCGTCCGCTCCACGGCGGCCCACGGTCCGACCTCGGCGCTCGAAGTCGACGACGAGGACGGGCGGTGCGTCGCGGTCATCACGCAGTTCGGAATGGTCGGGGAGGACGTTCACGCGGCGTGGGAACATCTCGCGGAGTCGCTGCCAGGAATCTCAACTTGACCTAGTAGCGCGTGAGTTCGGTGCGGCGACATGGGTACTGTGGAACACGCGGAACGATCGGCTGCTACACCGGACAGCGGACCGAGGGTACTGCGGAGCTGCCAGGCGGTCTGCTCAGGGCGGTCCCTCGGGGTGAGGGGAGCCTTCGGTGCTTCAAGGTGCACGGGGCGGCACGTTGCGTACGGGCGCGGTCGACGTCGCGCGGATCGGTGGTCTGTGGCGCGTCACGCGGCCCTGGCATCCGGGGTTGCGGCCGTTCCTGCGCAGCTATGTCGGCTACTGGGAAGCGATGACCTCGCCGTACGAGGCGCGGTTGGTGCCGTCCGGTCGTGCGACCCTGTTGATCAGCCTGGCGGAGCCGTTTTCCCAGGTCCGGCGGTTGGGCGTACCGGGCGGGGACAGCGGGAGCATCGGGTCGCTGGTGGTGGGTCTTGAGGACCGGCCCGCCATCTGTGTGCATCCCGGCGGCCAGGAGGCGATCCGGGTCGAGTTCACACCGCTGGGCGCCTACCGGCTGTTCGGCATGCCGATGAGCGAGTTGACGAACCTGGCCATCGAGGTCCGGGACGTCCTGGGGCCCGAGGCCCGGGTGCTGGTGGAGCGGCTGGCGTCCACCCCGGACTGGGCGGCCAGGTTCGACCTGCTGGACGAGGCGTTGCTGGCCCGGCTCGGGGACGGCCCGGAGCCCTCCCCCGAGGTCGGCCATGCCTGGCAGCTCCTCGCCGACAGCGCGGGGGCGATCCCGATCGCCCGTATCGCCGCGGAAGTGGGCTGGAGTCAGGGGTACTTGGTCCGGCGGTTCACCCGGCAGATCGGGCTGGCACCGAAGGCGTCCGCCCGGGTGCTGCGCTTCCGCCACGCCGTCGCGATGCTCAACCGCGGGGCCGCGAGCCTCACCGAGATCTCGACGGCCTGCGGTTTCTACGACCAGGCCCACCTCAACCGCGAGTTCCGCGCCATCGCCGGCACCACCCCCGGACAGATGGTGGCCGCCCGCCGGGTGGAAGGAGCCCTCGCCCTCTCCAAGAGGTCAAATTCGTCCAAGACCCGCCCGACCACCGCCAGATAGCGTCCCGCTCGTACAACCGATGGCCGGTCGGATGGCACGGGGGACTGTCCGGCCGGCCGCGTCGCCGTCGTGATCGCTCAGGGATAAAGTGCCACGATGATGACGCAGGCCTTCTCGCGGGCCCAGGAGACCAAGTGGTGACTCGGCAGGTCGGCTTGGTGGATCTTCCGGTGGCTTTCGCGCGGCCCGTCCGGTTGTTCACGTACATCATCGGACACAGTCAGCTGTTGCTCAGAGGACAGCAGGACAGCGAACGAGGCCACTCGACAACGCTGGAAGTACTTTTCAAGGACGTAAGTGCCCTGTCGGTCCGGGACCACTACCCCTCGCTGACCATCCGCGCGGCGTCCGGCGACGAAGAAGAGGAACTGCGCGGAGCGGTACCCGGCCCCTGGTACGACGCGCGGGCCTTCGTCCTGGGCGAGCGGTTGCTCGGCGGCTTCGTAGTCGCCGGCACCGTGCTCTGGGGCGAGTCCTCTGCTCCGGAGACGTACAGCAGCTTCCTCGTCCCTGAGTACGACCTGCCGCGATTCAACCCGGACCAGACGTTCCCGCCCGAACCTCGGACGATCTATACCCCCTACCCTCAACGCCGTTAGCGAGGCCGCAGTCCGAGCTGGGCACCGGCGGACCAAGAGCCAAGGCTCACCATGGATTGATCAGCGTCCCCGCCGAATGGCCAGGACGATCCCGAACACAGCCAGCACCGCGACCACGACGACAAACCAGGTCGGCATGAACTCAAGCCCTTTGTAGGCGAAAGGGGCTGTCATGGGCATCGGGCCTCCATGGGTGGGAGCAATCCTCGAATACCCGTCATCAAGATCGAGACGCACTGCCTGCGAAACACATCGCTACGAAGCGACATGAGCTTGGTCTTGGCGAGGCCGGTTTGACCGTGCGCGAACGATCCACACAGAGCTGCGGATCAGAAGGTTGTGAGGGGGGTGGGTGCGGAGCCATTCGGTGTCCCGGGACACGCTGGTCCGGAGACGCCTGTCCGGCCACCCCCCTTGGCCGCCGTGTTCTTCGGTGAGAACAGCGAACCGGCTCATTTCTGCCACGGAAGCTAGCAGCCGCCACTGACAACGCTCGGGCTTCCCAGGCTGAGGTCCCACTCGGGCACCAGAGTTGGTGGCTCCGCCCCCGACATCGACAGCCGGCGCCAACAGATGCGTACGTCGGTGTGGCCGCTAGCATCGGTCCATGACGTCACAGCAGGCGGATGCCGCGTAGGTCCCCGCGCGAGGTGAGGGCCGCCGTGCCCGACGGGCGAAGCGATGGTGCGGTGAGCACGCTGTTCATCAGTGCGTGTCCTGGGCCGCCGGCGTGTACTGCCGTTCACACGTATCTCTTCGTCGACGGCCTCGACTTGATCACGCGCAGCGACAGCGGAATGGCCGGCCTCGATCCGAGGCGGCTGCTCCGCCCGGGCGGACCGCTCTGGCCGACGGATATGCCGTGCACAGTGGACGTGGCAGCCCAGGAGCAGCCCGAGCCAGGGCCGGACAGGCTCACCATCCGGGTCCGGCTCCGGGGTGAGACGGTCATCTGGTCTGACCTGATGTACCCGGGGCCCGACGGCAGGCCCGTCGAGGAGGTTCGCTTCCGGCTGGAGCAGTACCTGGGCGAAGTCGAGCGGGCATACGCGGGTGTGGAGAGTGCGCGGTCGGCGCTGACAGGGCATCGCTTGGCCATCGGCGAAGCCCGGCCGTCGGTTGGGCCCGGACAAGTTCCCGGGCCTCCCCCGGACAGGCCGGGGATGCAACCATTCCCTACAGAGCTGGAACCCCCGGAAGCCGACCGCGCGTTGGAGACCATAGCCACAGGCACTGACAACGGACCCACCAGTGATCAACCGCCTAAGTCGGCCCGCCAAGCCCGCAGCTTCCCAAGCCGACGTTTCCCACGACACGATGGGGCCACCGACCAGGGGGTGCCATGGGAAACCGGGAGACGGAGCAGGCCGCGATCGCGCATGTGATGGCCGTGGAGCGGGCCGCCGGACGTGACCCGAAGGATGTGCACACCTCGGGGCTCCCGTACGACGTCGACAGTCCGCCTCGCATGATCGAGGTCAAGGCGTTCAGCCGCTCGGCGCGCAGTGAAGCGCTGCCGCTGGAGCATCGGCAGGCGACGGCCGCCGAGGCGAACCCCGAGCACTATTACGTCTACGTGGTCGACAACCTCGCGGGCCTCGACGGGGCAGAGGTCGGAGTGCGCGTCCTCCACGGAGAGACGCTGCTGGCGATGATCGAGCGAAGCCGGCCCCACCTCACGTACTGGCCCACCTTCAAGGCCGCCGAGTACGACCAGGCCGAGCGCCTGAGCTGAGGCCTGCGGTACGGCGACCACCGGGACCAGGACCGGGACCAGCACCGGGGCCGGGGCCGGGACCAGGATCGCGACCGCTGGAGCCGTCTCCACCGCAAGCGGACCTGACACGTATCGCATCCGGCACCACACGAAGAGTTGCCCCCGCACAGCCCCCTCAGTGGCGGGGCGCGTCGTGGGAGAGGACGCTGGATGCAGGGGTGCGTGACGGAGAGGCGGCCCCATGAGTGAGACCAGTACTGACCACAAGGCGCATACGCCGTTCCTTTCGCGGCCCGGTGTCCGGCGGCTCGCGCCGTTCGTTCTGATCAGCGCGATCGCTCTGGTGTTCATCTTCCAGAACCGCGAGGACGTCGAGATCCGACTTCTCGTCCCGCAGGTGACCATGCCCCTGTGGGGTGCCCTTCTGATCGCCTGGGGCCTCGGGATGCTTGCCTGCGCCTTCACTCTGCGTCGACGGACGAACCGGCACTCACGACGGACGCGGTGAGGGCCGCGTCGGCGGATCCCCCGTCCTGGTAGGCCGGGCTGCGCGGAAAGCCCCGTTTCAGGGGGTGTGACAGGGCCCCCCACTCAGCTGTCCCGCTGGTAACCCGGCTGCGAGACTGGAACGCATGGCACGCGAGCAGCACAGCGGCAGCGGCAGCGGTCGCAGCGACGGTGGCAGCGGTGGCGGTGGCAGCGAGCTGGGGCGGTTTCTCAAAGCCCGGCGGGCGCGGGTCACGCCCGCCGATGTCGGGCTCCCGGCCGGACCCGGGCTGCGTCGCACGCCCGGGCTGCGCCGCGAGGAGCTGGCGACTCTCGCCGGGGTCAGCATCGACTACTACACGCGCATGGAACGCGGCAGGGAGACCAACCCCAGCCCGTCCGTCGTCGACGCCCTCGCCAACGCCCTGCTGCTGGAGGAACCCGAACGCCGGCATCTGCGCGACCTCGCCGCCCACGCCGCCCGCCGCGGTGCGACCCCGCTCCGGGCGGCCGGGGAACCCACCACGAGCGTGGATCCCGGCATGGAACTGCTCCTGGAGAGCCTGCGCCCCAACCCCGCGCACATCGTCAGCCGCACCATGGACGTTCTGGCCGTCAATCCGGGCGGGCTGCGGCTGATGGCCGGGCTCGCGGACTGGCCGGAGGGGCAGCGCAACATCGTGCGGTACGTCTTCCTGCACCCGACCGCCCGCGTCCTGTTCGAGGACTGGGAGATCCAGATCCGCGGCTGTGTCGCCCGCCTCCGCACCCTGGCCGGCGTCGAACCGGACGCCCCCGACCTCATCGGCCTGGTCGACGAACTGCTCGCGAAGAGCCCGGACTTCGCCACCCTCTGGGAGCACTACGACGTCACGGGCCACAGCCAGGGCCGCAAGACCTTCCACCACCCCGACGCCGGCACCTTCACCCTCGGCTACCACTCCCTCCAGCTGGACGGCGGCTCGGGCCGGCGTCTGGTCGCGTACCACGCCGTTCCCGGCACTCCGGAGTACGACGTGATGGTCCGCCTCGACCGGGACGGGGGCGAGGACGGCGACGGGGACCGGGAGTCGGCCGAGGCGGAGGCCCCGGGCCCGGCCTCCGGGCCGGCGCCCCGGCGTCGCTGACACACCCGCCTCGGCCGTCGGCTCACGGCTTGACCAGGACCTTCAGCGCCTCGCGGTCCGCCATCGCGCGATAGCCGTCCGGAACGCCGTCCATGTCGACCGTACGGTCGAAGACGCGGCCCGGCTCGATGCGGCCCTCCAGTACGTCGGGCAGCAGCTCCTCGATGTAGGCGCGGGCCGGGGCCATCCCACCGGTGAGGGTGAGGTTGCTCGCGAACTCCGGGAAGCCGAAGGGGACTTCGGGGTACTGCGGTGCCCCTACGCGGCTGATCGTGCCGCCCGCGCGGACCGCGCCGACCGACATGTGCAGGGCGGGCAGCGTGCCGACGCACTCCAGGACGGTGTGGGTGCCGTCGCCACCGGTCAGTTCCCGTACGCGCTCGATGCCTTCCTCGCCCCGCTCGGCGACGACGTCGGTGGCGCCGAAGTCGCGGCCCAGGTCGGTGCGGCCCTTGTGCCGGCCCATCAGGACGATCCGCTCCGCACCGAGCCGCTTGGCTGCCAGCACGGCACAGAGGCCGACCGCTCCGTCGCCGACGACCGTGACCGTCGTACGGGGGCCGACCCCGGCGGTGACCGCGCAGTGGTGGCCGGTGCAGAACACGTCGGACAGGGTGAGCAGGGACGGCAGCAGGGCCGAGTCCTCGGCCACGGGCAGCTTGACCAGCGTGCCCTGCGCCTGCGGGACGCGTACCGCCTCGCCCTGGCCGCCGTCCACGTCCGGCGAGGCCCAGAAGCCGCCGTGCCGGCAGGAGGTCTGCAGTCCCTCGGCGCAGAAGTCGCAGGTGTTGTCCGCCCAGACGAACGGGGCGACGACCAGGTCGCCCCGCTTCAGGCCGGACACGTCGGAGCCGAGTTCCTCGACGGTGCCGAGGAACTCGTGGCCGATGCGGTCCCCGTGCTCGGTGGCCTCCCGCGACCCGTACGGCCACAGGTCGCTGCCGCAGATGCAGGAGCGCAGCACCCGGACGATCGCGTCGGTGGGCCGCTGGATCCTCGGGTCGGGGACGTTCTCGACGCGGATGTCGCCGGCGCCGTAGATCAGTGTTGCTCGCATGAGTGCTTTCCGATCGGGTGTCGTGGCTTGAGGATTTCCATGGGGTGCCGCTCCTCCGTGCCCGGGTACTGGTCCGTGCCCGGGCCTCGTTCCGACGATGTCCTTCAGGCAGGTGATCGCGCTCATCGCACTGGGCCGACCGGCGTAGCAGCGGGACGTCGGCCATGGGTTCGCGGAGATTTCTCGGATCCGTGACAACCTTCCGGGCCGCCCGGTCCGTACGTACGGCATGAAGCACTTCTCACCGCGCACCGCTGCGGTGCCGGGCGGAGGGGGCCTGTGATCCGGACGCCGGACGAACAGGACGTCTCCGACACCGACACCGACACCGGTGGCGCGGTCGAGGTCGAGGCCGAGGTCGAAGCCGGGCTCGACTTCGACGAGTTCGCGCGCAGCCGCCAGGCGCAGCTGCGCCGTACGGCATATCTGCTGTGCGGTGACTGGCACCTCGCCGAGGACCTGACACAGACGGCGCTCGCGAAGCTCTACGCGGCGTGGCGTCGGGTGCGGCTGGACAGTCCCGACGGCTACGCCCGCAAGGTGCTGTTCCGGACCTTCGTGGACGAGACCCGGCGGCGGCGCTGGTGGGAGCGGCCCAGAGCGTACGAGTTCGACGTCGCGGCCCCGGCACGGGACCCGGAGCTCCGGCTGACGCTGCTGGCCGCGCTGCGGCAGGTGCCCGCGCGCAGCCGGGCGGTGCTGGTGCTGCGGTTCTGGGAGGACCAGAGCGTGGAGGCGACCGCGGCGGCGCTGGGGTGCAGCGTCGGCACGGTGAAGAGCCAGACCTCCCGGGGGCTGACCGCGCTGCGCCGGATCCTGGGCGATACACCGCTCGCGCCGACGCCGCCCGGCAGCGGCGGGGGCGGACACAGCGGACACAGCGGACACAGCGATGGCGGTCGTGCAGGTATGGACTCGGGAAGCGGACATCTGAGGGCGGGGTGGTGAGCATGGCTGGGGAGTCCGGCGCCGACGGACACGGGAGCAGGCACGGCAGCGGCAGCGGCAGCGGCGACGGGGACGCGTACGAGTTCGCCCTCGTCGACGCGTTGGGCAGGCTGAGTCCCGGTGCCGAGCCGCCGATGCCGGATCTGGTGCCGGGCGCGGCCGCGCGGGGCAGGCGGATCCGCCGTCGGCGCCGGATCGGGGTGGCGCTGAGCGCCGTGGCGACGGTCGCGGCCATGGTCGTCGGGGGGTACGCGGTGCTCCCGTCGACGGTGGAGGAGCGCGCGCCCGCGCCGCCGGCCGCGGAGCCGTCGGTCTGGTACCCCTCGCTGGGGCTGCTGCGGTCGGTCGTCACGGCGAAGTCCGGCACGGTCGAGCCCGCGGATCCGAAGCGTCAGGACGGGGCGCAGCGCTACTTCCGATGGCTCGACGCGTCCGGCCGTCCGAGCTATCTGTACGTGTCGGTCGCACGGTCCACGGCCGCGCAGCCCCTGCTCCCGCCGGGCCCCGTGGAGTGCCGGAACGGTTTCGGCCGCGTACTCACCACGCCGTGGGGCGGCCGACTGACCAAGTGCTCGGTCGTCCCGAGGAAAGAGGGGGACAACCTGCTGGAGTACTACGTGCTCCAGCAGGAGCTGCCCGAACCGGGGAGCGACAAGAGCAACGACTACGCGATGGGCGTCGCCTACGTGACCTCCGGCGGATGGACCGTGCAGGTGATCGCGAGCGAGGCCGGCGAGAACCGCAAGGGCGGCCTGGAGTACACGGATTCGGTCCGCCAGACGCTGTACCGGCTGGCCACCGACCCCCGGCTCTTCGACGCCGTCAAGGAGACCGACGGCTGACAGGTCCGTAACCGACCAGCAAGAACACAACCCTGAATGGAGATATGGCATGTCCATGCTAAAAATACCCAGTTCCCTGATCGCGGCCCTCGCCGTCGGCATGCTCCCGGTGCTGGCCGCCTGCGGTGCCGGTTCGGGCGACAAGGGCGGCCAGAACAGCGGGAGTTCAGCGGTGGACGGCGGCACGGAGAGCGTCGCCGGTGCCGAGCGGCTCAGCATCCCGGAGGGCGTGAGCGCCGAGGCCAGGAAGGAGTACATCCGGGAGAACGCCATCGCGGCCTGCATGAAGGAGCAGGGTTTCACCTACACACCGCACGCGTGGGCGAAGCCGCCGGTCGACACCAACACCGATGGTGACGGCGAGGACTACGCGTCGGCGAAGAAGTACCGTCAGAAGTACGGCTTCGGGACCTATGCGGCGGCCGCCCACCCCGACGACCCGAACGTCCCCTTCAGCAACGCGGGCGGCAAGGTCGGCGGAAAGGTCCTCGACCCGGTGGACGACGACACCAAGGGGCTGACCCCGGCGCAGATGAAGGCGTACGAGGCCGCGCTGTACGGTCCCCCGGCCAGGACCAAGGCGGAGGAGAAGGACGCCGGATGCACCCTGGAGGGGAACACCGCGGCGTACGGACCTCCGTTGAGCGCCGAGGAGGAGAAGCGGAAGCAGAACGCCAGGACCGAGGCGAACCTGCAGAACGGGCTGGTGCTCAACGGCGACGCCCAACTGGTGCGGCTCGCCAAGGAGTACGCCGCCTGTCTGAAGGCCGAGGGCATCGCCGTCTCCACCACCCGGCCGACCCGCATGGCCAACATGGTGCGGATCGACCTCACCAAGGAACGCCCGGAGCACGCCCGCGAGCTGACCGAGAAGCAGGCGATTCCGCTCCTCACCGCGGACATCGACATCGCGCTGAAGGACCTGGAGTGCGGCAGGAAGTTCCGCGCCGCGTACTTCCCCAAGGAGGAGGCCAACCCGTACTGGGGAGACGGCGCGTGAACGCGGCTCCCGCCTGCGTTCGAAGTGGCTCAGCCGTGCAGTGAGCGGTACGCGGCGACCGCCCCGGGGTGCAGGGCGATGCCGCCCGTGCCGATCAGGCTGCCGACGTCGAGGAACTGGGTGCCGACGGCGTTGTCGGGGACGAGGGCGGTCGCGCGGAGGACCAGCAGACGGGTCAGTGCGTCCGCGACAGCACGGGGGAGATCGGGGCGGCACACCAGCAGGTTGGACACGCCGATGGTGGCGACTCCGCCCGCTGTCCGGTAGGCGCTCTGCGGCAGGGACACCTCCTCCAGGCCCGACCCCGCCAGACCGGCGCGGCCGCCGAGCTTCGGCAGCAGCCCTGCCAGCGGCAGGAACCGCAGGCCGGGACGGTCGTCGAGGCCGGACAGGACGGGCAGGGGTACGCCGCCAGCGACGAGCAGGGCGTCGACCGAGCCCGCCCGCATCGCGTCGGCCGCGTCGGCCAGCGGGAGGTGGCGTACGGGGACGTCGGTGCCGGGGGAGAGGCCCGCGGCGTGCAGGATCCGTTCGCCGAGTTCGGCCGCGCCCGATCCGGTCGCCCCGAGCGAGACGGTGTGTCCGGCCAGGTCGGACACCGCGCGCACGGGTGAGTCCGCGCGGACGACGAACTGGAGGTAGGTCTCGTAGACCCTGCCGATCGCGCGCAGGGGCACCGGCTGCGGGAAGAGGGCGGTGTCCTGGGCCGCCTGCGCGGTGTCGGTGAGGACTAGTGCGAGGTCGGCCTGGCGGTCGCGGAGCAGTTCGATGTTGGTGACACTGCCCGCGGTGGTACGGACGCGGCAGCTCAGGCGGGGGTACGCCGTCTCGAGTTCCGCCGCGACGAGGCGGCCGAAGGCCTCGTAGAACGCCGTGGGCTCACCGGTCGCGAACCGCAGGACACCGCTCGGCCCGGGACGCTGCCGCGAGGTGTCGCCCGTGAGCGCGCCCCCGAGAACGGCGACGGCCGCCGTGCCCAGGGCGGCGTGGAGCAGCGTGCGGCGGTCGGCTGGGCGGTTCACCGCGCACCCCCGTCGCCGTCGCCATCCCTGCCGACGCCATCCCCGGCGCCATCCCTGCCGAAGCCGTCGCCATCGAGACCGCCATCGGCTATGTAAATTCCGTCCGCTCCGTCCATTCCGTCCGCTCCGTCGGTCACGGCACGCGGCACGAGCGCCCTGGCCCGCAGTCCTCGCGGGTGGGCCGGCCCCAGCTCCAGTCGGCCGCCCCGTCCCGCCAGCAGCTGTTCGGCGATGGCCAGCCCCAGACCCGTACCCACCGTCCCGTCCTGTCGTTGCCGGCCCGAACGCCAGAATCTCGTGGTGGCCAGGGCGAGTTCCTCCGTGCCGAGGCCCGGGCCGTCGTCGGTCACAGTGAGGACCGCGTGCGGGCCTTGGATGGTGCAGCGGAGCGAGATCTCGGCGCCCGGGCCCGCGTACTTGATGGCGTTGTCCAGGAGGATGTCCGTGATCTGGGCGAGTTCGCGGTCCGTGCAGGCGGCCGGGACGGGGGCCGGAGAGGCCCGGAAGCCCAGGCGGGCTCCGGCGCGGTGGGCGACCGGCTCCCACAGGCCGTGCTGGGCGGCCGCCACCGCCGCCGCGTCGCAGCGGGCGTCCGAGCCGTCGGTCACCGTCAGTTCCCCGGCCCGGTGTTCCGCGGTGGCGAGGGCCAGCAGGTCGTCGAGGAGGCTCTCCAGACGGTCTAGCTCGGTGGTGACCCCGGAGTACGTACGGTCGGCTCGCGCGGGCAGGTGGATGTGCAGGGCGTCGACACGGAGCCTGAGGGCCGCCATGGGGTTGCGCATCTGGTGGGACGTGTCGGCGACGAGCCTGCGCTGCTGCTCCAGGGCCGCCGTGACCGTACGCGCCATACGGTTGAAGCCCGTCGCGAGCTGGCGCAGTTCGGGCGGGCCGCCCGCTCGGGTCTGTTCGGGCGGGAGTCCCGCGGCGAGCTGGCCGACGGCCCGGTCGAGCCGGCGCAGCGGGCTGACCACCCACCCCGTCGCGGCCCGGGCGAGGACCGTGCACGCGATCGCGACCAGAGCCGCTCCGGCGAGGACGGCGGCCCAGCGCCGGGTGATGTCGTCCGCCGCGGTCTGCACCGAGGCCCGCAGCACGACGGCCCCGGAGACCCGGGTCCCGGTGCCCGCGGGCTCGGCGAACATCCGGTGCCCCCGTGACCAGGGCCGCAGCGCGCCCCCGGGATGCGCGGTCTGGTTGCGCAGCGCCGCGTCGAGCAGCCGGGCGACGGCGGGGTCGGCCGCCCGCATGCCGCCGGTCTGGACGACGGGGTTGCGGCGCGTGTCGGTGACGACGAGTGCTTCGCCGTACAGCTGTGTGTAGCGTCGCACCTCGGCGGCGACGGCCGAGGTGTCGCCGGTCGCCGCGGCCTGGTCCATGAGGGACGCGAAGCGGTCCAGGTCGGCGCTGCGGGCGAGGACCAGCTGCTGGGTGCGGTCGGACGCGGTGAACAGCAGCAGCGGAACGGCGAACGCGGCCACCGCGATCACGACGAACAGCAGCAGTGCGGCCTGGACCCGGGTACGCACGCGCCGGCTCCTCAGGCCCCGGAATCGCGGAGGTTCCCGGAGTCCCCGAAGCCGGAGTTCCCGAAGCCGAGGTCCCCGAAGCGGTAGCCGAAGCCCCGGATCGTGGTGAGCAGCTCGGGGCGGCACAGCTTGGCGCGCAGCTGGGTGAGGTGGACGTCCAGGGAGCGGGACACGGCGTGCCGGGCGTCGCCCCACACCTCGTCCAGGAGCTGCTCGCGGCTGACCGCCGTGCCCGCCCGCCCGGCCAGCACCGCGAGGATGTCGAACTCCTTGGTGGTCAGCTCGACCTCCGCCCCGCCGACCCGGACCCGGCGCGCGTCGAGGTCCACCTCGACGTCACCGGCACGGACCGTCCGTACGGCGGAAGCGCCCGTTCGTACGGCGGAAGTGCCCCTCGCCGCGTTCCGCCGGGTGACGGCGTCGATCCGCGCGAGCAGCTCGGCGAGACGCACCGGCTTGACGAGGTAGTCGTCGGCCCCGAGCCGCAGACCGCGCACGACCGAGCGCTCGTCGCCGCGGGCGGTCAGCACCACCACCGACATGTCGCTCACCGCCCGCAGGGCGCGCAGCACGTCCAGACCGTCGGTGTCGGGCAGGCCCAGATCGAGAAGCAGCAGGTCGGAGCTGCGGTGGTAGGTCAGCACATCCCTGCCGTACCGGACCCGTCTGGTGACGTGACCGTGGTCGTACAGGACCTCCACGAGCGCCGCGGCCACGCCGTCGTCGTCCTCGGCCAGCAGTATCTGCACCCTGCCCACACCTCCTTCCGGCCACTTCCGGCCACTCCCGTCCGCCGAATGTAGACCACACCGAGCACGCGCCCGCCGGAGTGTTAAGGGGAGGTTAGTTCTGCGTCCGGGCCTCTCGTCGGCGCGTGCGGGGCGGCGCCAGGCTGCACGGCACCCAGCAGCCCGCTGAGAAGGACGCCGCAATGATCATCGACTGTCACGGTCACTACACGACCGCCCCGCCTGCCCTGGAGGCGTGGCGCAACCGGCAGATCGCCTCCCTCACCGACCCGTCGGCCGCTCCCGCCCGCGCGGATCTGCGGATCGGCGACGACGAGCTGCGCGAGACCATCGAGCCGAACCAGTTGCGGCTGATGGACGAACGAGGCATCGACCTGACGGTCTTCTCGCCCCGCGCCTCGTTCATGGCCCACCACATCGGGGACTTCGGGACCTCCGCCGCCTGGGCGGCCATCTGCAACGAACTCTGCTTCCGCGTCAGCGAGTTGTACCCGGAGCGCTTCGTGCCCGCCGCGATGCTTCCGCAGTCGCCGGGCGTCGACCCCGCCACCTGCGTCCCCGAACTCACCCGCTGTGTCGAGGAGTTCGGCGCCGTGGCCGTGAACCTGAACCCCGATCCCTCGGGCGGCCACTGGACCGCGCCGCCGCTGACCGACCGCTCCTGGTACCCCCTCTACGAGAAAATGGTGGAGTACGACGCCCCGGCGATGGTCCACGTCAGCACGAGCGTCAACCCCGCCTTCCACACCACCGGCGCGCACTATCTGAACGCCGACACCACGGCGTTCATGCAGCTGGTCCAGGGCGACCTGTTCGCCGACTTCCCGACCCTGCGCTTCGTCATCCCGCACGGCGGCGGCGCCGTCCCCTACCACTGGGGCCGCTTCCGGGGCCTGGCGATGGCACTCGGGAAGCCGCCGCTGGAGGAACACGTCCTGGGCAACGTCTACTTCGACACCTGCGTGTACCACCAGCCCGGTTCGGACCTCCTGTACGAGGTCATTCCGGCCCGCAACATCCTCTTCGCCTCGGAGATGATCGGCGCCGTCCGTGACATCGACCCGTGCACCGGCCATCACTTCGACGACACACGCAGGTACGCGGAGGCGGCCGGCCTCCCCGCGGACGACCTGGCGGCGGTCCAGGAGCACAACGCCCGCGCGGTGTATCCCCGGCTGGACGCCCTGCTGAAGCGCCAGGGCCGGTGAGACACATGAACGCTCCCTCCTCCGGGACCTCCAGGACTTCCGGGACTTCCGGGACCTCCGGGACCTCCGAAACCCCCCGGGCCCCCCTCTCCCCCAAGACCCCCGGCTGGCTGGACTGGTACCGGAACCCGTCCAGGCCGGCGTTCCGGCTGCCGCCGGGAACCGTCGACACCCACTGCCATGTCTTCGGCCCCCAGGCGGAGTTCCCCTTCGCGCCGGAGCGGAAGTACACCCCCTGTGACGGCGGCCGCGCCGAACTGTTCGCGCTCCGGGACCACTTGGGCATCGCGCGGAACGTCATCGTGCAGGCCACCTGCCACGGCGCGGACAACTCCGCGATGGTCGACGCCGTCCGGGCGGCCGACGGCAGGGCGCGCGGCATAGCGACCGTCCGCCCGGACGTCTCCGAGAGCGAGCTGCTGGACCTCCACACAGCGGGCGTACGCGGAGTGCGCTTCAACTTCGTACGGCGACTGGTGGACACCTCACCCGCGGACGACCTGCACACGATCGCGAGGAAGGTCGCCCCGCTGGGCTGGCACGTCGTCCTCTACTTCGAGAGCGCCGATCTGTCCGAACTGGAGGGATTCTTCGGCTCGTTGCCGACCCCGCTGGTCGTCGACCACATGGGACGACCGGACGTGACACAGCCCGTGGACGGGCCCGAGTTCACCCGGTTCCTGCGCTTCGTGGACGCCAACGACGTGTGGGTGAAGGTGAGTTGTCCCGAGCGCCTCAGCGTGACCGGCCCCCCGGCCCTCGACGGCGAACGGCACGCCTACACCGACGTCGTCCCCTTCGCCCGCCGCGTCGTGGGGGAGTTCCCCGACCGGGTGCTGTGGGGCACCGACTGGCCGCACCCCAACCTCACCGACCACATGCCCGACGACGGGCTCCTCGTCGACCACCTGCCGCAGGTGGCGGTCACCGACGAGCAGCGGCACAAGCTCCTGGTCGCCAACCCGATGGGCCTGTACTGGCCCGGCGAGGACTTCTGACATGCAGCACTCCACCGCACACTCCAACACATCCTCCAACGCGCACTCCAACGCACTGAACCGGCTGGACAGGCTCCCGGTCTCCCGGTTCCACAAGGTGACCCTCCTCGCCATCGCCTTCGCCTACTTCTTCGAGTTCGCGGACATCAACAGCTTCGCCACCACCGCCCCGAAGCTCATCAAGCTGTGGGGCCTGACGGTCGACCAGGTCGCCTATGTCACCTCGCTCTCGTTCGTCGGCATGTTCATCGGGGCGATCGTCGCCGGATCCATCTCCGACCGGTGGGGCCGCAAGCGGGCCCTGCTGTGGACGACGATGTTCTTCGGTGTCTTCTCGTTCGCGGCGGCGTTCTCCTGGGACCTCGTGTCCCTCGGTGTGTTCCGTGTCCTGACCTCGGCGGGCCTGTCGGCGATGACCGTCGTGGGAGTCGTCTACATCAACGAGATGTATCCGTCGGCGATCCGCGGCAAGTACCAGGCGTACGCCATCGTCATCGGCATCTGCGGCACGCCCGTCACCAACCTCATCGCCAGCGCGGTCGTGCCGCTCACCGACTGGTCGTGGCGGCTGGTCTACATCTGGGGCTCCCTCGGCATCCTGCTCGTCCTGTTCACCCGGCACCTCAAGGAGTCACCGCGCTGGCTGGAGAGCAGGGGCCGACACGCCGAGGCGGACGCGGTGTTGAGGGAGATCGAGGAGAGCGTGGCCGCGGAGAAGGGGCCCCTCCCCGAGCCCGCGCCCCCGGTCGCCGAGACGCCGTCGACGAAGGCACCACTCCGCCTGCTCCTCCAGAAGAAGTACCTGTACCCGACGCTGCTGCTCACCGTGCTGTGGATGACGCAGACCATCGGCTTCTTCGGCTACTCCAGCTGGGCGCCCACCCTGCTGGCCAAGGAGGGTTTCAGCGTCGAGAAGTCCGTCTTCTACGTGGCCCTGACCACGGTCGGCGCACCGCTCGGCTGCTACCTCGCCTCGCTGGTCACCGACCGGTTCGAGCGCAAGTGGTGCCTGGTCGCCTTCGGCACGGTGATCGCGGCCTGCGGTCTGCTGTACGGGCTCACGTTCAACCCGGTCCTCATCATCGTGTTCGGCTTCCTGGTGAACCTCTTCGAGCGCGGCTACACGGCCCTCGCGTACGCCTACTCACCCGAGCTCTTCGACACCCGGGCCCGCTCGCTGGGGACGAGCGTCTCCTACGGCTTCGGCCGGCTGTCGAACGCCGCCGGTCCGCTGATCGTCGCGGCGCTCTACAACGGCCACGGCTATCAGAGCGTCTTCTACTTCATCGCCGGCACCTGGCTGGTGGGCGCGATCGTGCTTGCCGTCTTCGGCCCGCTGACCCGCTCGGCGCGCCTCGCGGAAGCGGAACGGCAACGTGCGGGCGTCCCTGCCTGAGCCCCGGCGGTCAGGCGAGTTTCCGGCAGTACAGCGCGTCCGGGGTCCGTGCCGAGCCGACGCGGCCGGTGTACGCGATCCCGGCCGCGTACTCGTCGGTCGCGCACTGGCCCTTGTAGTGGCCGCTCGCGAAGTCGCCGCCCTTGGGGTCCTGGCCCCTGTTGTCGCCGCGGTCGAACCAGACCGTACGGCCGGCCGTGCCGAGCCTCCCCGCCGGGGCCGCCGCGCACAGGGCGGCCGAGACGGCGGAGCCGCGGACGCTGTAGCCGGTGAGGAACTGGCCGGCAGGGCACTGGAGTTTGGTGTATCCGGAGGCCCAGTCCGGGGTGACGTGCCGTTCGTCCCTGACCACCTCGTGTCCGCCCGCCGGGGCCCACAGGGCGCCGGCGGTCACGTCGGAGCACAGGCCCCGGTTGCCCGTGTGGCCGAGGCCGAGGAGGCGCTGTCCGTCGGGGCAGGCGGCCTTGCGGGCGCCGGAGTCCCAGTCGGGGAGCGCGCGCATCCGGCGTGAGGCGACGAAGTCGCCGTGGTCGGGGCTGAGCATCGACCACTCCGTCACGGGGGCGACCTGGCCCGTACGGCCGGAGGCCCGGACGAGCCGGTTCCAGGCCGCGGCCCGCCAGTCGTCGCCGTCGTTCACGCCCATGCGGTGGCCCGCCGAGTCCCAGTGCAGCAGGGCCCAGCCGTTGCCCCGGCGGTTCTCGTGCCACCCGACGAGCGGCCAGTACGCGAAGTCGGCGTCGGTGCGGATCAGTTGGTCGACGAAGTTCTCGAACCAGGCACGCGGCTTGGCGCCCGTCTCCTCACGGCCGCCGACGCCGAACTCGCTGATCCAGACGGGGGCCGTGAAGTGCTGGTCCTGTTCCCCGGTGACGAAGAACGCCTGGCGGTTCAGCACGGCGATCAGTTCGGCCGGGCTGAAGTCGCGGTAGCGGGGGTCGGTCGTCTCGCCCGTCCCCGTGGCGCCGCTGTGGTTCGGGCCCGTGTAGTCGTAGAAGTGGGCGGAGTACACGAGCTTGCCGGAGTCGACGAGGGTGTGCGAGAGACGGCGTACGGGCTCCAGGGTGGGGCGTTCGTGTGCGAAGCCGTCGATGGGGATGCCGGTCCAGTTGATGCCCTCGACGATGATGAGGAGGTCCTGGCTGGCCTCCGTCAGGATGCGGTCGCCCACGCGCTGGGAGGCGGCGAACCAGTCGTGGTCGTTGCCGAGGCCCCAGTTGGGGTCGTCCCAGATGTTGCGGCGGACCTCGTTGTAGAGGTCGGCGCCGACGACACGTTTGTTGTCCTTGTAGCGGCGGGCCATGAAGAGCCAGTCGTTCTCCCAGGCCGCGGCCGACTGGCTCGCGTTCCAGCGTTCGTTGCCGTCGACTCCGCAGCACCAACGGGTCGTGTTGGTGTGGTTGTTGAGGATCACGGCGAGGCCCGCGGCGGTGAGTTCGCGTACCACCGCGTCGTAGACCTGGAGCGGGGTCAGGCCGCGCAGGGACGGGTTCGCGGCGACCGCGTCGTCCGTGACGGGCACGCCGTCGTGGATCATCTCGTTGGAGAACGGCAGCCGGATGCTGTTGATCCCGATCTCCTGGAAACCGGCGATGATCTCGGCCATGGGGGCCCGGTCCAGGCCGAGCGGTGTTCGGCCGGAGTTCTCCCCCGCGTGGTGGTTGGCGTCCTCGTCCACGCTTCCGGAGCCGTTCCAAGTGCCGCTGGCGCCATGCCAGTTGCCGGAGCGCAGCTTGAAGCGGTCGCCGTCCGCGTCGACGATCCAGCGGCCGCGCGTGCTGAGCGGCGCCGTCCAGTCCTCGGCGGCCTTGACGGCTGTGGGAGTCGTCGCGGTATCGGAGGCGGGCGCGCTCCTGAGCGCGGAGTCCTGCGGCGCCGCGGCCGCCGGAACGGCGGTCAGGGGTGCCAGCAGGAGTACGGCGGCCAGAGCCGCCCCGACGAAGGATCCGCGCACGGTCACCATCCCGAATCCCGAGGACGACGCTGTCATTGTCATGGCAGCGTCATCATGGAGGATGGCACGGGATTGGTCCAGGCCTACGGCTGCGACGGTCGGGCGTCGTGGGTCACAGGTCCGGCTCCACGCTCTGTTCCGCCCAGATCGTCTTGCCCGTGGGCGTGGGACGTGTGCCCCAGCGCTGGGTCAGCTGGGCCACCAGGAGAAGACCTCGGCCGCCCTCGTCGTACGTACGGGCGCGGCGCATGTGGGGTGCCGTGCTGCTGGCGTCAGAGACCTCGCAGATGAGGGTCCGGTCGTGGATGAGGCGCAGCTGGATGGGGGGTGTGGCGTGCCGGATGGCGTTGGTGACCAGTTCGCTGACGACGAGTTCGGTGACGAAGGCGGCGTCGGACAGGCCCCAGTCCGCCAGCCGGCGCAGGGCGTTCTTGCGGACCTCGGAGACGGCGGACGGTTCCGGGGGCACGTCCCAGGCCGCGACCCGGTCGGTGTCGAGCGCCCGGGTGCGGGCGATGAGCAGGGCCACGTCGTCGGTGGGCCGCCGGGGGAGCACGGCCGCCAGGACCGAGTCGCACAGCGCGTCGAGGGAGGCCGCGGGGGCGGCGAGGGCGTGGCGCAGCCGTGCGGTCCCCTCGTCGGGGTCTCTGTCGCGGGACTCGATCAGGCCGTCGGTGTAGAGGGCGAGCAGGCTTCCTTCCGGCAGTTCGATGTCGAGGGACTCGAAAGGCAGACCGCCCAGGCCCAGCGGAGGCCCCGCGGGAAGGTCGAGCAGTTCCACCGTGCCGTCCGGGCTCACCACGGCCGGCGGGGGATGCCCGGCCCTGGCGAGGGTGCACCGGCGGGAGACGGGGTCGTACACGGCGTACAGACAGGTCGCTCCGACGTCCCCCTGGCTCTCCCCCTCGGCGGCGGATCTCCCCCGGGCTCCCGGTTTCGCCCGGTCGGGGGATGCCTCCACCGCCCCCTCCGCCTCGGTGGCCAGGCGGCCGACCAGGTCGTCGAGGTGGGTGAGCAGCTCGTCGGGAGGCAGATCGATGTCCGCGAGCGTACGTACGGCGGTACGCAGCCTGCCCATGGTCGCCGAGGCGTGGATGCCGTGGCCCACGACGTCGCCCACGACCAGCGCCACCCTGGTGCCGGACAGCGGGATCACGTCGAACCAGTCCCCGCCCACGCCGGCCCGGGCACCGGCCGGGAGGTAGCGGGAGGCGACCTCCACCGCGGCCTGCTCGGGCAGGCCCTGTGGCAGGAGGCTGCGCTGCAGGGTGACGGCCGTGGCCCGTTCGCGGGTGTAGCGCAGGGCGTTGTCGATGCAGACCGCCGCCCGGGCCGCCAGTTCCTCGGCCAGTACCAGGTCGTCCTGCTCGAACGGGTCGGGGTGCCGGTGCCGGGCGAGGGCGACCACGCCCAGGGTGGTGCCGCGTGCCGACAGGGGCACGGTCATCGCCGAGTGGAAGCCGAACTCGCGGACCCGGGCGGACCGGAGGGGGTCCGCGGCCACCCAGCCCGCGATCGCCGCCTCGTTCACCCGGTGCAGCACGGCACGTCCCGTCCGCAGACTCTCCGCCGGCGGGGAGCCCTCCGGGTACGTGTCCACCTCGCCCAGGGCGACGACCGCCTCCGGGACGTCCGGGTACACGGACTCGTGGGCGATGCGCCGCAGCTCCAGGGAGGCGCCCTCCCGCAGCGGTCCCGGGGGCCGCTCGGGCAGGTCGTCGAGGGACGCCAGGAGGTCGACGCTGACGAAGTCGGCGAGGTCCGGGACCGCCACGCTCGCCAGCTCCTGCGCCGTCCGGGTCACGTCGAGCGTGCTGCCGATCCGGGTGCCGGCCTCCGCGATCAGCTGGAGACGCTTGCGGGCCCAGTACTGCTCCGTCATGTCGTGCCCGGTGGACGCCACGCCCAGGACGCGGCCGTCCGGGTCCTCCAGGCGGTAGAGGTGGACCGACCACGCGTGGTCGCGGGCCTCGCCCGGGGCGAGCGCGTGGTTCTCCAGGTACTGCGTCTCACCGGTCTCCAGGACCTGCCGCATCGCCCGCTCGACCTTCTCCGCCACCGGATCGTCGAGCACGTCCGTCAGCCTGAGCCCGCGCAGGTCGTCGTCGCTCATGCCCAGCACGCCCCGCCCCGACTGCGTGGACCGGCGAAACCGCAGATCCGTGTCGTACACCGAGGTCGAGCAGCACGGAGAGTCCAGAAAACCCCGCCTCACGAGAGCGTCGTCGTCGGTCCGGACCCGCACCGCCGCCCCGGGCACAGCGGAAACGAGAAGCCACCCACGCATCCCACCGTCCGCCACTCCGTCCGACGCTCCGTCCGCCACCCCGTCCGGCGTCCTGTGGTGGGCGAGGACCCTGGCCTCCACCCGGTGGCCGTCACGGTGACGCAGGGCCAGCGTGCCGTGCCATCTCGGCAGCTCCGTGAGGGGCGGGAGGGACGAGAGGGGCGGGAGACCGCCCGCCGCGGGCTCCTCGGCGAGCAGTGAGGCCGCCGGCCGGCCCAGGATCTGCGCCGCCGAGTACCCGAGCAGCCGCTGGGCACCGGCGTTCCATCCGGTCACGACCCCGTGTTCGTCGACGGTGGCACGCGCCGTGAGGGCCCCGCCCGCGCCGCCTGGGCCCGGACCCGATTCCTGGTCGTCGACGGCACGCCGCTCCATGACCACTCATCTCGCTCTCGTTGCGCTCTCCCCCTCGCGCGGCTCTCGACGCGTGGGCACGCTTCGCCTCGACACCCGAGACTCCACACCCCTGGGTCTGCCCTGTATTTTCACATTTCACCTTATTTACGCCAGTCGACGTACGCCTCACGAACAGCCGCGCCCGGGGCGGTGGCGGCACCGCCCCGGGCGTGGCCGGGTGTGTGAATCAGTGGGTTACGGGGTTACAGGGTGGTGTTGTAGGCCCGTTCGATCGTCTGGAGCAGGGTGTTGCCGGCCTGGTCCGTCAGCTTGGCTCGGAGGGAGACCGAGCCCGCCTGTGCCGGGTGCTTCAGGGAGAGGTGGGTGCCGCCGACGGCCTTGGTGGGCTGCCAGGTGGTGCCCCCGTCGTACGAGACCTCGAAGGCGAGCTTGGCGGGACGCTGCCCGGTGGCCGCGCCCTCGACGGTGAAGGGGACCTCGAACCGTTTGCCCGCCTTCGCCGTGCTGGACAGGCTCAGGTCGGGGGAGAAGCGGACCACCGACAGCGGGAGCGCGGTCGTGCCGTCCTCGGGGGTGGTGGCGGAGCGGAAGGTCCACTCCGTCCGGACCCGGGTGCTGACCGGGAACACCGCGGGATCGCGTGAGGCGTCCACGGTCAGTTTGTACGCGCTGTCCTGGGCCGGAACGGTGTACTCGGTGAGGTCGATCGGCGAGTAGCCGTAGTCGTCGGGGATCTCCTTGCCGTCCGCCTGGAGCGAGCTCGTCACCGAGGTGTAGTCACTGAGGCCCCAGTGGCCGGAGCCGTCGCCGAACAGCGGTGTGAAGGCCCTGATGACATTGCCGTACCGCACGACTCCGGGAAGTCCCCGCTCCGGTCCGAGATCACCCTCGGCGGGCGCGGTCGGGCCGAAGACGCCGACGTTGAACCGCTCCGTGTAGCTCCGTCCGGCCTGCCAGGTCCTCGGCATCCGCATCAGGAAGTTCTCCGAGACCCTGTCGCGGCCCTCGCCGAACATCTGCCATGCGCGGAAGGACCACTTCACGTCGTTGTCGAGGACGTACTCCGTGGTGCTCAGCGGCAGGTCGGCCCGCAGGGCGTCGTAGCTGAAGATCAGGTCCCCGTCGGGCGTGTGCGCGGACGCCTCGACCTGGACGCCCCGGCCCTCGACGGGCACGCCCACCTGGAGGCCGACCTTGGCGAGCTGGTCCTGCCGGACGTCGGCGGTGAAGCCGTCCAGCCGGCCGGCGCGGTTCCAGGCCAGGTGGTAGGTGACCGGTCGGCCCGCGTCGTCCGTGCGGGTCCAGTCGCCGGCGAACACGGCGGACATGTCGCCCGCGGACTCGTCGGGTCCGAGTTGCCCGAACCGCGTGCCCTGGAAGGTCGGCACCAGGAACTGGAGGTTGCCCGGGCTCAGTTCACCGCCCCGGTCGTAGGTGTAGACGACCGTGGCCTCGGTGTTCTTCGCCGCCGCGTCGGGCACGGTGATGTCCACCGGCCGCGCCTGCCGGGCGTCGACGGCGACGGTGGTGTCCTTGTCCAGGTTCAGCATCGGCTGCACCAGCACGGCGTGCGTGGCGGCGTCGTACGAGGGATGGATCACGCCGCTCAGGGTGTAGACACCCTTGGGCACCCGCACAGTCAGCTCGCCGTCCTGCTCGTCGGCGAGGTCGGCGTAGAAGTCGCTGTGGATGCCGCCGAGCTGGGTGGCGGCGTCGCCGATCGGATCGCCGTTCTCGTCGAGGTGCTTGACCGTCAGGTCGTACGACTCGACCTCGCGCTCCACGCCGACGGCGGAACGCACCTGGATCTTGCCGTCCGCCGAGGTGGCCTGCACCGAGCCGCCGAAGGTGCCGTCGGCACTGCCGGCGCGGGTGTCCGCCGTCACGTCGGCGCTCGCCTCGCCGCCCGCCGGGACGGTGAGCTGCCGCGGCGACACGGCGAACATGCCCTCGGCCGCGGGCTTGCCGTCCACCGAGAACGCGTCGACGGACAGGTCCAGGGTGACCGGCTCCGTACCGAGGTTGCGGTACGTCAGCTTCTTGGTCGCCGGATCGTCGTCGTTGTGCGGCCACTGCTGCTTGCCGAAGTCGATCGGCCCCTGCTCGGTGACGACGCCCTGCCCCATCGCCCGGACCACGTCGGTACGGCCGGTGCCCTGCTGGAACGAGCTGTACGAGCCCGGCTTCGCGGAGCCCGTGAGGACCGCCTTGAGGCGCTCACCGGTCCAGTCGGGGTGCTGCTGGGCGAGGATGGCGGCGGCGCCCGCGACGTGCGGGGACGCCATGGAGGTGCCGTCGATCGTGAGGTAGCCGGGTATGCCGGAGGGGTACGCGCCCTCCAGGACGCTCCCGGCGGCCGCGGCGGCCGTGATGGCCGCACCGGGTGCGGTCAGGTCGGGCTTGACCCCGCCGTCGCCGACGCGCGGGCCACGGCTGGAGAAGTTGGCGAGCTGGTCGGCCTTGTCGACCGCGCCGACGGTGAGCGCGGCGTCGGCGCTGCCGGGCGAGCCGACGGTGCCCTCGCCGAACTCGCCCTCGTTGCCCGCGGCGATGACGAAGAGCGCGTCCGACTCGGCGGAGAGCCGGTTGACCGTCTCCTCCATCGGGTCGATACCGGGCGTGTCCGTGCCGCCGAGGCTGAGGTTGACGACATCGGCGCCCTGCGCCACCGCCCACTCCATGCCCGCGATGATCCCGGAGTCCGAGCCGTAGCCGTTGTCGTCCAGGACCTTGCCGTTCAGGAGCTTCGCACCCGGGGCGACGCCCTTGAACTTGCCGTCGGACCTGGCTCCCGTACCGGCGGTGATGGACGCCACGTGGGTGCCGTGGCCGAACTTGTCACCCGGGCCGGAGGAGCCGGAGAAGTCTTGCTCCTCGATCACCTGGCTCGCCAGGTCGGCGTGGGTGGTGTCGATCCCGGTGTCCAGGACGGCGACCTTGGTGCCGGTGCCGTCGAACCCGGCGGCCCAGGCCGTGGGCGCGCCGATCTGCGGGACGCTCTTGTCGAGGCTGGCCTTGCGCCTGCCGTCCAGCCACAGTTTCTCGACGGCGGTCGATTCGGTGAACTCCGTCGTTCCGTCGCCCTGGCCTGCGGCTCCGGTGGCGGTCACGGCCTCCCAGAACTCGGCGCCGCGCTGCTTCACGGGGCGTATCGCCTTGCCGTTGACGACCGGAAGCGCCCGGCCGATCCGCGCACCGGCCCCGGTGAACGGGCTCATCGAGGGCGCCTTCTTGCCGCGGAACGTGACGATCAGCGGCAGGTCGGACCGGCCTGTGTCGTCGTAGCCGTCCGCCAGCAGCTGGGTCACGTCGAACAGCCGGGTGTCCAGCTTGCCCTGCGCGAGCAGCAACTGCGCGTCGCCCGGCACCACTTGAGTGTGTCCGTCGACCACCCGGACCGAGAAGGGAACCCGCTCCCGGCCCTTCGCCCGCTCCACCCCCATGACCTTGCCGGCGCCGTCCAGCCGGACACGGTCGCCGGTGACCAGCGTCACCGTCCTCACCTTCTGGGCCTTGCCGAAGCCGCTCGCGTCCTCGGCCGTCCTCCCGGAACGCCCGTCGGCCGACTCCCCCGCGGGCGCGGCCTGGGCCGTCCCGGCCGGGACACCGGCCAGCAGAAGGACGGTCGAAACCGCCCCTGCCGCCACGACGGAACGTAAGGGTCTCGCACGTAACTCCACCTGAACTCCTGACACTTGGACCATCGGACAGGAGCCGTCCCGCGACGCCGGAACCCCCGACGCCTCACCCGTACGCCCAACGACTCGCCATAGAGACGGGGCGGGTTGTCATCAGGTTGTCAAGACATCCGATTAATTTCTGACGGGACGTCAGGAGACGTGTTGGGGTTGGGTGCCGGGGTTGGGCGCCGGGGTTGGGCGCGGCCCGCCATCGGCCACCGCGATGGCTGCTGGACAATGAAGGCATGAGCATCGTCAAGATCAACGTACTCACGGTTCCCGAAGAGCAGCGCGAGACGCTGGAGAAGCGGTTCGCCTCCCGCGCCGGGACGGTGGACAGCTCGGACGGGTTCGAGTGGTTCGAGCTGCTGCGCCCGGTCGAGGGCACCGACTCCTACCTCGTCTACACGCGCTGGCGCGCCGAGGAGGACTTCCAGAACTGGATGTCCGGCCGCGGCCAGGCCGCACACCGCGACAACGCCACCACCGGCACCGAGCGCCCCAAGCCCGCCGCAACGGATTCAACCCTGTGGACTTTCGAGGTCGTCCAGCAGGCAGCCCCCAAGCAGGACTGACGCGGACGGGGTCCTGGTTCGGGGCCGCTTGCGGGGGGGCGAGTCGGGACGGGGGGCAGGCCGCAGGGTTCAGGACCGGGGGCGCGCGCGGCGGTTCAGGACCGGTCGCGGGCCGCAAGTCAGGACCGGCCGCAGACGGCCCGGCTCAGGACCGGTCGCAAGCCGCGCGCCTCAGGACAGGCCGCGGGCAGCCCTGATGAACGCCGTAATGAGGGCGGGGTCCTTGACTCCGCGGGTTTGTTCCACGCCGCTGGAGACGTCTACGCCCCAGGGGGAGGTCGTGTCGACGGCTGTGCGGACGTTGGCCGGGGTGAGGCCGCCGGCGAGGAGCCATTTCTCCCCGGGTCCGGCCAGGGGTTTGGTCGACCAGTCCCAGGCGGTGCCGGAGCCGGGTACGGGGGCGTCGAGGAGGAGGATGTCCTCGCCCATGTCGCCGTGGCGCGGGGCGGGGTCGCCGAACGCCGCGGCGCGGATCAGCGTCCAGCCGCCCGCCGCGAGGTCGTCGTAGTAGTCGCGGTTCTCGGGCCCGTGGAGTTGCACGGCCCGGATGCCCGCGTCCGTGGCCAGGGAACGGACGTCACTCAACGGCTCGTCTCGGAAGACGCCTACCGTCAGGACGTTCTCCGGCACGCGGGCGCACAGCCGCGCCGCCGTGGCCGCGTCGATGCGGCGCGGGCTGGCCGAGAAGACGAAGCCGATGGCGTCGGCGCCCGCCTCGACGGCCGTGTCGACGTCCCGATCGGTCTTCAGGCCACAGATCTTGATGAAGAGGGAGCTGGTCACCCCTTCAGCCTGCCGTATCCGGGGCCGGTCGCGCGGCGCCGGGTGCCCCTCCAGTACCGGGGCGGGCACCGCCGGTTGTGGAGATCACAGCCGAACGGCGGCGACATGATCCGCTTTTCTGGCCATTACCCGTCGGGTTGAGCTAGAAATTCTCCGAACTCACATTGACCAGTGGGTTCTTGGTGTCACACCAGCCCGAGGGGAACCACGCAGTGACAACGCACGATCATGTCTTGCCAGGCCGGGACGGCCGCTCGACGCGTCGGCCGAGACGCGAGTCCGGCACCGGGGCGCGCAAGGGGCTCACGCGCCTGAGAATCGCCGCGGCCGCGGTGACCGCACTCGTCGTCGCCGGGTCGGGGGCCCAGGCGACCGCCGCCCAGGCGGACCCGACGGCGACGACGACGAAAGCGACCGCCTCGACGGTCCCGCTGCCGACCCCGCCGGTGCCGACGCTCTCCTGGACCGACTGCCAGGGCGGCTTCGAATGCGCGAACGCCGATGTGCCCCTGGACTACCGGGCGCCCGAGGGCCGCAAGATCACCCTGGCGGTGATCCGCAAGAAGGCCGCCGACCAGACGAAGCGCAAGGGCACGCTGTTCATGCAGCCCGGCGGACCGGGCAACTCCGGCGTGGACTTCGTCCGCGGCAACTACGACGACCTGCCGGCCGCCCTGCGCGACTCGTTCGACGTCTTCGGATACGACGTACGAGGCGTCGCGCGCAGCTCGGCCCTCGAATGCTGGGACGACGCGCGGTACACCAAGGCCGTCACCGACGCGAAGGGCGCCCCGGGCCCCGACGCCTTCGGCCCGGCCCTGCGCGAGGCCGCCGAGTTCAACCAGGCCTGCACGGACAAGTCGGCCGGCCTGCTGCCGTTCGTCGGCACCGAGTACGTCGCCCGTGACATCGACCTGCTGCGCCAGGCCCTGGGCGAGGACCAACTCACCTACTACGGCCGCTCGTTCGGCACGTACATCGGTACGGTCTATGCCGCCCTGTTCCCCAAGCGGGTGCGCGCCCTGGCGCTCGACGGGGCGTACGACCCGGTGCACTACGCCAACCAGCCGTACTCCTACGACAAGCCCCAGTACCTGGCCCTGGACGGCGCGATGAGCCGCTTCCTCGACTGGTGCAAGGCCGACCAGGCCACCTGCGGCTTCGGTGACGGCGACCCCCGGGCGGCGTTCGAGAAGCTCAAGAGCGACCTGGACGCCAACCCGGTCACGACCGCCAACGGCGGCAAGGCCAACGGCTACACCCTGGTCTACCGGCTGATGTTCAACATCAACGAGGGCAAGGTCATCTGGCCCGCGTTCGGCGAGGCCCTGCGCAAGGCCCAGCAGCGCGACAACACCTCGTTCCTGCTGCGTCCGCCGTCCCCGGGCAGCTTCGACTTCCTCGTGCCGAACGTGGTCGTCGAGTGCGTCGACCGGGACTACCCGCGTGACCAGGCCCTGCTGCAGCGGAACGTCACGGCCTACGCCAAGGCGGCACCGCTGCTCGGCCCGGCCATGGCCTTCGGCCCGCCGACCTACGACCACCAGCACGCCACGGCCTGCACCCAGTGGCCCGGCGAGCGCGTCAGCCGCTACGACGGCTCCTACCGTGCCAAGGGCTCCAAGCCGATCCTCGTCCTCGGCACCACCGGCGACCCGGACACCCCCTACCAGGACGCGGTCGCGCTGTCCCGGCAGCTCGACAACGCCTCGCTGCTCACGTTCAAGGCGGAGGGACACACCGCCTTCGGGCGCAGCGCCTGCGCGACGGACGCGGTCACGGCCTACCTCGTGGACCTGAAGGTCCCGGCCAAGGGCGCGACCTGCGCGGACGAGACCCAGCCGCCGACCGTCACGCCCAAGGTGGCCCCGCCCGGCACGACGCTGGGCGAGCTCCGCAACGGCGTCAACGAGCGCCTCGACCGGCTCGGCTCGCTGCGCTGAGCCACCCGGCGGACCGCCGCTGACCGACGACGCGGTTCTCCGTCCGCCGACATCGGCCGACACCGATCGACGCCCGGGGCGTCGGGCCCTTCCCGGCCCGGCGCCCCTCGCGCGTCAATATCTGTGCCCGCGAAGTAAGAAATGAACACGACGCGCGATGAACATTCCTTCCTCGACAGGCAGAGCAGAATTATCCTCCGCACATGCCCGACCGCAGCGTGCTACTCTCGATCTCAGTTGCAGTTGTGGTTCCCGAAATCTTTAAGACGGGGCGATCATCACGCGACTCGGAGTTCACAAGTCGTGGATTCCGACGCACCCCCGAAGGAGATTCAACATGGCTGCAGGCACCGTGAAGTGGTTCAACGCGGAAAAGGGCTTCGGCTTCATCGAGCAGGACGGCGGCGGCGCCGACGTCTTCGCGCACTACTCGAACATCGCCGCCCAGGGCTTCCGCGAGCTGCAGGAGGGCCAGAAGGTCACCTTCGACATCGCCCAGGGCCAGAAGGGCCCGACGGCCGAGAACATCGTTCCCGCCTGACGCTGACGCGTACTTCGCAGCTGGGGCCCGCACCTTGGGGTGCGGGCCCCAGCTCGCTGCTTTCCGGAAGAACCGCTCCCACCCGCTCCTCGGGAATGCTCGGACCGACGCTCCGGTTGACATACTGCCGGACCCTCCCACACGGAATACCCGGCCCCAGCGCCGGAATATCGCCCGGCACTTCAGCGACGTATCCCGCGAGCATTCCCCGCCGATCCTATTCGGCCCCCCATTCTCCTCGGCTCGTTCTTGCAATTCTCTGCGCTGCTCATTTGCTGCGGGAATTCCTTGATACGTGCCTCATCAAGGAAGGTTCCGCATGAACCGCACACGCACGAACGACCGCTTCTCCCGCACCCGTTCGGGAGGATCCACCCGCACGGGCGGCTCGGGCTCCGGAAGGGGCGGCTACTCCGGTGGCTCGCGCCGCTCCGAGGGCGGCTACAGCAGCCGTCAACGGTCCGCGCCGCAGGGCGAGTTCGCACTGCCGGTGACGACCACCCCCGCGCTGCCCGCCGTCGAGGCGTTCGCCGATCTCGACATGCCGGCGCAGCTGCTGGCCGCGCTCGGCCGGGAGGGCGTGACCGTGCCGTTCCCGATCCAGGGGGCGACCCTGCCGAACTCCCTCGCGGGCCGTGACGTACTCGGCCGCGGCCGCACCGGCTCGGGCAAGACCCTCGCGTTCGGACTCGCGCTCCTCGCCCGTACGGCGGGCCTGCGCGCCGAGCCTAGGCAGCCGCTGGCGCTCGTCCTCGTACCCACCCGCGAGCTGGCGCAGCAGGTCACCGACGCGCTCACCCCGTACGCCCGTTCCGTGTCGCTGCGGCTCGCCACCGTGGTCGGCGGGATGCCGATCGGCCGGCAGGCGGGCGCGCTGCGTGCCGGTGCCGAGGTCGTCGTCGCGACGCCGGGCCGGCTCAAGGACCTCATCGAGCGCGGCGACTGCCGCCTCGGCCAGGTCGCCATCACCGTCCTCGACGAGGCCGACCAGATGGCCGACATGGGCTTCATGCCCCAGGTCACCGAACTGCTCAACCAGGTACGGCCCGAGGGCCAGCGGATGCTGTTCTCGGCCACGCTCGACCGCAACGTCGACCTGCTGGTCCGCCGCTACCTCTCCGACCCGGTCGTCCACTCCGTCGACCCGTCCCAGGGCGCGGTGACCACGATGGAGCACCACGTCCTCCACGTGCACGGCGCGGACAAGCACCGGACGACCACCGAGATCGCGGCGCGCGACGGCCGGGTCCTCATGTTCCTGGACACCAAGCACGCGGTGGACCGGCTGACCGAGCACCTGCTGAACAGCGGCGTCCGGGCCGCGGCCCTGCACGGCGGCAAGTCCCAGCCGCAGCGCACACGGACCCTGACCCAGTTCAAGACCGGCCATGTCACGGTGCTGGTGGCGACCAACGTCGCGGCCCGCGGCATCCACGTCGACAACCTCGACCTGGTCGTGAACGTCGATCCGCCCAGCGACCACAAGGACTACCTGCACCGCGGCGGCCGTACGGCCCGCGCGGGCGAGTCCGGCAGCGTCGTCACGCTGGTGACCCCCAACCAGCGCCGCGACATGAGCCGGCTGATGGCCGCCGCAGGCATCACCCCGCAGACCACTCAAGTGCGTTCGGGTGAGGCGGAGTTGAACCGCATCACGGGCGCCCAGGCCCCCTCGGGCGTGCCGGTCGTCATCACCGCCCCGGTCTCGGACCGCCCGCGGCGCGGCGCCTCCACCTCGTCCCGGGGCCGCCGCGGCCGTACGGGCGGCAAGGGCCGCTCCAACGGCGAGGCCCGCCGCACACCGCAGCGACCGTCCGCCGCCGGTGCGGCGGCCTAGGTCCTGACACCCCCCACACCCCCGCGTTCCCGTCGCTCGCCGGAAGAGCGGTCCGGGCGTCGCCCGGTACGCACTCCCGGCGGGCAGTGGGAGAGTGTGCGGGGCGCTGCCCGGCGCTCCCGCCCTCTCCCGCCCGCCGATCCACCCCGGTCGGCCCGGGTCCCCCTCGTCTTTCTCCTCCCCGTTCCCCACCCCTCCCTTCCCTGTGAGGCATCATGCGCTGCGTCATCGCCCGGTTCCCGTTCGACCTCGACAAGAGCGGGGTCCTGGACTCGATGAAGGGCGTCAAGCCCGAGGCCATCACGGGCGAGTCCGTGATCATCGGCCGCCGCCACTACCCCGTCAAGCAGGTGGGCGAGGTCATCACCCGGCAGGACCGCCGTGACTTCACCAGCGGAGAGGTCGTACGGGCCATGACCCGGCTCGGCTTCACCTGCCAGGCCGGCCCCGCGCCCGAGCCCGCCCCGGTCGCCGCCACCCCGCTCCAGACCGCGTCGGCGCTGCTCGGCAGCCCGGCGCCGGCTCCGGAGCCGGCCGCGGCCCCGGCCCCCCTGGGCCTGTGACGGCCGACGGGAACCGACACCAGGACGTACTGGACGCACTCCCCGGCTGACACCGGGACCAAGCGATGAGGGCCCTGCCGACGCGCGTCGGCAGGGCCCTCATCGCTGTTTGCGAAGCGTGTCGGGTACGGCGTATCAGTGGTCGGAGTAGCTGACGTCGCCCACGGTCCAGGCGCTGACGTCCTCGATCGCGACGCGGTACATCCCGCCCGTCTCGGGAATCCCGATGTTGCCCTGCAGGATCCGGGCGAGGTGGAAGTGCAGATACGCGGGTGGCTCGCCGTGGGCGCCGCGGTCGCCGCCTTCGGTGCTCTCGGGGCCGCCGTCCGCTGCCGGCTCGGCGCCGAAGACCGCGGAGAACGGGCCCAGGCGGTCCGAATCGTTCAGGACCTCCGACACCCGCTCCCTCCACACGGCTTCCGGAGCGAGCCGGCCGGTGATGACGGCACCGCCGACCACCACGGTCAGCGACATCTGATTGCTCTGCCCGGACTCCACGAGGGCGGAGATGTCCACGAGGAGCCGGTCGGGGTTCGTCATGGAAGCCGAGTCTATTCAGCGGCTCGCCCGGCCTCCCCCGCCCGGCCCCGCCCGTCTGCCTCCCGACGTCACCGGGTGTTACCGGTCGTCACCATGGACCGCAGAATACCTACGCCTTGAGCGAACCAAAATCTACTTTCGCCAGAGTAGACATTGACCTACGCCGTGATTAAGGTTTCTCTCATAGACAAGGTCGAGAGCGAAGGAGCGCACGCCATCAGGATCGCCCGGCCAGGGCACTGTCCGGCCGGGTGCCGCAAGACCCCGGATTGGAAGGTGGTCCACGGTCACGCATTCGCGATCCCCGCACACCCGCCCGTCTCCCGGGCCGGACTGCGGAAACAGAAGGTCGGCGCAGCAGTAGAGCCGACAGATGGTGTTCAATTTCCTTCGGGGCCCTGGTGCCGTACGGCGCCAGGGCCCCTCGACGCGTTCGTCAACGAGGTGACATGACAGCAGATACTCCGCTCAGCGGTCGTCTGGACGACGACGACTACCCCGCGTACACGATGGGCCGGGCAGCCGAGATGCTCGGCACCACCCCGGGTTTCCTCCGGGCCATCGGCGAGGCACGGCTGATCACTCCGCTCCGCTCCGAAGGCGGACACCGGCGGTACTCCCGCTACCAGCTACGGATCGCCGCGCGCGCCCGCGAACTCGTCGACCAGGGAACCCCTGTCGAGGCCGCCTGCCGCATCGTCATCCTTGAGGACCAGCTGGAGGAGGCGCAGCGGATCAACGCCGAGTACCGCCGCGCCGCGAAGGAGACACCCGAGACTCCCGCCTGAGTGGGTCGGCGGCCAGTTCGCGGACTATGCGGGCCAGGTCGGCCGGGGCCGCCGCGAGACGTACGGGGCTGCCCGCGTCGTCGAGTTCGGCGATGTGCCAGCCGCCGGGGACGGTGTCGCCGTCGCTGCCCCGGACGCGCCGCACCTCCTTGACCGCGAGCCGCTCCACCGGGACCGGCTTCGCCGCGAACCTGCCCGGACCGGGGTGGGGCGTCACCGCGAGCGGCCCGCCCCCGAGGACGACATGGGTGCCGAAGCCGTACGGGTTGTAGTCGGTGTGCTCCAGAAACCGGGCTGCCAGGAACACGTCGTCCTCCGCGCTCCCCGTCCCGGCGGACCCCCCGGTCGCTCCCGTAACTTCTCCCGCAACTCCTCCCGTCGCTCCCGTGGTGTCGTTCTCCCCGGGCGTACGGACCCGGGTTGCGCGCCACGCCCATACGAGGAAGACCACCGTGGCCGCCGAGCCCGCGGCAGCCCAGGTGATCGCCACCGGATCGGTGAGCAGGGTCGTGGGGTGGAGGTAGCAGAGCGGCAGCAGCCACAGGGCCGTACCGACGAGCGCGCCCGCGAACGGCAGGGCCGACGGAAGGACCTCGTCGTCGGGCAGCCGGCGCCCGCGCAGCCGGAGCAGCACCCGGGCGGCGGGGTAGCCCGCGGCCAGCAGGCACCCGGCCGCGACGACGGCCAGTTCTCCGGAGGCGGCGACGTGCAGACGGTAGACGTGACCCTCGCCGACCACCTCCCTCACCTCACCGCGCCAGACGGTCAGTTCGACGCCGTCGCCGGGCCGGAATATCTTCGCGCCGTCCGACGAGACCCCGAGCCGGTCCATCGGCCGGCCGTCGACGAAGTACAGCCAACTGCTCTTGTTCCTGGACCAGGTGGCATCGGTCCGCGCGATCACGGCGGTCAGGGTGGTCAGGCACTCCTCGCGCTCCGCGGCGGGCGTCGCGGCCGTGCACGGAGTCGCCGACCGCCACGCCCGCTCCCCCGACGCGGCGCCCGGCACGAACCAGGCGGCCAGCCCCGCGCCCCCGAGCAGCAGCAGGCACAGGGCGAGCGACCCGGCCCACCCGCGCCCGGCGGTGCGGTACGAGACGACGGGGACGTGGTCCGACTCCGGTGTCCCGTGGAGCCGGTGCAGCGCACGGAACGCGTCCAGCTTCGCGTCGAAGTCCGGGTCGTCGTGGGACCAGCTCCGCGGCAGCGGAAGGAGCAGCCTGCCTCCGTCGCGCAGCAACAGGCTGATGGCACGGGTGTCCTGGACCCGGGGAGTGTTCGCGTACTTCAGGCGTACGCGCAGATCGGCGATGTCGCCCCAGCGCACGCTCCGGCGCCGCAGCAGGGTCCAGGAGTGCACGCCGTACGTGTCGGCGCGCACCCGGGCGGTCGCCTTGTGGAGCGCGCCGGCACCCAGCAGCCCGAGAAGCAGACCGCCGCCCAGCCATCCGTCCGGACCCGAGTACGCCCACCGCACCAGAACGGCGGCCGCCCCGGCCGCCGAGAGCGCGGCGAAGAACAACAGGACGCGCTTTCCCGGCGGACGGCAGCTCACTTCCCGGACATCGGTCATGCTCCGAACCCTGTCATCACCCGGTCCGCCCGCACTTGTCCCGGGTTCGGCAGTGTCCACACCACCGACACTGCCGAACCACCGACACCACCGACACTGCGACCGGTTACGGGAGACGCCGTGCGGTCCCCGTCAGATGTCGAACTCCTGGTCGCGGGTCTCCGGGAGGGCCAGCAGGCACAGGAGGCTCAGCAGGCAGAGGGTGCCGGTGTAGAAGCCGAGGACCAGTGGTGATTCCCAGTTGCTGTTCAGCCAGGTGGCGACCAGTGGGGCGAAGCCGCCGCCGAGGGTGTTGGCGAGGATGAAGGCCGCGGAGGCGCCGGTGTAGCGCAGCCGGGCGGGGAACAGCTCCGGGAGGAAGGCCGCCACCGGGGAGAACATCAGCGCCAGGAACATCAGGCCGACCGTGTAGGCGCCGGTGATCACCAGCCCGTTGCGCGAACTCAGCGAGGCGTACATGGGCACCGCCCACACCACGCAGCCGACGGCTCCGGCCAGCATCACCGGGCGCCGGCCGATCCGGTCGGACAGCCTGGCGACCGGGAGGGTGATGGCGATTCCGGCCGCCGCGCCCACGCTCGCCGCCGTCAGCATCGTGTTCTGGGGGATGCCGAGTTCCTTCGGCCCGTACGAGATGCTGTAGACGATCGTCAGGTAGTAGACGGCCGAGCCGCCGATCGCCGCGCCCGTGCCGAGCAGCAGTCGGCGGGGGTACCGCTTGAGGAGCACGCCCAGCGGAAAGCGGGACCCCGACTCCGGCGTCGGTTCCGGTGCCTTTGACCGCGGCCGCGTCGCACGGTCCGCCGTCGCGTCGAACACCGGCGACTCCGAGACCGTCGTACGTACCCACAGGCCGATCACGACGAGCACGGTGCTGAGCAGGAACGGGATGCGCCAGGCCCAGTCGGCGAAACCGTCGCGGCCCACGATGTTGAGGGTGGGCAGGATGACGGCGGTGGACAGCAGGAAGCCGAGCGAGGGGCCTGCCTGCGGGATGGACGCGTACAGCGCACGGCGGCCGGGCGGCGCGTGTTCCGCGGCGAGCAGCACCGCCCCGCCCCACTCGCCTCCCATGCTGACGCCCTGCAGCAGACGGAGCGTCACCAGTAGTACGGGGGCGAGGAGTCCGGCGGTCTCGTACGTGGGCAGCAGGCCCACGCCGACCGTGGCCACGCCCATCAGCAGGAGCGAGGCGACCAGGGCTTTTCGGCGGCCCAGCCGGTCACCGATCGTGCCGAACAGGACGACGCCCAGGGGGCGGGAGAGGAAGGCCGCGGCGAACGTGAGGAACGCGGCGAGGGAGGAGACGGTGGCGTTGCCCGAGGGGAAGAAGGCGGGGCCGAGGACGAGTGCGCTCGCGGTGCCGTACACCGCGAAGTCGTAGTACTCGATCGTGGTGCCGACCAGGCTGGCGACGGCGACCCGCGGGGCCTCGGTCTTCGCCGTTGACGGTGGTGCCGATGGTGGTGGGGACGCGGCCGGTCTTGGGCCGGCGGTCGCGGGAGCGGTCTTGGACGGTAAATCAGGCATGGGGAAGTCACTTCCGGTACGCCCGGTCCGTACGGTCCGGGTGCAGATGGGGGGACGGCCTCGCATGAACACGTTCCGGAGCGCGACTGACACCTTAGGCCCGGAAATTCAATTTCGACAAGGAAGCCCGAAGGAAAAGCCGCCCGCGGGAATTGTCTGCCATTTACACGTGACATCCGTAGGAAAGCGTCCGATGCGGCCATGCCCGGGGGCAGACCTCCCCAATACGCATAGAGCACATCACACCCACCACCTCGTCATTTGCCGCCCAACACCCCACGAACAGCACTCTCCAGCGGCGTCAACCCCGCCATACCTGTCAAATCACTGTCAATATTCATTCCTGAACTCGCATAAAAATTTGCGGGTGATCACGCCTTGCCAACGGTCGATTACGCGTGAATGCTGATGGCCGACTGAACTTGAAAGTTCTACGACCATCGTTTTTCGGACATGGAGACCGCAACAGGATGTCGCGGTTCGGCTTTCTTAAATGCGGCCTCCGGGCTGGGAAGGCGCATTACCCATGCTGAAAACTGGCAAGCTATTACGCTTGAGAAGACTTTCGCTCGCGGGTGACGACCGGCACCTGCTCGTACCGCTCGACCACAGCGTTTCGGACGGCCCGATCGTCCCCGCCGACAAGTGGGACGACCTGCTGCGCGCACTGGTGGCGGGCGGGGCCGACGGGATCATCGTCCACAAGGGACGGGCCCGCGCCTTCGCCCCGGACATCCTCAGGAGCTGCGCCCTGGTGGTGCACCTGAGCGCCAGCACCGCCCGCTCCGCCGACGTCCACGCCAAGGTGCTGGTCGCCGATGTCGAGGAGGCGCTGCGGCTCGGCGCCGACGCGGTCAGCGTCCACGTGAACATCGGCTCGGACACCGAGGCCCAGCAGCTCGCCGACCTGGGGGCGGTGGCCCGTTCCTGCGACGCGTGGGGCATGCCGCTGATCGCGATGGTCTACCCCCGCGGCCCCCGCATCGAGGACCCGCGCGACCCCGGCCTCCTCGCCCATCTGGCCAACGTCGCCGCCGACCTGGGCGCGGACATGGTGAAGACCTCCGTCGCCCTGCCGATCGACCGGATGGCCGAGGTGGTGGCCAACAGCCCGATCCCCGTGCTCGCGGCCGGCGGTCCGCCGGACGGCTCCGACCTGGTCGAGTACGGGGCCGCCGTGATGGCCACCGGCTGCCAGGGGCTTGCCATCGGCCGCCGGATCTTCTCGGCCCCCTCGCCCGCCGCGCTGGTGTCCCGGCTCTCCGCGGTCGTGCACGGCGGCGGCAACACCATCTCGGATGACATGAGCATGTCCAACTACTCGACGATCGTGGCAGGAGTCGCATGAGGTTCGCATGGATCGATCTCCGTGAGGTCCCCCGTCCGCAGCTCCAGGCGGTGGTGGACGCGGCCGTCCACAGCCGGATGGCCGGAGTCGTGGCCACCGACGCCGAGTTGCTCGGGACGCTGCCGCCGACGGTCACGCGGGTGCTGGTGACCGGGGGTGCGGGCGTGGCCGCCGTGAAGCAGCCCGGGGACAGGCCCGGAGCCAAGCCGGGCGAGAAGGAGGCGAAGGGTTCCGGGGGCGCCAAGGATGCCAACCTCCCTTCGGGGAAGGGCAGTTCACCGGCCGGCACGGGAACCGCGACCGGAGTCGTCACGGGAACCGCGACCGGAGCCATCGCGGGACCCGCCACCGGAATCGACCTCCTGCTGCGGAAGTTCGGCACGCAGGAGGAGCTGGACGCCCTCGCCGCGGACAACCGTGCCGCCGGTGGCACGCCCGCCGCCGGGTTCGTCGACGTACGGGACGACCGCACCCTGACGCTGTCCTGCGCGGGCGCCATGGCGTTGCCGTACACCGTCATCCACTTCGCCGATCCGACCAAGATCCCGCTGGAGATCGTGCTCGCCGCGGCCGAGTCCGCCGAGGGCAAGCTGGTGACGGTCGTCGACGGGCTGGAGGAGGCGGCCATCGTCTTCGACGTGCTGGAGCGCGGCTCGGACGGCATCCTGTTCACGCCCCGCAGCGCCGACGAAGTGTTCGCGCTGGCCCGGCTGTTGGAGGCCACCACGCCCCAACTGGAGCTGTCCACGCTGACCGTGGAGAGCATCCGGCACGTCGGGCTCGGCGACCGGGTCTGCGTGGACACCTGCTCGCACTTCGAGGAGGACGAGGGCATCCTCGTCGGCTCGTACTCCTCCGGGTTCGTGCTCTGCTGCAGCGAGACCCACCCGCTGCCGTACATGCCGACCAGGCCGTTCCGGGTCAACGCCGGTGCCCTGCACTCCTACACGCTCGGGCCCGACAACCGCACCAGCTACCTCAGCGAGGTCGGCTCGGGCAGCGTCCTGCTGGGGGTCGGCGCCGACGGCCGCACCCGGCGGGTGGTGGTCGGCCGCGCCAAGCTGGAGTCCCGGCCGCTCCTGGAGATCCGTACCCACGCCGAGGACGGCCGGCTGGTCAGTCTGACCGTGCAGGACGACTGGCACGTACGGGTGCTCGGCCCGGGCGGGAAGGTCCTCAACGTCACCGAGCTGCGGGCCGGTGACGAACTGCTCGGCTATCTGGCCACGGACAAGCGCCATGTGGGCCTGCCCATCGGCGAGTTCTGCAAGGAGGTCTGATGGGCGGCGGCCTGAGAGACCCGCTGAAGGACCCGTTGAAAGGCCCGCTGAGACACCCGCTCAGAGACAGCGGCCTTTCCGGTGGTCCCGTGGACGTCGACGGGATGGGTTCTCTCGTCCGGCGGCTGTTCGACGCGCGGGACGACGACCTTCCGTATCTGACGCATCAACAGGAGACAGTCACCCGAGGCGAGTTACGAGAGCGGGTGGCCAAGCAGGCCTCGGTGTTCGCCGGGTTCGGCATCGGTCCCGGCAGCGCCGTCGGGCTGCGGACTCCGCCCAGCTTCACCCAGGTCGAGGTGCTGCTCGCGCTGTGGCGGCTGGGCGCCCAGGTGATGCTCTTCGACTTCCGGCTCAAACCGGCCGAGGTGGCGGCGCTCTGCGCGTCCTGCCGGCCGCAGTTCATGGTCCGGGCGGGCTCCAACGTCCAGGCGACGTTCGGCTTCCGGCCCGAGTACGAGGTCGTCACCGAGTGCCGCGGAACGGGGCGGCCGGCTGCCGCCGGGCATCGGCTGGTCCAGTTCAGCTCCGGCTCCACCGGGCGGCCCAAGGTGATCGGCAGGACCGCCGTGTCGCTCGCCGCCGAGGTGGACCGCTTTGCCGGGATCGGCGGAATGCCGGGCGAGGGCGACCGCGTGCTGCTGCTCAGTTCGACGGCGCACAGTTTCGGCCTCGTCGCCGGGCTGCTGCACTCCCTGGCGGCCGGCGTCTCCGTCGTCTTCGCGCCCCGCATCTCGGCCCGTGACCTCCTGCGGACCGCGGTGGACCACCGGGTCACCGCCCTGTTCGGGGTGCCGATGCACTACGAACTGCTCGCCGCCGCCGTCGATCCCCCCGGACTGCCCGACCTGCGGGTCGCGGTGTCGGGCGGCGAACTGATGCCGCCGGACGTCGCCGCGCGGTTCGCCGAGCGGTACGGGGTGCCGGTCGGCGAGTCCTACGGCACCACCGAGAGCGGTGTCGTCGCCATGGACGTCGGCGGCACGCTGCGGCCGTCGGTCGGCCCGGCCGCACCGGGCATGGTCGTACGCGTGCGGCGGGGCGAACTGGACGTCGCCCTCGACGAGTCGCCGTACCTCTTCGACTCCGGCGGTACGCAGTACGCGGACGGCTGGCTGCGTACGCGGGACCGGGCCACCGTGGACGACAGCGGGGCCGTGCGGGTGCATGGCCGTGCCGACTCCCTTGTCGTGATCGGTGGCCTCAAGGTGGATCTCACCGAGGTCGAGAACGTGCTGCGGGGGCATCCCGCGGTTGAGCAGGCGGTTGTGGTGCACGGGGACGTGACCGAGGCGTATGTCGTGACGCGTGCCGGGGCTTCCGCCGAGGGCGGGGTTCCTTCCGCGGAGGAGTTGCTGCGGTGGTGTCGGGAGCGGCTCGCCGACTACAAGTTGCCGCGGGTGGTTCGGCTGTTGGACGCGTTGCCCCGTACGTCCAACGGGAAGTTGGTGCGTCAGCCCGCGTTGCTTCGTGAACGCGCCGTTGGGTGACGTGGGGTACCTCCTGTTGTTCGTCGGGTGCCGGTCCGTTGTGGCTTGTCGCGCAGTTCCCCGCGCCCCTGATGGGGCGCGCCCCCCGATTCCCTTTACTGGAGTTTGGTGATCATGAGTACGTCAACGTTGGAAGACGAGATCCGTGAGTTCGTGCTGGGCACCGTCATCGACGAGATGAACATCCTGATGAGCCGTGACGGCATCACGGACGAGAGTCCGGTGACCGTGGGTGGGCTGGATCTGGACTCGTTGAGTCTGATCGAGCTCACGTTGCGGCTGGAGACGCGGTTCGGTGTGGATATACCGGACACCGACATCGAACCCCTGGCCTCCCTGACCCTCGGCTCCCTCGTCGCCGAGATCGTCCGACGCGGTGCGAAGGCATGAGCACGGGGGCCACGGCGAGCGACGCGCGCGAGGGGGAGCCCGCGCTCTCCCCCCTCACCACCGACACAGTCCGCGAGCTGCTGGCGGACCGCAAGATCTTCCCCGGCGTGCCCGACGAACTCGGCGATGACACCGAACTGATCCTGGATTCCCTGGGGTTGGTCTGGCTGCTGCACGTCGTGGAGGAGCGGTTCGGGCTCGTCGTGGAGCCCACCTACGAGGACATCGCCGGGTTCACCTCGCTGCGGCGGCTCACCGACTATCTGCGTGCCGCCCAGGTGGACCGGCTGGAAGGGGGCGGCGCCGATGAGCGGTGAGGTGACCGTCACCGGGTTCGGTGTTCGTACCGCGTTCGGCACGGGGGCCGGCGCCTTGCGGCGGGGGGTGTTCGCGGGGGTTCCTTCGTTTGCGGCCACGACTCGGTTCGATACCGGGCCTTACCGTACGGCGATGGCGGGGGCCGCGGTCGATGGGCCCGACTCGGTCGAGGACTGGGCCCTGCGGTATGCGCTTGCCGAGTGTGGTGGCGATGCCCTTGCCATGGCGGGGCTCGGACCGGGGGCGGAGGCCGCCGTGTTGCTCGGTGTGGCTGGGGATCACACGAGTGTGACTCGGTATTGGCGAGGTGATGGGTCGTCTGAAAGCTGCGGGTCCGTCGTGGCTGGTCGCGCAGTTCCCCGCGCCCCTGAAAAGCAGCCGGTGCGCGGGACCTCCACGGACGTGAAGCGAGTTGCCGCAGCCATGCACGCCACCGACTCCCAGCGAATTGCCGGCACCCTGCCCCCCACCGGCTCCGAGCGAGTTGCCGACACCGTCACCCCCGCCGGCTCCGCGCGAGTTGGCGATGCCGTGCCCGCTCGGCTTGTCGAACTGCTTGCCGGGGAGTTCGGGTTGGTCGGGGCTCGGCTCGCGTTCACCAATGCCTGTGTTGCCTCTGCCGCCGCCCTTATTCACGCCTGCCGGCTGATCTCCTCGGGGCGGATCGACGTGGCCGTCTGTGGGGGCGGGTATCTGGTGGAGGAGGAGACGTTCGGGAAGTTCGACTCCGGGCGGGCGCTGTCGTGCGACGGGATGGTGCGGCCGTTCAGTGCCGACCGCAGTGGGCTGCTGCTCGGCGACGGTGTGGCGGTCGTCGTGCTGGAGTCCGCCGAGCATGCCCGGCGCCGCGGTGCCCGGCCGCTGGCGGGCGTGGTGGGCTGGGGCGCGGCCTCGGACGCCCACCACATCGCCCAGCCGCACCCGGAAGGCGTCGGGCTCGCCCGCGCGGCCCGGCAGGCGATGCGCCTCGCCGGTGACCCGGACGGGACCGCCCTCGACTACGTCAACGCCCATGGCACCGGCACCAAGTACAACGACGGCGCCGAGACCCGCGGGCTGCGCGCCGCCTTCCCGGAGCGGGCCGAGTCGATACCGGTCAGCTCCACCAAGAGCACCACCGGCCATCTCCTGGAGGCAGCCGGCGTCGTGGAGTTCGTGATCACGATGCTGGCCCTGACGGACGGCGTACTGCCGCCGACCTCCGGATTCACCCGGCCCGACCCGGAGTGCGACCTCGACTACGTGCCGAACGAGCCGCGCCCGGCCGACCTCCGCCGGGCCCTCACCGTCAACGCCGCCTTCGGAGGCGCCAACACCGCACTCGTCCTGGAGCGGCCGTGACCCCGACCACGAAGACCGAGAACAGCCACAAAGCCGTGCTGCGCTCGTCCCTCGGCATCCTCGCCACCGCAACCGCCACCCACGGCACCGGGCTGGACGGCGACATCCCGCTGCCGAGACTCCCCGGCTTCGTGGAGTCGGCCTTCAGCCCGCTCGCGTACGAGGCCGCCCGGCTGTGCCTCGCCGAGCGGCCCGGAGACGGCTCGCGTACCGCCGTGGCATTGGCCAGTACGGCCGGTGACACCACCACCGCGGATCTCGCCAGCCGGCGCATGGTCTCCGGGCGCGTCCACAACCCGCTGCTGTTCATGCAGGCCACCCCGAACTCCGTACTCGGCTATCTGAGCCGGGAGTTCGCGATCACCGGGCAGATGTTCAGCCTCTCCACCCTCGACGACCCGGTGACCGAACTGCTCTCCATGGCGGATCTCCTCCTGGAGGACCCGGAGGTGGACTGCGTCCTGGTGATCGGCGTGGAACTGGGCGGCAGCGAGCGGCTGGCCGCCGTGAACGAGGAACTGGCCGCCGCGTACGGGGAATTGGCCGGTGGCGATCGTCGCCCGGCCCCGACCTCGGCCCCCGCCCTTCCCGCGTCCGCCGGACTCGCGGCGGCTGTCCTGCTTGGCCGTCCCGGCACCGAGACACCGGTGTCGGTCCGGTCCACCGACGCGTACGACACCGACACCCCCACCCCCATCGGCGCCGACGCAGCCGACGCAACCGGAGCGACCCGACGGCCCGGCGACGTCCAGAGCCTCTTCGACCTGGCCGCCGCCCACCGGTGGCTGCTGCGGGAAGGCGGGAGCCGGCTCCTGGTGACCGGCTCGCGCGTGCCCGCCTTCCTCCTCACCACCGACACCGAAGCAAAGACCGAAGCGAAGACCGACGCAGAGACCGACGCAAGGAACGAGACGGAGACCCATGCTCATCAGTAGGCAGGAGCGGGCGCGGATCTGCTCCGACAGCGAACTCGGCGCCGGCAACATACTGGAGCGCCTGACCGCGTACGGCCGGCCGCTCGACGAACCCGTGCTGTGGACGGACGGCGGCTGGCGGGCACCGGACGGCGGCCGGCCCGACGTACTGACCCTCGGGCAGCTGAACGAGGCGGTCGAGACGTACGCGGGCTGGTACGCCTCCCAGGGCGTGCGGCCGCGCGACCCGGTCGCCGTCCACTCCTACTCCAGCACCGAGTTCGCGGTGAACTTCCTGGCGCTGACGGCTCTCGGCGCCGTTCCGTCGTTCGTCAACGGCAATCTGCCACCGGAGACCGCCCGGGAGTACATACGGAGGCAGGGCGCGGTCGGCGCCTTCACGGACCGCGAGCACCACGACGTGCTGTCGACGGAGGCTGCGGAGGGGCCGGAGGCTGCGGAGGGGCCGGAGGCTGCGGAGGGGTCGGAGGCGGCGGAAGGGCTCCGCTTCTGTGTCACCGCCGCCGACATCCGCCCGGAGCACCGGGAGTTACTGCCGCCCTCCTACCCGTACCGGCACGATCCCACCGACCCGGTGCTCATCTCGCACTCCTCCGGAACCACCGGTATGCCCAAGGGAGTTCCGCACACCCACCGGACGCTGATGTACGCGCAGGTGCACCGGCTGCGCTACTCCACCGGTACCGACATGGCGCGCACGCTGGTGGGGCTGCCGGGCGCGCACAACGCCATGGTGGCGACGCTGCTGTACTGCCTGCTCCTGCGCACGGACATCAAGCTGCTCTCCAGCCAGCGGGGCGCCCAAGTGCTGGACGCCATCGAGGAGTTCGGGCCCACCACCGTGCTGGCCTTCGCCGGGACCTTCGGCGAGATGGCCGCCGAGACGCTCGCGGACCGTGACCTGTCGAGCGTGCAGGTGTGGTTCAACACCGGGGACGCGGCCCACGAGTCGCACATCCGGGCCCTCGTCCAGCACGGCAGCCACCGGACGATGGGCAAGGACCTGCGGCGGGTACGGGTCGAGGGGTCCGTCTTCGTGGACGGGCTCGGCTCCTCGGAGGCGGGCTACTCCGTCTTCCACAACCGGCACACCAAGGACACCTCCGCCTACTCGCGCTGTGTCGGCAAGCCCATCAGCTTCGCCGAGGCCGCCGTGCTCGCCGAGGACGGCACCCCGCTGCCGCCCGGGCACATCGGCCGCCTCGGCCTCAAGTCCCCTACTCTCACACCCGGTTACTGGAACGACTCGCTGACCTGGAACCGGATGCGGCTGGGCGGCTACTGGCTCACCGGGGACCTCGCCCAGCAGGACGAGGAGGGCAACTTCTACCACCTCGACCGGGCCCCGGACGCCGTCCGGACCCGCGACGGCATCCTCTTCAGCACCCGCACCGAGGAACTCCTGCTGCGGGAACTGCCAGAGCTGGCCGACTGCACGGTCGTCGGGGTCGCCCCCGAGGGCGTACGGGCCGACTGGGACGGCGACGGCGAGGCCGAGGCGTACGCGCTGCTCCAACTCGCAGACGAGACCCCAGAGAACGAGACCGCCGAGGACGACGGTGACGAGGTGTGGACCACGCGGGTCAACGCCGTTCTCGTACGCGCCGGATTCCCCCCGGTCACCCGCGCCCTGCGGATGAAGCCCGACGACGTGGCCAAGGGTGCCACCGGCAAGGTCCTGAAACGCGTCATGCGCGACCGGTTCGCCGCCAGGGGGCAGGTGTGAGTGCCGACGAGGTCAACCAGCGCGCGCAGACGGTGGAGGCGTACCGGCTGTGGTGGCAGCACGACGCCCACTGGTACCAGGGGGTGGCGAGCCGGTTCGGGCAGCAGGCCGCGAACGAGCTGAACGCCGAGGCGCTGCGCAAGGTCGCCCTGCACGTCGGTCAGCGCGTCGGCCGCCGGTCCGGGCCGCTCCCCGACAGCGGTGACAACGGCAAGGACCTGGAGGAGCTGCGCCGCCGCTACGACGAGTGCGGCGACCGGATGTTCCCCCGGGAGCTGCGCAACGCCTCCACCGAGGTCGAGGACGTGACCGGGGACGGCGGTCTGATCGTGCTCACGCTGCGGCGGAACTTCGCCATCACCATGGTCCGGATGGCCGGTTCGCTGGAGGGCTACCGGTGCCCGTGCACCGACATCCACGCGGGCTGGTCCGAAGGGCTCGGCGTGACCCTGACGGAGAACCGGGCCGAGAGCTGTCTGCGCGACGGCGACAAGGCGTGCCGTCTGCTGATGCGGGTCGCCACTCCGCTCGCACCCCCCGCTCCTGTCCCCTCCCCCGCCACGGAGGGCTGAGCCGTGCGCGTACTGGTCGCCGGGGCCACCGGAGTGGTCGGACATCCGCTGGTGGGCGCGTTGCGGGCGCGGGGTCATGAAGTGAGCGCGCTGGTACGGGAGGAGTCCCGGGCCCGGGCTCCGGAGGCCGACGCGGTCGTGGTCGCCGACGCCCTGGACCGGGAGGGCCTGCTGGCCGCCGTGTCGGCCGCCCGGCCCGAGGTGGTCGTCCACCAGATGACGGCCTTGCGACTGCTGCCCGACGACCCCGCGGAGGCCTTCGCGCTGACCGCGCGGCTGCGGACCGAGGGGACCGCCAATCTCTTCGCGGCGGCCCGTGCGGCCGGTGCGCGGCGGCTGGTCGCGCAGTCCGTCGCCTTCGCCGCCGCCCCGGCCGGGGATCCCGTCCTCGACGAGGACGCGCCGCTGTACGTGGACGCCCCGGACGCCGGCTGGGCCGCCACCGTACGGGCCGTCGCCGAGCTGGAGCGGCAGGTCCTGGGCGGGGGACCGGACCTCGCGGGCGTGGTGCTGCGGTACGGCACCCTGTACGGGCCCGGGACCGCGTACGCCCGTATCGGCGGGACCGGCCAACGGGTGCTGGCAGGGAAGCTCCCGCTGCCCGGGGGCGGGGCCGGGATCACCTCGTTCGTGCATGTCGGGGACGCCGTGGGGGCGGCCGTGGCGGCGGTCGAGTCGGCGGCCACCGGCGTCTTCCACGTGACCGACGACGATCCTGCCCCGGCCGCGCAGTGGCTGCCGCACTTCGCCCGCACGCTCGGCGGCCCGCCCCCGCGGACGATTCCGGCGGCACTCGCGCCCCGGCTCCTGGGCTGGTTCATGACCCATCAGCTCACGGCGGCGCGGGGCGCGGCGAACGACCGCGCCCGTACGGAACTGGGCTGGAAGCCGCTGCGGCCGAGCTGGCGCGACGGGCTGGGCCGGGAATGACCGGGCCCGGTGACGCCATCAGCCTGTGTGTGATCGGCGCCGGTCCGCGCGGGCTCTCGGTCCTGGAGCGGGTCTGCGCCAACGCGGGCCGGGCCGCCGGGCCGGTCGTGGTCCACCTCGTCGACCCGTATCCGCCCGGCGCGGGCGCGGTGTGGCGTACCGACCAGCCGCCCGAGCTGCTGATGAACACGGTCGCCTCCCAGGTGACCCTGTTCACCGACGACAGCGTGGACTGCGCGGGGCCGTCGGTGCCGGGCCCGAGCCTGTACGAGTGGGCGCGCGCCCTGGGTCCGGAGGCGTACCCGGACCGGGTCCTGGAGGAGGCGCGGCGGCTCGGCCCTGACACCTATCCGACCCGGGCCTTCCACGGCCACTACCTGGAGTGGGTGTTCCGGCATCTCTTACGCACCGCCCCTCCCGGGGTGACGGTCCACACCCACCGGGCGACCGCGGTCGCGCTGGCGGACACCCCGGACGGGCGGCAGACGGTGACCCTGGCGGGTGGTGGTCAACTGGCCGGGCTGGACTCGGTGGTGCTGGCGCTCGGCCACGGTGACCTGACCCCGGGCCCGGAGGAGCGTGCGCTGAGTTCGTTCGCCGACCGGCACGGCTCGCTCCACGTGCGGCCCGCCAACCCGGCCGACGCCGACCTGAGCGGGATCGCGCCGGGCACACCGGTCGCCCTGCGCGGCCTGGGGCTGAACTTCTTCGACTGCGTGGCACTGCTCACCGAGGGCCGCGGCGGCACCTTCAAGGAGAGCCAGTCCGGCCTGGTGTACCTGCCGAGCGGCAACGAGCCCGTGCTGTACGCCGGTTCGCGGCGCGGGGTGCCGTACCACGCACGCGGCGAGAACGAGAAGGGCGCGCTCGGCCGCCACCACCCCCGCTTTCTGACGCCCGAGGTCATCGCCGGGCTGCGGCGGCGCGCCGACGACGGGCACCCCGTCTCCTTCCGCGGCGAGATCTGGCCGCTGATCGACCGTGAGGTGCGGACCGTCTACGACGAGGCGTGGACCGAGCGGTACGGGGTGCCGCCCGCCGAGCCGTGGGACTGGCGGCGGATCGAACGCCCTTACGGGGAGCGGGACTTCACCGGCCGGGACGACTTCCGCCACTGGCTGCTGGAGTACCTGCGCCGGGATGTCGCCGAGGCCCGGCTGGGCAATGTGAGCGGGCCGGTGAAGGCCGCCCTTGACGCCCTGCGGGACCTGCGCAACGAGATACGGCTCGTGGTCGACCACGGCGGGGTGTCCGGCGCGTCGTACCGGGCCGAACTGGACGGCTGGTACACGCCGTTGAACGCCTACACGTCGATCGGCCCGCCGGCCTTCCGCATCGAGCAGCTGATCGCGCTGGTCGAGGCCGAGGTGGTGCATGTGCTCGGCCCGGGGATGCGCGTACGGACCTCCGCCCGCGACGGCGGCTTTCTCGTGGACGCGGAGCGGGTGCCCGAACCCCCGGTACCGGTCCGCGCGCTCGTCGAGGCACGGCTGCCCGTCGTCGACCTGCGGCGGAGCACCGATCCCCTGCTGCGGGGGCTGCTGGCGGCCGGTGACTGCGTCCCGTACCGGCTGGACGGCCGGGAGACGGGCGGGCTCGCGGTGACAAGGAACCCGCCCCGGCTGGTGGACGCCACCGGCCGGGCGCACCCGCGCCGGTTCGCCTTCGGGGTGCCGACGGAGGGGGTCCGCTGGGTGACGGCGGTCGGCATCCGGCCGGGCGTCGGCTCGGTGACGCTGGAGGACTCGGACGCGATCGCGCGGGCTGCGCTGATGCTGCCGGAGGCGGCCGAAGTTCCGCCGCCCGAAATCCCTTCGCGGGACACGGCTTTGACGGTTCATCAGACATATCAGGCACATCAGCCATCGGGTGAAGAAGGTCGAGAAGCGTGAACGTGATGTCCGTGGGTACCGACGCGGGTCTGCTCGCCCCCACCTGGGCGGGTACGCCCGCCGCCGCCGAGGTGACCGACGAGGCGTGGCTGCAGGCCATGCTGGACGCCGAAGTGGCTCTGGCCCGGGCCCAGTACGCGGTCGGGCTGACACCCGCCGCCGCGGTGCGGGCGATCGCCTCGGTGGCCCGCGCGGACCGGCTGGACCTGGTCGCCCTGGCCCACGCGGCCCGGGCCGCGGCCAACCCGGTGGTCGCGCTGGTGACGGCGTTCACCGAGGTGGTCGCCGCGAAGGACGCGGCAGCCGCCGAGTACGTACACCGGGGGTCGACCAGCCAGGACATCCTCGACTCGGCGGCCATGCTGGTCGCCCGCCGGGTGCTCGGCCTGATCGCCGCCGACCTGGAACGCACCGGCGCCGCACTGGCCGCGCTGGCCGACACCCACCGCCACACCGTCCTCGCCGGCCGCACCCTGGCCCAGCACGCGGTGCCCACCACCTTCGGTCTCAAGGCGGCGGGCTGGCTCCAGCTGGTGGGCGACGCCCTGGTCCGGGTGCGGGCGGTCGCGTCGGCGCTCCCGGCCCAGCTGGGGGGAGCGGCCGGGACGCTCGCCGCGTACCGCGAGTACGCCCTGCTGGACCGCGGGGAGGGCGAGGACAGGGAGAGCGGGGACGAGGGCCGGAGCCCCGGCGGTGACGAGGGCGGGGTCGAGTTGCTCCGCCCTTTCGCCGAGGCGCTGGGGCTGGCCGAGCCCGTGCTGCCGTGGCACACCGTGCGCACGCCCGTCGCCGAGGTGGGGGCGGTGCTCCAGCTGGTCACCGGCGCGCTCGGCAAGTTCGCGCTCGACGTGCAGACGCTGTCCCGTACCGAGATCGGTGAGGTGTCCGAGCCCGCGGCAGCCGGACGCGGGGCCTCCTCGGCGATGCCGCAGAAGCGCAATCCCGCGCTGGCCACGCTGATCGTGTCGGCCGCCCGTCAGGTGCCCGCGCATGCCCTCGTACTGGCCCAGTGTCTGCTGGCCGAGGACGAGCGGCCCGCCGGGGCGTGGCACGCCGAATGGCAGCCGCTGCGGGAGGCGTTGCGGCTGGCGGGCGGGGCCGCGCACACCGCTGTCGAGCTCGCCGAGGGGCTGGTCGTCCACCCGGAGCGGATGCTGGCCAACCTCGGACTGACCGGGGGCGCCCTCGTCACCGAGCGGCTGACGGTGGTGCTGGCCCCGGCGTTCGGCAAGGTGCGCGCGAAGAAGCTGCTGACCGCCGCGTCGGCCGAGGCGGCCGGCACCGGGCGCCCGCTGTCCGAGGTACTGGCCCAACACCCCGAACTTTCGGCCCTGTTCACCCCCGCCCGGCTGTCGGAACTGCTCGACCCGGCCCACTACACGGGCGCGGCCGACGCACTGGTCGACCGGGCACTGGGCAGATTCGCGGAACTCGACGACAAGGGAGGCAGCCGATGACCGCCGTGAGCCGGGCACAGGGGGCCGAGGAGGCGGAGGAGCAGGCCGGCCCGTCCCGGTCCTGGCCCGTTCTTCTGGTCGTGGTCTGCGCCCAGATGCTGATCTGGCTGGACACGTCGGTCCTCAACGTCGCCGTCACCACGCTCGCCGACCCGGTCGACGGCCTGGGCGCGACCCCCGCCGAACTGGAGTGGGTGGCCAGCAGCTACACCCTCGTCTTCGCCGGAACGCTCTTCGCGGGCGGCGCGCTGGCCGACCGTTTCGGCCCCCGGAACACCCTCCTCGCGGGGCTCGCACTGTTCGGCGCGGCCTCCGGCGCGGGTGCCTTCGCCACCTCTCCCGCCTGGCTGATCGTGGCGCGGGCCTTCATGGGCGCGGGCAGCGCACTGCTGATGCCCGCGACCCTGTCGGTCATCGTGCAGAGCACCCCGGAGGAGAAACGCACCCGGGCGATCGCGATCTGGAGCTCGTCCAGCGGTCTCGGGGTGGCCGTCGGCCCGGTCGTCGGCGGGGCGCTGCTCAGCCACTTCTGGTGGGGCTCGGTGTTCCTGGTCAACGTGCCGATCGTGGCCCTGTGTCTGGCCGGAGTCATGGCCGTCGTACCGGAGTTGAAGGGTCCCCGGCGCAGGGTGCTCGATCTGCCCGGCCTCGCCCTTTCGGTGCTCGGTCTCGGCGGAGTGGTCTACGGAATCATCGAACTCGGCAACGGACAGACCTGGTACGGCCCACACGTGCTCCTTCCTCTCCTCCTGGGCGGCGCGCTGCTCGCCCTCTTCGTCGCCGGTCAGCGCAGGTCGCCCGCGCCCAGCCTGGATCTGCGGCTCTTCCGGCAGCCCGGGTTCACGGCCGGGAGCGTGGTGCTGCTGATCGCGTTCATGGCACTGGCCGGGCACCTCTTCTACGCGGCCTTCTATCTGCAGGGGCCGCGCGGGCTCTCCCCGGCCGACGCCGGCACGGTCATGATCGCCGCGGCGATCGGCATCGTCCTGGGCAGTCAGGCGTCCCCCGCGCTGAGCCGGCTGCTCTCGGCTCGGTGGACGGTCGCGGCCGGGGTCCTGGCCACGGCTGCCACGTACGTCGGTTATCTGTGGTTCGACGGACGGACCCCGATACTGACCGTCGCCGCGCTGCTGTGGGTGCAGGGCTTCGGGATGGGCCTGGTCGGTACGCCGGTCACGGCCGTGATGATGAGCGGGGTGCCGCCGCATCTCGCGGGCGCCGGGTCGGCCGTCAACAGCGTCACCCGGCAGGTGGGCGGAACGCTCGGAGTGGCGATGACCGGTTCGATCCTCTCCGGGGTGTACCGCGAGCGGATGGCGGACGCCGAACTGCCGGTCGGGGCAGGGGGGTTGAGCGCGGACGCCGCGGAACAGGCCCGCACCTCCGCCGAGGCGGCCCGCTCGCTTGCCGGTTCGCTGCGGCTGCCGGAACTGGCGGCCACCGCCGACCGCGCCTTCCTCGACGCCATGTACGCGGCCACGTTCTGGACCGCCGTACTGGCCCTAGTCGGATTCGCCGTGGGCGTCGTGGGGCTACGGACACGGAACGCCACCGACGGAAGTGGCGGAAGCAGGAAGGGAAGGGGGGACGACGATGGAACAGGCGACGGCCAGGTCGGTCTTCGTGACCGGGGGGAACCGGGGGATCGGGCTGGCCACGGCCCGCCGCTTCGCGGCAGCGGGGGACCGGGTCACGGTGACGTACCGCGGTGAGGCGCCGCCGCCCGACGCCACGGAACTGCTCGCCGTACGCTGCGATGTGACGGACAGTCAACAAGTGGACCGGGCCTTCAAGGAGGCCGAGGCGGCCCACGGTCCGGTCACCGTCCTGGTCGCGAACGCGGGCACCACCCAGGACCGGCTGCTGGTGCGGATGACCGAGGAGGACTTCACCTCCGTGGTCGACACCAACCTCACCGGGGCCTTCCGGGTCGCCCGGCGGGCGGTGCGCGGAATGCTGGGCGCGGGCCACGGACGTATCGTGCTGATCTCCTCGACGGCGGCACTGCACGGCGCCGCAGGGCAGACCAACTACGCGGCGTCGAAGGCGGGTCTGGTCGGTTTCGCCCGGTCGCTGACCCACGAACTCGGGCCCCGGGACATCACCTGCAACGTGGTGGCACCCGGTCTGACCGAGACGGACATGAGCCGGGCGCTCACCGAGGAGCAGCGCGCGAACCTGCTGCGGCAGACCCCGGCCGGCCGGCTCGCCCGCCCCGAGGAGGTCGCCGACGCGGTGGCGTTCCTGGTCGGCGCCGGGTATGTGCGCGGCGCGGTGCTCCCGGTGGACGGGGGTGCGGGGCTGGGGCACTGAGACCACCACCGCGGAGTCGACGCACGGAAAGGGCGCGGCTCCTGGCCCGGCGCCGGAGTGCCGGAGCGCCGGACCAGGAGCCGCTCGGGGACGGGCTGTTACGGGGCGTTGATCAGGTCGTGCGGCGGGACCGTCACGGTGCGGGCGCCCGGCTCACCGGCCAGGACGACCTTGCGCAGCGCGACGTTGTTCTTGGTGTTCGTCTCCTGGAGGCGGTTCTCCGGGTTGGCGATCACCTGGATGTAGTACGTGCCGTTCGGCAGGTCGGTGATGTCGAAGGACTGGCCGGGACGGTACTGGGTGTACGTGTCGCCGGAGCCGACGTCGAGGACCTCACGGACGGAGATCGAGTTCTGCTGGCCGCAGGCGGTCGACAGGTCGGTGTTCTCCGGGTGCCAGTTGGCGTTCTTCACCGTGTAGTCGACGGCGTCGGTGTTGGCCAGGCAGAACGCCTCCTTGCCGCTGCGCACCTCCTTGGTCTGGTCCTCGCTCAGCAGCCGGTAGCTGGCGAAGTCCGTGAAGTGCCAGTGCTCGTGACCCACCCGCGGGTCCCACTCCATGGTGCCGCTGGGCGTGTACCCGACCTGCTTGCCCGCGGCGTCGTAGAAGTACTGGTAGGAGTCCATCAGGTCCTTGCCCGGAGCGCGGAATCCGTCCACGACGAGCGGCGCGGGACCCGCGTTCCAGACGTTGGCGCTGAAGGCGAGGTACTCCTTGCCCGGGGCGTCGCCGTCCTCGCCGTCGGTGACGGCGATGTCCCAGGCGGGCAGCGAACGCAGGTCGGGCTTGGGCACATTGGCCGGGACACCGGCACGGCCGCTGGGCCGCTTGGTGGCCGGCTTCAGCGCGGGCGCGATGCGCGAGCCGTCGGTGTGGCCGGGCCCGTCGCCCAGGTGGTGCGCCAGGCCGCGGTCTTCGAGCGCGTGGGAGAGCGCGGGCGGGGTGGGTGCGTCGGCGCCGCGGGGGCCGTAGTGGTGGGCGGCGGCAGCGGCTGCCGCGGCGGGATCCTCGGCGGCCGGTGTGCCGTGGCCTGATCCGTGCCCGGCTCCGTGGTGGGCGGAGGACCGCGAGGCGGCAACTCCGGCTCCCTCGCCGCCTTCGCCCTCCGACCGGACCGTCAGCTTGATGGTGTGCTGGTCGTCGGGGATGCCGAACAGGTCGCGGTACTGCTTGGACACCCCGACCTTGGCGGTGTACTCACCCACCGGCAGGTCCACCGGCTTGTCGTAGTCGATGCTGCTGGTGTTGGACGCCCAGCCCTTCTCGACACCCCACACCGAGCCCAGCGTGAAGGGATTGGTCGGGCAGCTCTGCGGATACTTCGAGGTCGCCGGGGCGTCCGGACGGATCCGGCCCGAGGCGTTGTTCGGACAGTAGGTCCCCTGGGTGTTCGACACCTCCTCGCCCGCCGCGTTCTTGATCGACACGTCGATGAAGCCGGGCAGACCGGAGAAGTCCTTCACCAGCCCGGCGGGCAGCGCCTTCGTCTTCGTGCTCGTTCCGTCGCGGAGTATCTGCTGGGCGACGACCGGGTCCTTGTACGACTTCCGGGTCACCTTGAATTCCAGGGGCGCGTCGTCGACAGAGACGTACGTGCCGAGGTCCAGGAAGACACCGGAGGCGCCGTCCCACTCGTAGCGGTCCAGCGTCACGGAGTTCGTCGCGGCGATCAGCTTGAGCTTCGGCTTGCCCGCCGTGTTCTCCTGCGCGGCCCCGGCGCCGGGAGCGGCCCCGGCGCCCGCGACGACGACGGTGAGCGCGGCTCCCGCCGCGAACGTCGCACGCTGCATACGGGTCCGGCTCCCCCGGCTCCCTTGACTGCCCTGGTTCCCCTGGCTGCTCTGACTGCCCTGACTGTTCTGGCTTCTCTTGCTGGTCATCGATTCCTCGTCTGCGAGTGCCATGGTCTGTGGCATCGGACTGGACTGCCCACAGCCGACCGGGCCGGTGCCGCGGCATGAAACCGCGCAGACACGGGCCGTACGGTCCGGACGCACCCCCGCGCGCCCGGCGCCGATCTGTGATCGAGCCGCTGTGAGCAACCTGTGAGAGAGGCAAATGCGGTGCGTGGGTTGCCTGTTGAGAGCAAGCGCGGGAAATGGCCGCCCGGGTAGGTGGTGCCGTCGGGTCGGTGTGTGCCGTCAAAGCCGGCGTGTGCCGTCAGGGCCGGTATACGGTCCCGGGCTCCGGTGACGCGGGCGCCAGGAGCTGGGAGACCGTCACGATGGTGTAGCCGCGCCGGCGCAGGGAGTCGATGATGCCCGGCACGGCCGGCACGGTCCCCTTGTAGCGGTCGTGCAGCAGGATGATCCCGTCGCGCCGCGTCCCGTCCAGCACCCGCCGGGTGATCAGGGCGGTGTCCGTCGTTTCATAGTCCTTGGCCGTGACGCTCCACAGGACCTGGGCCAGGCCCAGCTTCCTCATCACCGCCGAGACGTCGTCGCCGGTCCGCCCCTGCGGCGGCCGCATCAGGACCGGGGCGCGGCCCGTGATGCGCCGCACATCGTCCTGTACGGGCTTCATTTCCGCCTCGATCTCCTCGGCACTCAATTCCGTGAGCACTTTGTGGGACCAGGTGTGGTTCGCTGTCTCGTGCCCTTCCTCCGCCATCCGCAGAACAGTGCCGGGATAGGTGTCCGTGTGCCCCTTTCCCTGGAGGAAGAAAGTCGCGTGTACTTTCTTCTCCTTCAGGATGTCGAGGAGTTTCGGCGTGGGTCTGCTCGGGCCGCCGTCAAAGGTGAGCGCGACACACTTCGCGACCGTGCAGTCGGGTCCTTCGCCTCTGTCGCCGCCGCTCTGCCGTGCTCCGGATTCCACGGCGGCCTCCCGGGCGTCATGCGGGGCCCGCACTCCGTGCAGGGTGGCGCACCCGCCGGTCAGGAGGAGCGAGACGCCGGTCGCGAGCGTGACGGCGGCCCGGGAGGCCGGCTTTCGAAGCCGCGTCACCGCACATCAGCAGCTCGTGCGCCCTGCCGCCCTCGCCGGTGGGCAGAGACGGCGACGGTCACGAGTACCGCACCGACTACCACCGAGAGCAGGTCACGCGCGCCGGGAAAGGCCCAGAGCACGGCGCCCAGCAGGGCCCACACCCGGTCCAGCAGCGGCAGTCCGCCGAGCGCCAGGAGCAGCAGTCCCGCGACGCCGCACAGCAGCGTCGTCGAATTGACGGTCCCGGTCGAGTTCTTTGTTTCCATGCCGTCGACCGTAGAAATCGACAGGGAAAAGGTAATCGGCAAAAAGAATGCAGCATGCCTGGCCGAATGAACAGAGCGCACCGATACCAATGAACAGGGCGCACCTATACTTTGGTATAGGAAATCGCCGCCAGTTCCCGTTCACGCGGATCCATGGGTACGGTCTCTCCGTGATCGATGTGAGACAGACCTGGCGGAGCCGTCCCGGGCTCGCGGAACTGGCCGTGGCCACGGCGGCCACGGCCCTGACCGTGCTCGTGGCCAGGGCGCAGCAGTCGGGTCTGACCGTCTATCCGCAGATCGGCGGAGACGCCCCGGCAAGCCTTCTCGAAGAGGTGCTGCCGTTTCACTGGGCGCTCACGGGACTCAGCGGCATACAGCCCTTCGCCTGGGCGCACACGGGATCCGGCAGCCTCGTACCCCTGCTCGCCTGCGCCGCGCTGGGGCTGCGGCGGCGCCACCCCGCCGGGCTGGCGGTGGCCCTGATCGTCCTCAGCACCGGCTGGCCTGTGGTGGTGCCCCTGCTGATCGCCCTGTTCACCGTCGCCACGACGTGCCCGGCCCGTACGACCTGGGCGGTCACCGCGGCCGCGCTCGTCCCGGTACCCGTGGCCCTGCTGCTCGCCCCGTATCCGCCCGGGCCGCTCAACCTGGCGACCGCGGTGTCGGCCGTCACCCTGGTCGCGGGCGCCGTCGGCTGGGGCCTGGTCGTCGTGGGCCTGCGGGAACGGGCGGTCCGCGCGGAGACGGAGGCGACACTGCGGACCGAGCAGGCGCGGCAGCACGCCCGGGAGGAGATCGCCCGGGAGATGCACGACGTGCTCGCGCACCGGCTGTCCCTGCTGTCCATGCACGCGGGCGCGCTGGAGTACGCCCCGGGGGCGCCGCCGGAACAGCTCGCCGAGGCCGTTGGCGTGATCCGGCACAGCGCCACCCGGGCCCTGGAGGACCTGCAGGACGTACTGAAGGTCCTGCGGGCCCCCGTCGTGGGCGACCACACCGAACCGCCCCAGCCCACGCACGCGGATGTGGCCCAGCTGATCGAGGAGTCCCGCGCCGCGGGCGTCGAGCTCCACCTGCGGCAACGGCTCGACGACCCGGCCACCATGTCGCCTGCGCTAGCCCGCACGGCCTACCGGCTGCTGCAGGAGGCCCTGACCAACCACCGCAAGCACGCACCCGGTGCCCCGGTGACCCTCACCCTTGAGGGCGGCCCGGAGACAGGATTGACCATCCGGGTGACGAACCCACTGGAACCGGCGGCGGCTGCCGGCCTGGTGCGGGACTCGGCGCGGGGGTTGGTACGGGATCCGGCGCGGGACTCGGTGCGAGACTCAGCGCCGGACTCGGTGCGGGGCCCGGTACGGGACTCGGCGCGAAGCCCGGTACGGGACTCGACGCCGGATCCCGGGCAGGGTCCGGCACAGGGCTCCGTACCGAACCCCGGACCCGGACCCGGCCCCGCACCGAACTCCGTACCGAAGTCCATCCCGAGCCCCGCACCAACCCCCGTACCAGGCTCCGGGCAGGGGCTCATCGGCATGCGGGAACGGGTCGACCTCGCGGGCGGCCGCCTGCGACACAGCACCACACCCACCGACTTCCACCTCGACGTCTGGCTGCCATGGACGGCCTGACTCCCCGCACGGACGGCGTGGCGCAGCAGCCGGACGACCCACCCCTCGGGACGGGCAGCCCTCGCCTTGGATCGGGCGGCCCAACCCCCGGGACCGACGGCCCACTCCCCGGAACCGACGGCGCAACCCCCGGGACCGACAGCCCACTCCCCGGAACCGACGGCGCAACCCCCGGGACCGACAGCCCACTCCCCAGGACGGGCGGCGCAACCCCCGGGACCGACAGCCCACTCCCCAGGACGGGCGGCGCAACCCCCGGGACGGGCGGCCCGATCCCCCGGATCCGGCTGCTCGTCGTCGACGACGACCCCCTCGTACGTGCCGGGCTGCGCCTCATGCTGTCGGCGGCCGACGACATCGACGTCGTCGCGGAGGCGGCCGACGGAGCCGACGTGCGCGCGCTCGTGGACGAGTACCGACCGGATCTCGTCCTCATGGACATCCGCATGCCGAGGATGGACGGTCTCGCGGCCACGGCGGCGCTCCGGCAGCGGCCCCGGCCTCCGCAGGTGCTGATCCTGACCACCTTCACCACCGACAGCTACGTGCTGCAGGCCCTGCGCGCCGGAGCGGCGGGATACGTCCTCAAGCACACGCCCCCGGCCCAGATCGTGGCGGCCGTGCGCAACGTCATGGCGGGAGAACCCGTACTGTCCTCGGCCGCGGTGAGGCAGCTGATCGACACCGTGACCGACCCCGCGGGCGTCCCCGGCCCCTCCCGCCACGAGGACCGGGAGAAGGCCCGGGCGATGCTGGACCGGCTCGGCGCCCGGGAACGGGAGGTCGCCCTCGCCGTCGCCGAGGGACGAACGAACGCGGAGATCGCCACGGCCTGCCACATGAGCCTGCCCACGGTGAAGGCCCACGTCTCGCACATCCTGACCAGACTCGACCTCAACAACCGTGTACAGATCGCGCTGTTGGTCTACCGGGCGGGCCTCGTCTGAGCGTTCCGCTTCGCGGGGGCGTGATGGAAGGCCGGAAGGCCGGGCGATCGAGCGCGGGGGCCGGTTCCGGGACCGGGTCGCACGGAGCTGGGGGAGGGAGTAGACATGGTGGCATGAGCGACAGTGATGCGCCTGGTGGGAGAGAGAGCCCGGGCATCAGGACGGACCCCGAGGCCGCTGCGGACACCGAAGCAGAAACCGCCGCGGCCCCCGATCCGAAAATCGCCCACGCGACTGCGACCGAAGCCGCCATCAACATCGACATCGACTTCGCGAAGGTCTTCCAGGCCCTGCCCAGCCCGGTCATGCTGCTCGCGCCCGACCTGACGATCATCGCCGCGAACCGGGCCTACGTGCAGGTCTCGGGCCGTGGGCTCGACGAGCTGATCGGCCGGTTCATCTTCGACGTGTTCCCCGACAGCCCCTCCGCAGAGGCCACCGGCGCCCGGACGCTGCGTACCTCGCTCGAACGGCTGCTGGCCACCGGCGAGCGGGACACCATGGCCCTGCAGAAGTACGACGTCGAGGTGCCCGACCGGCCGGGCGTGTTCGAGGAGCGCTACTGGAGCACGGTCAACATCCCGGTCCTCGACGCGGACGGGCGGGTGTCGCTCATCGCCCACCGCGTCGAGGAGGTCACGGCCCTGGTCCACGCCCGCCAGGCCGCCACCCGGACACCCGGCGCCCGGCACACCGCCCTCACCAGGCTCAGCCGCGAGGACGCGATGACCGCGGACCTCCTGACCCGCTCCCAGGAACTGCAGGAACTCAACGAGGAGCTGCGCAAGGCCCACGCCCGCACGCACGAGGTCGCCGTCACCCTGCAGCGCGCCATGCTGCCCGGCACCGCGCTGCCGCGGCACGACTTCGCCGCCGTCCGCTACCAGCCCGCGGCCAGCTTCCTCAACGTATGCGGGGACTGGTACGACCTGATCGACCTGGACGAGGACCGGCTGGCCGCGGCGGTCGGCGACGTCGTCGGGCACGGCCTTGAGGCGGCCGGGGTCATGGGCCAGCTGCGCAGCGCCCTGAGCGCCGCGATCCGCGCGACCGGGCGGCCGGCCGACGCGCTCGCGACCCTCGCCCAGCACGCGCACACCGTCGAGGGCGCGCTCGCCACGACAGTCGTCCAGGCCGTGATCGACCGGGCCGCCCACACGGTCACGTACAGCTGCGCGGGCCACCCGCCCCCGCTGCTGTCCCACCCCGACGGAACGGTCGAACTGCTCGACACGGCCACCGACCCGCCCCTGGCAGCCGGCGACGACACCGTCCCGCGCACCCAGGCGACGGTGTCCTACACCCCCGGCGCCACCCTCGTCCTCTACACCGACGGCCTGATCGAACGCCGGGGCGAAGACATCGACCGCGGCCTCCACCGCCTCACCCACAGCCTCAGACACCACCACGCCCTGCCCCCCGACCCCCTCGCGGACGCCATCCTCACCGACCTGGTCCCCGCCCCGCGCCGGGGCCCGGACGACGACACGGCACTGGTGGTGATCCGGCTGTGACGGGTCACTTCCCTCTCAGCCCAGTTGCTCGGCCAGTCCGACGATGACTCCCTCCGGGCCGCGGAGGTAGCAGAGCAGATAGCTGTCCTCGAACCGGGCGATCTCGCCGACGAGTTCGGCGCCGTGAGGGCGCAGGCGCGCGATGGTGTCCTCCAGGCCGTCGACGGCGAACATGACGCGGTGCGTGCCCAGAATGTTGTGCGGCTGGTTGCGCGGCCCGACGCCGATCGCCGCGGGGCTGCGGTACTTCGACAGTTCGAGCCGACTGTGACCGTCCGGGGTCCGGAGCATCGCGATGTCGCAGTGGACGCCGTCGAGCCCGGTGCACTGGTCGGCGACGAGGCCCTCGACCTCCCCCCTGCCCTCCAGCTCCATACCCAGTTCCACGAAGAACGCGACGGCGGCATCCATGTCCTCGACGACGATGCCGACATTGTCCATCCGCTGAATCGCCATGCTGCTCTCTCCTTCTTCCACGTGCGGCCGCTGCCGACCGCTGACGCCCCTGGGACGAAGCCGCCAACACATTCTCGACACCCGTGGACCGGCGGTGGCTTCGCTTGATCCAATGGTGGATGACATCGTTCTGGACAGGCACGCGGATACGGCTGCGCGGGATCGAGCCCGACGACTGGACCGCGTTCATGCGGTTCGGCGTGGACGAGGAGCGGTTGGGGGACGCGGTGTCTCCGCCCCGTTCCGTCGAGGGGCATCGGGCCTGGGCCAAGGAGCAGGCCGTGGCCGAGCCCGACGGGGACTGTTTTCGGCTGGCGATCGAGGCGCTCGACACCGGGGAGATGGTCGGCGCCGTCTCCTCCAACCAGGCCGATCCGCAGGCGGGGCGCTTCGAGTACGGCGTCACGGTCGGTGCGGATCATCGGCGCAAGGGCTACGCGGCGGAAGCCGTGGTGATGCTGCTGCGGTTCATGTTCGCCGAGCGGCGCTACCACAAGTGCGAAGCGCGGGTCTTCGCATACAACCAGGGGTCGTTGGCCCTCCATCACCGGCTCGGTTTCGTGGAGGAGGGGCGCCTCCGCGATCACGTGTTCCTCGCCGGCCGGCACCACGATCTCGTCCTCCTGGGCATACTCGCCGACGAGTTCACCCAACTGCACCCGTCGACCGAACCACCCCTCGGCACCTGAGCCACGCGGTCTTGCCCCCCGTGACGTCGGCGGTACGGTCGGCACCGCCCTCGGGACGGGCGCGTATCCGCCGGCCGCGGTGGTGACCCCGGTGCCGGTCGGCCAGTCCTCGTACGCCCGTCCTCCGTGGTGTGGTGGTCGCCGCCGGTGGTGCGCCCGGCGGCGACCACACCGCCCTGGCTCGCCACCCCCCGGTCGGCGGGCGCAGGGCACGGGGTCCCTCATGGGTCGCTGCGGCACGCGGGAGTGCGCCGTGGCGGGGTCCGCGAGGGACGCGTGGTCGGGGGACCGCCGCGAAAGGGCGGCGGGGATACGGAAGTTGTCGCGGCGGTGGAGAGCGCCTCGTCCTGACGCCCGGGGGACTTGGGGCGGATGCGCCCGGGGGACAAAAGGCGCGCGAGAAGCCGGCGAACGCGGCCTCGATGCTGTGACGGCTCCCGAAGAGCCTCACTCGTCACTGGGCTCCGAGCCTAGGCCCGGCCGCCTGTTCTGGATAGCCCCGCGTCCGTACGTCCCGTATGCCCGTACGGGCGCCGCGACCTGCGGGCCGGGCGGCACGCCATTGATCCCGACGCCCCGTTTACCCCGGCGGCTCCTGCTGTGATGATGCCGAGTCGGGGGATGACCGTCCCGCGGCCGGGGGAGGACCCGTATGACCGAGGTGTACTTGCGCAGACTGTCCCGGTGGCAGGCCGAGCAGCAGCGGGCCGCCGTCGCGGACGTGTACGTCACGGCGTACCGGGGCGCCGCGGGGGCCGAATACCGCGACCGCCAGGGCTTCCTGGACCGGTTCGAGCAGCATGTGCAGCGCACCGGCTTCGACATGATGGTCGCCGACGCGGGCGGGCTGGCCGGCTGCGCGTACGGGTTCCGGGTGGAGAGGACCGGCGAGTGGTGGTCCGACTTCCGCGGGGAACTGCCCACGGACATCGAGGAACTCACCGCCTCGGGCCGTACGTTCCTGATCGCCGAACTGATGGTGCTGCCGGCCCACCGCAGGAACGGCGTCGCGACCCTCCTGGGCGAACGGCTGCTGGCCCGGCTCGAAGCCGATCTGGTCGTCGCGGCCGTGGACCTGGAGCGACCCGGCAGCGGAGAGGCCGGTGACGGCGGCAGCCGCCCGGCGAACGCCGCCCAGGAGACCGTGCGCGCCTGGGGCTGGTCGAAGCTGGGTCTCCTCGCCCCCCACTCCCCGACGGCCGTCCGCGAGGTATGGATCCGCAGACCACTGCGGTGATCCGCGGCGGTCCGCGACGGTCCGCGGTGGACGGCAACGGTCCGGGGTGGACCACGACGGTTCGCTGCGGGCGCCGTCAGTGAGACGGGCGCGCGCCCGCCGCCGCGGCCTCCATCAGTGGCTCCGCGTCCGCCGCGTCGACCTCCGGGGGCACGACCAGCAGGTCCCAGCGGCCCCGGCCCGGACTGACCAGGCAGACGGTGTGCCGGCCGTGCGCCCCGGAGGCCCGGCTCAGCCGTACGACGTGGTTGGCGATGAGCATCCGGCCGGGCGACGCCGCCCACATCGCCGTGTTCACGGTGACGCCGGTGATCTGTCCCCACGTACGGGGCAAGGCGCCGATCAGCAGCGGGAGTTCGGCCAGCAGATCGCGCGAGTGGGGCCACCACGCCCCGTCGATACGGCGCGGCAGGGTGCTGTGCGGGGCCAGGCGGAGGCGGGCGAGGGGCTGCGAAGGCAGGGGTTCGAGGACGGGGACGGTGGTCATGGAGCGCTCCTGTCTGGGGCACGACTGCGGCGTACCGGCGGTTCGTTCGCGGCGGACGCGACGGACACGGCGGACCGCGCGACGGAACGGGCTCTCTTCTCCTGCGACTCGGTCGAGCCGGGTGACAGGTGGCTCCTTGGCCTCGATGCCGACGCGGAACGTGCGGTCAGGGTCGTGTGCCGCCCCGGCACTGGGGCTCGACCGGCGGACGTGAACGACTTCAACCGGCCATGGGGCGCGGACCCTGCCCCGGGCGCTGATCGGCCCGGCGTCGTCGTGCGCCGAGGACGAGACCGGTTCGATCACCGGTGTACGACATGCCCTCGGTTCCCCCACCGTACCTTGACCCCGGGCGAACGAGGCCGCCGAGACCGTACGGTTTGCGAGGTCCCGGCACGTCGAGTCGTCAGTCGACGCGGAAGCCCGCCTTGACCGTGTCGAACACCGGGCGGTACGTGTCCCATTGGGCTTCGGGTGCCGAGAGGTAGATGTCGTACTCCGTGCCGCCCTCCTCGCCGAAGCCGAAGTCGATGGCGCGGAAGCCGCGGACCTGGCCCTGGAAGGTGAACTCCCACACCGCCGCGGGCTTTCCCTGGAACGTGGTGCGCTGCATGCGCAGTTTCCGGTACGTCGAGTAGTTGAGCTTGGTGTTGGCCTCGATGTTCTGGAAGTGCGACTCGGGGTTCGCGCCCGCGGGGTTCACGGTGCCGATGGTCAGCTCGACCAGGCGCGACGGGTCGGTGTAGGTGACCTGTTCGGCGCTCGCCTTGTCGCCGCGCTTCCAGCCGTCCGGGACGGGGAAGGTGGCTCCCAGCACCTTCTCCCTGACCAGACGGAACCCCGCGGGGACGGGCGGCGGCTCGGACGCGGTGGGTGAGGTCGCCGCCGCCGAGCCCCCCTTGCTGCCGTGACCGCCGTCGTCGGACGTCATCGCGTAGAGCCCGCCCGCCACGGCCGCGGCGGCGAGCGTCACGGCCGCCGCGCTCCAGAGGAGGGGGCGGCGCTTGCGGCCCCCGCGGCCGACCCCGGCGTCATTGCCCCTGTCCCTGCCGCCGCTGGGAGCCGGCGTCACCCCCGAGCCCGGCACCGGTCCCGATCCGGATCCCGAGTCGGTGAGCGTGGCCCCGCCCGAAGTCACCGGTCCCGTCGGCCTCGTCGGTCCCGTCGCCGCCACAGTCGCCGTCGCCCTCCCTGGCGCGGCCGGCGCCCACGCGGCCTCCGTCGTGGCACTCGTGGTCGCGCCCGTCATCGCGCCCGGTGCCTCCGACGCCACGACCCGCAGCGCCCGTTCCGTCTCCTCCGCCGTCGGACGGTCGTCCGGGTCCTTGGCGAGCAGCATCTCGATGAGGGGTTCGAGCGGTCCGGCCTGCTTCATGGGGGCGAGCGGGTCGACGGCGATGGCGTACGCGGTCTCCATCGCGGTGGCCCTGCGGAACGGGGGCCGGCCCTCGACGGACTGGAAGAGGCTGGCGCCGAGCGCCCAGAGGTCGGCGGTGGGGCCGGGCTTGTGGCCCCTCATGCGCTCGGGCGCGATGTAGTCGATCGACCCGATGATCTCGCCGGTCTTGGTCAGCGTCGAGGTGCCGGTCGCCATGGCGATGCCGAAGTCGGTGAGGACGACACGGCCGTTCCCGCCCAGCAGCACGTTGCCGGGCTTCACATCGCGGTGCAGTACTCCGGCGGCGTGGGCGGCCCGCAGCGCGGCGATCATGCCGAGGCCGATCCGGGCGGCCTCGGCGGGCGGCAGGGCACCGCCGCCCTTGAGGAGCGCGCCGAGGGTGGTGCCGTGCACGTACTCCATGACGATGCACGGCAACCCCTCGTCGTCCAGGACGTCATGGACGACGACCACGTTCGGGTGAGCGATCCGGGCGGCGCTGCGGGCTTCCCTGCGGGTGCGTTCGTAGACGGTGGCGAGTTCGTCCTCGGAGAGGTGCTGCTGGGCGTGGAGCCGCTTGAGCGCGATCTCGCGGCTGAGGACCTCGTCCTCGGCACGCCACACGGTGCCCATGCCGCCGCGGCCGATCCGCTCGATCAACCGGTACCGCCCGGCGATCAACCGCCCCTCGTCCGACACAGCGCGCCTTTCGCCGACCCGACCCGATCCGAACCCGAACTCGAATCCGAGCCCGATCCCTGCGAACCGCTCCACGTTCGATTCGGATCGCCACGATAGTCGCCGCGGCAGCGGGGCACTGTGGCGCATGCCATGCCACCGTGCCCCGCGACCGGCCGGACCCCGGTCGGGACCCGGCCGGGACCCGTCGGATCAGACCCCCGCCGGAGCCGGCCCCACCAGTTCCGACAGCACGTCCTCCATCGTGACGAAGCCGAGGACCTTGCCCGACTCGCCGGTGACGGCGGCCAGGTGGCTGTCGTTGGCGCGCAGGGCGGTGAGGGTGTCGTCGAGCGGGGTGTCGATACGGACGCGCGTGACCGCGTGCAGCGCGGTACGCGGGAAGGGCCGGTCCCGGTCGGTGACGCCGAGGGTGTCCTTGATGTGGAGGTAGCCGAGGACCGTGCCGTCCTCGCCGGTCACCGGGAAGCGCGAGAAGCCGGCCTCGGCGGCGGCGCGCTCCAGCCGTGCCGGGGTGACGGTGTGTTCGACCGTACGCATCCGCTGGGCCGGCACGAGGATCTCGCCGACCGGGCGGGTGCCCAGCTCCAGGGCGTCGCGCAGCCGTTCGCCGTCCGCGGACGACAGCAGCCCGGCCTGGCTGGAGTCGACGACCATGCGGGCGAGCTGGTCGTCGGTGAAGACCGACTCCACCTCGTCCCTGGCCTCGACCCGCAGCAGCTTCAGCAGGACGTTGGCGAAGGCGTTGATACCGAAGATGACCGGCTTGACCGCGCGAGTGAGGGCCACCAGGGGCGGTCCGAGCAGCAGCGCGGCGGGAACGGGCGCGGCGAGCGCGATGTTCTTCGGGATCATCTCGCCGATCAGCATGTGCAGATACGTCGCCACGGTCAGCGCGATCACGAAGGCGATCGGGTGGACGAAGGCGTCCGGGACGCCTGCCGCGTCGAAGGCCGGCTCCAGCAGATGCGCGATGGCCGGCTCGGCGACCGCGCCCAGCACCAACGACGAGACGGTGATGCCGAGTTGGGCCGTCGCCATCATCGCGGAGATGTGCCTGAGGCCCCACAGGGTCATCCGGGCCCGCTTGTTGCCCTCCTGGGCGCGCGGTTCGATCTGGCTCCGGCGTACGGAGATCAGGGCGAACTCGGCGCCGACGAAGAACGCGTTGGTCACCAGCGTGAGGGCACCGATGGCCAGTTGGACGGTGGTCATCGTGCTCATCGGGACTCCTCCACGGTCTGACGGGCCGAGTCGCGGGCCGAGTCGGGATCGGCCCCGTGGACCGAGCCGGCAGCGGACCCGTGGGCCGAGTGGCGGGCCGGTTCGGTGATGCGGACGCGGTCGGCGCGGTGGTGCTCCACGTCGAGGACGTCGAGGCGCCACCCGTCGAGGTCCAGCGCGTCGCCCTCGGCCGGGATCCGGGCGAGCCGCGTGGCGACCAGCCCGGCGACGGTCTCGTACGGACCCTCCGGCGCCCGCAGGCCTATCCCGGCGAGCTCGTCGATCCGCACACTCCCGTCCGCCTCCCAGACCGCGCGGCCGTCGGGCGAGGCGGGGGCGGGCAGCAGGTCGGGCACCTCGACGGGGTCGTGCTCGTCGCGGACCTCGCCGACGACCTCCTCGACGATGTCCTCGACCGTCGCCACACCGGCCGTGCCGCCGTACTCGTCGATGACGACGGCCATGGTGCGGCTCGCCCGCATCCGCTCCAGGAGGCGGTCGGCGGGCAGGCTGTCGGGCACCAGGAGCGGGGCCGTGGCCAGCTCGGTGACGGGCGTGACGGCCCGCTTGTCCGGCTCCAGGGCCAGTACGTCACGGATGTGGACCGAGCCGACGACCTCGTCCAGGCTGTCGCGGTAGACCGGGAAGCGGGACAGTCCGGTCGCGTGGGTGAGGTTGGCGGCGTCGGCGGCCGTGGCGCGCGACTCCAGCGCCCGTACGTCGACGCGTGGGGTCATCACGTTCTCCGCGGTCAGCTCGCTCAGGTGCAGCGTGCGGACGAAGAGCTCCGCCGAGTCCGGTTCGAGGGCGCCCTGGGCGGCCGAGTGCTGGGCCAGCGCGACGAGCTCCTCGGGGCCGCGCGCGGAGGCCAGCTCCTCGGCGGGCTCCAGGCCCATGCGGCGCACGAAACGGTTCGCGGTGTTGTTGAGGTGGTGGATGAACGGGCCGAACGCGGCCGTGAACCCGCGCTGCGGGCCCGCGACCACCTTGGCGACGGCCAGCGGGCGGGAGATCGCCCAGTTCTTCGGCACCAGCTCGCCGATCACCATCAGGACGACGGTGGAGACGACCACACCGAGCACGGTCGCCACGGTCGAGGCGGCGCCGCCCAGGCCGGCCGATTCCAGGGGCCCCTTCAGCAGCACGGCGAGCGACGGCTCGGCGAGCATGCCGATCACCAGCGAGGTGACGGTGATGCCCAGCTGGGCGCCGGACAGCTGGAGGGTCAGCCGGCGTACGGCCTTCAGCGCGCCTTCGGCGCCCCGCTCGCCCGCCTCGGCGGCCCGCTCCAGGTCACCGCGCTCGACGGTGGTCAGCGAGAACTCGGCCGCCACGAACACGGCACAGGCGAGCGTGAGCAGCAGGGCGAGCAGGAGCAGCAGGATCTCGGTCACCGTGCCACCCCCGCCCCGTCACGCACATGTCTCGGGCCGGGAATGGCACGGCTGGTACTGGGAGGTTCACCCATCGCGGAACCTTCGCTCCTTCTCGCACTAAAGGTCGTATGACGCGCCCTGGCCGGACACGTCCCACCCAGTGTAAAGGAATCGCAAAGTAACGCGTCGGGGCGGCGAGGAGCGACACGGGCGGGTGGCCGAGAAGCCCCCGCGGAACCTTCCCGCGCCCGGAAAACACGTGTCGCCCCTGGACCACGGATGCCTACGGTGAGGCCGTGCACCAGCACCGAAGGCGCGACCGCAGACCGTCCGCCCGCCGGCGTTCCCGGCCGGCCGGCACCTCGGCGAGCCCTCCCTGCCCGGACCTCTCGGGAACCGCTGTCCTGCTCGTGGGGTACTTCTCCGCCAAGCAGAAGGACTTCGCCGTACGCATGGACACGGCGGCCGCCGACCTGTCGGCACGCGGCGCCCGGGTCGTGGGCCGTGTCGTTCAGCGCCGCGGCGTCTCGGACGGCGGGGTGAGGAGGATGACCCTCCCATACTCCTCCCGGACCCTGCTCGGTGTGTGTCGGGTGCGGGTCCGGTGGGGGCTGGTCGCGCAGTTCCCCGCGCCCCTGAAGGCGAAAGGCCGGGGCTGCGCCCGGCCTTTCGCCTTCAGGGGGCGGTAGCCCTTGCTTTTAAGGGGCGCGGGGAACTGCGCGCTCAGCCCCCACCCACCCGCAGCCAGAACTCAACCCGAACCGTCAGTCATTCACTCCCCCACCTCGATCTTCCCGTTGGCCTCCACCGCGACAGCACCCCGCTTCGGCGCAGTGATGCTCTTGAGCAACTCCGCAAGGTCAACCCCCGTAGTGGAGCTGAGGAGTTCGACCCCCTGGGCGACGTTGTCGGCGACAGTGCGGGACAACTGACTGGCACCATCCGTCGAGATCACCGTCATCTTGTCGATGGCACTGAGCGGCTCGGACGCCTTGGCGACAACCTGCGGCAGCACCTCGACAAGCATCTGCAGCACGGCCGCGTCGCCGTACTGGGCGAACGCGTCGGCCTTCTTGCGCATGGCCTCGGCCTCGGCCGCACCCTTCGCCCCGATCGCCGCGGCCTCCGCCTCACCCTCGATGCGTACGGCGTCGGCGAGCGCCGCGCGGTGCGCCTTCTCGCCCTCACCGGTCAGCCGGGAGCGCTGGGCGTCCGCCTCGGCCTCCTTGACCTGGGCGATACGCCGGGCCTCGGCCTCCTGCTCGGCCTGGTAGCGGGCGGCGTCGGCGGGCTTGCGGACCTTGGTGTCCAGCTCGCGGTCGGTCAGCGCGGCCTGCCGCTGGGCGACCTTCTCCTGCTCGGCGAGGACCTCCTGCGAGCGGGCGGCCTCGGCCAGCGGACCGGCCGCCGCGGCACGGGCCGCCGCCTCGTCCGTCTCGGCCTTGATCTCCGCCGTCTTGAGGGCGAACGTCCGCTGGGCGATCGCGATCTCCTCCTCGGCCTTCAGCCGGGCCTGCTCGGCGGCGCGCCGGGCCACCGCCTCGGCGATGTCCGCCTCCTGCTTGGCGCGGGCGGCCTCGGGCCGGCCGAGGTCCTCCAGGTAGGAGCCCTCGGTGGTGATGTCCTGGATCTGGAAGGCGTCGAGCACCAGGCCCTGCCCGGAGAGGCTCGCCTCGGCCTCCTCCGCGACCTGCCCGGCGAACGCGGCACGGTCCCGGATGATGTCCTCCACCGACATCCGGCCCACGATGGAACGCAGCGCGCCGGAGAGCACCTCCTGGGTGAAGCCGACGATGCCGTCCTGCTGCATCAGGAACCGCTGGGCCGCGGCGCGGATGGAGTCCTCGGTGCCGCCGACCTTGACGATGGCGACGCCTTCGAGGTTCGCCTTGACGCCGCGCAGCGTGACCGCGCCGCGCACCGAGATCGGGATGTGCCGCGAGGACAGGTCCAGGGTGAACTTCTGCTGAACGAACGGCACGACGAAGACACCGCCGCCGACCACGACCTTCTGGCCGCTGTTGTCGGTGAACACCCGGCCGGTGTCCGGGTCGGTGGACTTCTTGCCGCGCCGGCCGGTGACGATGAACGCCTGGCTGGGCCCGGCCACCTTGTAACGGGTGACGACGACGAGCGCGAGCAGCACGAGGAGTACGACGACTCCCACGACCGCGACGAGAACTGGACTCATGGTGCATTCCCCCCTGCCAGCCCCCGGGCGGCAGATCAGTACGAGTGGTACACGCGATACGGGTGTTACGAGCGATATAGGTGCTACAGGCGGTATGGGCGATACGGGCTACGGAACGGACAGGACCTCAGCGCTGCACCTGGCGGACCGCCACCGACGTCGGTGACAGCGACTCCTCGACCCAGATCTCGGCGCCCCGGGCCACCGGCTCGGGGCTCTTCGCCGCCAGCTTCACGGGCTGGCCCGCGAGATACACGAGCACCTCGCCGTAGCCCTCGGCCGGGATCGGTGTGACGACCGAGCCCGAACTGCCCACGAGATCGGTGCCGCGCGGAGTGGCGGACGGCTCGTCCCGCATCAGGGCCCGGCTGAACCGCCAGGTCAGCCAGCCCGCCCCGGCTCCCGCGCCGATGCCCACCGCGGTGGCGGGTCCGGCGCCGAGCCCGGTCGTGCCGAGCACCAGCGCCCCGCCGAAGCCGAGCATCGAGACGAACCCGGCGATGACCGGCAGCGAGAGCAGGCCGTCGAAGAGCCCGTCCAGGAAACCGGTCCCGCCGAAAAGCCCCTCCAGTACGCCGTCGAAGAGCAGCGTCAGGACCAGCAGGACGAGCCCCGCGATGCCGAGACCCAGAAACAGAGTCACCGGTCCACCTCCCCCACCTGCGCCGGTCACCTCGATCAACGGGCATTGTGCCAGCTTCGTACACGTGTGCACATTGCCGTGACCTGGCAGTCTTTATGCGCTCTTGACGCAGTGCCGACACCGTACGTGGCACTCGTGTTCGAGCGCTGCGCCGCCCTCCGGCATCAAGAACGCGTAAAGATTGCCGGAAACCGGCAATGCGCCGGACTCCCGTCCCGGGTCACGATGGTCCGGCAGAAACGGGGAGCACGGGGGACGGACATGGGGCCCCGGTGCCGGACACAACGTCGTGAGACGACCGGCACCGGGGCCCCATCTCTTGCCTCTCGACGATTTCCCTCCGAACGCGCTTCGGACTTCCCCCGAACCGTCCTCCGAACGCCCTCCGTGGTGAGGGGAGCCAGGATCACGCATGGACCTGCCGTGTTCCGGCAGTGAGCACATCCCCCTCGGGACCGCGCTCCGCCCGTATGCGCTAGAAAGGCGACAACGGCTCACCAGGAAAACGGGGATGCGGATGGCGGCGGGGCGGGACATACCCGAGGAGTACCTGGACGGGTATGGGCGCATCCTCGCGGACGCCTCCGCGACCGGCCGCCGGCTGACCCGCGACGAACTCGACTCCCGCCGGGTCCTGGGCGAACGGGCCGCCGAGGCGGGATACGGACTGCGCGCCCTCGTCGGCGCCCACCTGGCCGCCGCCCGCGTCCACTGGCCCGCCACGGCGGGGATGAGCACACTCGCCGCCGTCGAGCAGGCCGTCGACGCCTTCGCCGAGGGCTACGAGCGGGCCCAGCTCCTCGCCGTACGCCAGGAGGAGGCCGCACGCCGGGAGTTCATCGACGACCTGCTGCACGGCCGCAGCGACCTCGGTCTGCTGGCCGAACGCGCCGAACGCTTCGGGCTGCGCCTCTCGCACGCGCACGCCGTCGCCGTCGCCCAGGGGCAGGCCGCGTACGACGAGGGGGACGCCGTGCCCCGCGATGTGGAGCGCTCCCTGATCAGCCGGTTCGGCGACCGCAGCATCCTCGTGACCACCAAGGACGGGCGTCTGGTGTGCATCGCGCCCGGCGACCAGGACGACGTGCTCGACTTCTTCGCCAAGCAGGCGTACGCGGCCACCGACGGCGGGCGCGTCGCCATCGGCCGGTCCCAGCCGGGGCCCGGCGGGGTCGTCCAGTCGTACGAGGAGGCGCTGAACGCCCTCGACCTGGCCGACCGTCTGGAGTTCGACACACCCGTGCTGCGCGCCGCCGACCTGCTCGTCTACCCCGTGCTCACCCGGGACCGGCAGGCCATGGCAGACCTGGTCCTCAGTGCGCTCGGGCCGCTGCGCCAGGCCCGCGGCGGGGCGGAGCCGCTGCTCGACACCCTCACCGCGTACTTCGACTCCGGCTGCGTCGCCGCGGAAGCGGCCCGGCGGCTGTCGCTCAGCGTCCGCGCGCTCACCTACCGGCTGGACCGCATCCACACGCTCACCGGGGCGAATCCGGCCGATCCCGTGCACCGGTACACGCTGCAGACGGCGGTCATCGGGGCACGGCTGCTCGACTGGCCGGCGAAGGACTTCTAGTCGTCGCCGTATCCGCCGTCGTCGTCATCGTCGTCCCCATCGCCGTACTGCGGCGGCGGCTGCTCCTGTTCCTGCTGCTTCGGCGGTTCCTGCTCCTTCTCCTCCTCCGCCTTCTCCTCCTCGGTCTCGGCCGGGCTCGGTGTGACCGGCGCGGTTTCCGTGAGGGAGGGGGACGCGGGAGGCTCCGCGTTGACACCGGGTGCGGGTGTGGAGCCGGGCGTCCCGGTCCGGGCCACTGTCCCGGCGGCCGGCACCCCGGTGCTCTCGGGGCCGGCGGACGACGAACCGTCCTTCAACCCGTTCCCGGTCTCCGCCGAGGTGGTGTCCGGCGAGAACATCTTCATGCCGGCGAGCACGGCCAGCACGAACAGCACCGCACCGGCGAGGATGCCGAACACGCGCGGCCGACGACGGGCCATCGCACCGACCCCGCCGCCCGGCCTCCCCGCCGCACTCGCCCTGCCCCCGCCCGACCGCGCACGGCGCGACGGCGTGGAGGACGAGGAGTGCGAGGAGCGCGCGGAGTTGGCCGCGTGACCGGCGTGAGTGGCATGACCGGCGTGAGTGGCGCGGGCCTGGTGTGCGGAGCGGGCGGGCTGCGCCGGCTGAGGGGCGGTCGACGGAAGCCGGTACATCGTCGGAGACCCGGTCTCGGCGGAACCCGACTGCGGCGGCCGGGAGGCGTACGACGGTGACGCGGAGCGCGATGTGGACCTCGTGTCCGACGCCACGGGCAGCGGTTCGGCGAGCCCCCGCCACGCCCCGGTGCCGAACCAGTCCGCGACCTCCTGGGCCGTGGGCCGGTCCTCGGGCTGCTTGGCGAGGAGGCCGAGGAGGTAGTTCTCGAAGGCGGGCGGCAGTTGGACACCGCGCTCGCGGGGCGGCACCGGCGGCATGTCGATGTGCTGGTGCAGGGTGACCGTGGCGCTCTCGGCGTGGAACGGCGGGCGCCCGGTGAGGAGTTGATACAGCACGCAGCCCAGGGAGTAGACGTCGGAGGCGGCCGACGCCGGTCTCCCGAGGGCGCGTTCGGGAGCCAGATAGAGGCTGGTGCCGACGATCTGGCCGGCCGTGGTGAGCGCGGAGGACGGGTCGTCGACGAAGCGGGCGATGCCGAAGTCACCGATCTTCACGGTGCCCTGGGCGTCCGCGAGGAGGTTGCCGGGCTTGATGTCCCGGTGCACGATCCCTTCCCGGTGCGCGGCGGCGAGCCCGGCCGCGGCCTGGGCGGCGACGGTGGCGACCCGCTCGGTCCCCAGGCTGCCCGCCGCGGTCAGCTCCTGCGCGAGGCTCTGGCCCTCGACGAGTTCCATGACCAGGTAGAAGCGGTCGTCCCAGGCGCCGAAGTCGAACACGGCGACGACGTAGGGGTGGCTCAGCCGGGCCGCGGTCTGCGCCTCCAGCCGGAACCGCGCGGCCGCCGCGCTGTCGGCCTCGTCCCCGAGCAGCAGCTTGACCGCCACCTCACGCCCGAGAACCTCGTCGGTGGCCTGCCACACCTCCCCCATACCGCCGCGGCCAATGGATCCGTGCAACCGATACCGCTCCGCGACGAGCACCAGCGAATCATCCTCAACACAGCAGAAGGCCAACACGACGACCGCGAACGGCACTTCATGCGATGCAGAAGCGCAGATGGGGGGATCCGCAGCAGCGCTCAGCCTACCGACTCCGGCCCCCCACCAGCGCCCCGCAAGGGGCGCGGGGAACGGCGCGCTCAGCCCAAAACGACCTTCTGCCGACAACCGGCCGGACCCCCACCCTCCCAGGGGCGCGGGGAACTGCGCGACCAGCCCAACTCAACCCGCAGCAGACCCACTTGCCCCAGCCCGAACCATCACACAGTCGAACTCAACAACCCGCCCGGTGGCAGGCTCCCGAGTAACGGGATACATCCCGGTAACCCCGAACCCCGCAGCCTCATACGCGGCGATGGCCTCCCCCATCAGAGGACTCCCCTCGTACAACGCCAGCGCGGCAACCTCGGACTGCATCCCCACGAACTCGGAGATCCGCTCCCCCGCCCCGGCGAACACCTCCATGTCGAACCCCTGCGTGTCCATCTTCAAATAGGGCCGGGGATCCTCGACCCCCTCCAGCGCCTTCTGCATCACGTCGTCGAGCCGCCGGATCTCGATCTCCTCGGTACGCCCCTTGGCGAACCGCTTGTACCGCTCCTTGCCGTACTCGCTCGGCGGCAGCAGGGAGTTCATGGACTTCCAGTCGATGTGGATGGACTGCACGGCCTCCTCACGCCCGAGCGCGAAGTTGTAGACCTGCCAGTCGGGGTCGCTCTCGGCGGCCTGCCGCAGCTTCTCGAAGGTGACGGAGACCGGCTCGAAGGAGACGATGCGCCCCTTGTAGCCGAACCGCCGGAGCCCCTTCCCGTACTGCCCGATATTGGCCCCCACGTCGAACACGCAGTTCACGCGGTTCAGCTCCAGCAGCGCGGCCACATGCTGGGCACCGAGATAGTGGGCGGCCCCGAGCTGGAACTCACGCTCCGCTTCGGCCGACACGGCCTCGTCGAGGAGGAGCCGCGCCCCGGTGGCACCGAAGGGCACGCTCGTCGCCTTCCGCCCCTTGGCCCCGCGCCCCACCAGCCACGTATCGGAGCCCACGGAGGTGACGGCGTACCGCGCCTTGCCTTCGGTCACCAGATGGGCGCTCTGTCCCACAGGGACGCCGGTCCGATCACCCCGCCGGAACACGACGGCGGCGCCGGGGCCGAGATCGAGGACCTTCACACCTATGCGGGGAAGGAACGTGAGCAGTCTTCTGTAAAGCGTCTGCATCCTGCCAGCCTCGCAGAAGACGCCTTGGATTCACCGGCTCTTTACGGAACAAGTTTTCGTGCGTGCTGGGTCGCGTGCCCGTCCAGTTCGTACGCCACGCGGATCAGCGGAACGTGCGTGAACGCCTGGGGGAAATTGCCCAGCTGGCGGCGGGCGAGTGGGTCGTACTCCTCGGCCAGGAGGCCCACGTCGTTGCGCAGGAGCAGAAGGCGTTCGAAGAGCCGGCGGGCGTCGTCCTCGCGACCGGTCAGGAGCAGGGCGTCCGCGAGCCAGAAGGAGCAGGCGAGGAAGGCTCCCTCGCCGCCGGTGAGGCCGTCGGGGGACTCGGCCCCGCCGGTGCCCGTGGCTCCCCCCGCGCCCGTCGAGTAGCGGCTGACCAGGCCGTCCTCGGTCGCGAGTTCGCGTTCCACGGCGGCGACCGTGCCGATCACGCGCGGGTCGTCCGGCGGCAGGAAGCCGGTCCCCGGGATGAGCAGCAGCGCGGCGTCGAGCGCGCGGGAGCCGTAGGACTGGGTGAAGGTGGCGCGGGCCGGGTCGAAGCCCCGCTCGCAGACCTCCTGGTGGATACGGTCCCGGACCTCGCGCCAGTGCACGACGGGCCCCGGGCGCCCGTGCTCCTCGACCAGGCGGACCGCCCGGTCGAAGGCCACCCAGCACATGATCTTGGAGTGGACATGGTGGCGGGGTTCGCCGCGCGTCTCCCACAGGCCCTGGTCGGGGCGGGACCACACCTCCTCCAGATGGTCGAGCAGGGTCTGCTGGAGCGAGAGGAGATGCCGTTCGGGACGCAGCCCGCAGCGCAGGGTGAGGGCGAGGGTCTCCATCAACTCGCCCGGCACGTCCAGCTGTTGCTGGGCGGCGGCGCCGTTGCCGATCCGTACCGGGCGGGAGTTCTCGTACCCGGCGAGCCAGTCGGCCGTCCACTCGGTCAGCCGGCGTTCGCCGCCGATGCCGTACATGATCTGGATGTCCTTGGGGCGGCCCGCCACCGCCCGTTCCAGCCAGCCGCGCCAGGCCTGTGCCTCGGCGGTGAAGCCGCTGCGCAGCAGGGCCTCCAGGGTCATTCCGGCGTCGCGCAGCCAGCAGTAGCGGTAGTCCCAGTTGCGGACGCCGCCGGGCTGTTCGGGGAGGGAGGTGGTGGGGGCGGCGACGATGCCGCCGGTCGGCTCGTAGGTGAGGGCCTTGAGGGTGATGAGGGAACGGACGACCGCGTCACGGTAGGTGCCGTCGTACGAGAAGGGGCGCAGCCACTGTTTCCAGTACTCCTCGGTGCGGCGCAGCGCGTCGAAGGGGTCCACGGTGTCGGGGGCGGGCAGGTGGGAGGGCTGCCAGGTCAGGACGGAGGGGATCCGTTCGCCCGCGGTGACGGTGAAGTCGGCGGTGTGGGCCTCGCCCTGTCCGGTCAGCGCGACGGGCGTGGTCAGCCACACCGACTCCGGGCCCGCGATGCCCGTCAGCTGCCCGTCCACCCGGTGCATCCAGGGCACGACGCTGCCGTACTCGAAGCGCAGCCGCAGGTCCATGCGCAGGTCGACCGTGCCGGAGTGGCCCTCGACGATGCGTACGACGCTGGGGGCGCCGTCGCGGCGCGGCATGAAGTCGACGACGGTGGCCCGGCCGGTGGCGGTCTCCCACTCGGTCTCCAGGACGAGGGAGTCGCCGCGGTAGCGGCGGCGGACCGTCACGCCCGTGCCCGTGTCGGCGTCCACCGGGGCGATCCGCCAGCGGCCGTTGTTCTCGTCGCCCAGCAGCGCCGCGAAACAGGCGGGTGAGTCGAAGCGCGGCAGGCACAGCCAGTCGAGGCTGCCGTCACGCCCCACGAGTGCGGCGGTGAGCAGGTCTCCGACGAGGGCGTAGTCCTCGATCCTTCCCGGCATGGTGCCAGTGTCCGCGCGGCCGGGGGCGGGGGCATCTCGAACGGGCGGAATGCCTCACCCGGTCGGACCGGTGCGCTGGTGGGCCCTGACGGCGGGTGGTGCGGTGAGGTGGAGTTCCCCCGCCCGCAGGAGCCGTAGGAGGCATTCCGCGATGACCCGTCCGCCCGGCCCGACCGCCCCACCGCGCCCGCTCCGCCCCTCCCGTCGTCGTACGGTGCCCGCTCTCGTCCCGGCCCTGGCGGCGGCCGCGCTGCTGACGACGGCCGGGTGCTCGGCCGTCGGCGGCGCCGGTTCCGGGGCGGCGCCGAAGGACGACGCGGCGGCCTCCGCCTCGCCCGTGGCCGGGCAGCTCCCCTCGCCGTCCCCGTCGGTCACGGTCGCCCCCACGCTCACCGAGGCGCAGGTGAAGTCGGCGCTGATCTCCAACAAGGACCTGGGCAAGGGCTGGAAGCCGACCCAGGGCGGGGCGACCTGGCGGGACGCGCTGCTCAAGGGCAGGACGGACCTGCCCGACTGCCAGCGGCTGCTCGACGGCCTGTACGCGGAGGACCTGCTGGGCGAACCGGCCGGGGCCCGCGCGGTCAGGGGCCTGGACGACACCGACGACGGGGCGCAGGTGCGCTACCAGGTCGGGGCGTACGACCGGGCGGCGCTGGACGCGTCGCTGGAGTGGCTGAAGGCCGTGCCGGGGAAGTGCGGCGAGTTCACGGCCACGGACGTCAAGGGCGGGGAGCTGACCGTCCTGGTCACCGCCACTGCCCTGCCCGGCGTGGGCGAGGCCCGCGAGAACCTGCGGGTGAAGGTGTACGGCGAATTGGGCGGCTCGTCTTCCGTACTCACCCTGGACTTCGCCGCCGTACGGGTCGGCGACAGTGCCCTCTCCCTCACCAACGGCGGCCTCGACGGCGTCGACGCGAACTCCACCCGGCAGGCCGCCCAGCTCGGCACGCAGCGCCTCCAGGACGTACTGGCCGGAAAGAAGCCGGCGGCCCGGCCGGCGACCGAGGAGGGCTGAGAGTCCGGGGCGCGCTCGGGGCCGCCCGTCATCGCCGGCCGGCCCGGTCGGTGAGGTATCGCTCGACCGGTCCCAGGGTGAGCAGTCCGCTGCCCGCGCCCGCGAGTTCGGCGGCGGCCGGGCGCAGGCGGGTGCGGGCGCGTTCCAGTACGGCCCGGTCGTCGAGGCGGAGTGCGGCTTCGGCCTCCAGGGCGCTGTAGGCCTCGTACAGGAGGTCGTGCGGAGGCTCCGGAAGGGCGCGCAGGGCGGTACGGGCCTCGGTGTGACGGCCCTCGGCGATCAGGATGAACGGCTCGGCCCAGGGCCGGTGCGGGCCCCAGTCCGCCCGCGGGTCCGCGTCCGCGTCCGGTTCCGGTTCCGGCGGGAGCCCGTGGGCCAGGCGCAGACAGAGGAGTGCGAGCGGGAGGAGGCCGCGTTCCAGGCCGGGCATGCCGGCGCCGTGGAGGCGGGCGGCGGCGGCACGGTAGGCGGACTCGGCCCGCTCCTGCTGCCCGGTCGCGCTGAGCCGCAGGGCTCCGTACCACTCGGTGAAGACCCCCACCAGCGGCAGTTCGTGGCGTTCGGCGAGGCGGTCCGCGGCGGCCGCGTGGGTGTCCGCGGCGGCGAAGTCGGCGAGGGCTGCGCGGGACTGGAGGCGGATGAGGTGGCCGAGGACCTCGTAGGTCACCAGGCCGTGGCGCGCGGCCAGTTCGACGAGTTCCGCGCCGATCGCGTCCCGTCGTGGGGCGAGGCCCGCCCGGGTGAAGGACTGCATGAACGCGCCGTTCAGGGCGAAGGCGAGCAGCGCGGGGTCGTCGAGGCGGCGGGCGAGCGCCTCGGCCTCGCGGGCGGCCTCGGGGCCGCGCGGGCCGGTCGCTCCGCGGGTCTCCAGGGCGACGGTGGCGAGCAGACGGCAGCGGGCCGTGTCGTGCGGGCCCGTCGGCAGCGCGGTGAGCGTGCGTTCCGCCACGGCCACGATGTGCCGGGCCGCGGCCGGGTCGTCGGCGCGGGTCCAGATCGCCGGGACGTCGTACGCGCCGATGACGCGGGCCGTCAGTTCCGGGTCCGCGAACTCCTCGGCCGCGGTGACCGCGGCCGTGCGGTGCCGGCGGGCTTCCGCCAGGCCGTCGCCGCCTGTGACCGCGAGGTTCCGGATCAGACCGACGGTGGATTCGAGCCGTGCGCGGGCGCCTCCGGCGACTGCGCGGTCGTAGGCCTTGGCGGCCTGGGTCCATAACTGGGCTGTTGTGGGTTGTGTTTTGTCTGCGGGTGCGTGGGGGCTGGGTGCGCAGTTCCCCGCGCCCCTGGGTGGGTGGGGGTGGGCGGGGTCATGCTGCGGAGCCGTCCCGGGTTGTAGGTCCAGGCCCGGGGCCTGGGTGAGGATGTCCGATTCCAGGTGGCGTAGGTGGGGGCCGGGGTCCAGGCCCAGTTGGTTGATCAGGACTTCTCTGGCTCGGCGGAGTACGGCGAGGGCGTCGCCCTGGCGGTGTTGGCGGTAGAGGGACAGGGCCAGCAGGCGCCAGGCGTCCTCGCGCCAGGGGTGGTCGGTGAGGTGGGCGTCGAGGTCGGGGACCGCGTCGGCGGGGCGGCCGAGGGCGAGGTGGGCCTCGGCGCGCCGTTCCACGGCCTGGAGGCGGAGTTCGGCGAGGCGGGCCCGTTCGCCGCGGGACCAGTCCTCGTCCGCGAACTCGGCGTAGGCGGGGCCCCGCCACCAGCCGAGGGCCTCGTCCAGGGTGGCGAGGGCCTGCGGGGCGGGCAGGCCGGCCGCGGTGGCGAGTGCCGTCTCGAAGCGCCACGCGTCCACCGTGTCCGGCTCGGTCCGCAGGGCGTATCCGGGCCCGTCGGTGACGAGCAGCCGGGCCGGGGCCCGCGGCGGACGCTCCGGCTCCAGTACGCGGCGCAGCGCGGCCACAAATGTCTGGACGGCTCCCACGGCACCGGGCGGCGGATCCGCCCACAGGTCCTCGACCAGCCGGGCGACGGGTACGACCCGGCGGCGGGCCACGATCAGCCGAGCCAGCACGGCCCGGTGCCGCGGCCCCTTCAACGCGAGCGCGTCCCCGTCCACGGTGTCGCCGAAGGCGACCGTCGGCCCGAGCACCCCGAACACAACCCGCACGCCAACCTCTCCCCTCCAGCAACCCCCATCCCAAGCTACGCCGCCCCCACCCACTGACCAGCCACTGATTCACACCCACCAGGCTCAAAGAGTCCGGCACCCACCTACTCAGGGGCGCGGGGGCTGCGAGCCATGCGGCTCAGCCGCGCCCCTTCAGGGGCGCGGGGAACTGCGCGCTCAGCCCAATCGAACCCGCACCCACCCAGGGGCGCGGGGAACTGCGCGACAAGCCCCCACCGGACCCGCAGACAACACACCACGCCCAGCCCCACCCCCCAGGGGCGCGGGGAACTGCGCACCCAGCCCCCCACCCACCCGCAGACAAAGCACACACCGAAAGGCACCCCATGACCTCCACGCCCCCGGCAATCCCCGGCTTCGCCGAACACCGCATCCCCGTAACCGACAACATCACCCTCAACACCGCCACAGGCGGCACCGGCACCCCCGTAATCCTCCTGCACGGCTTCCCCCAAACCCACCTGATGTGGCGCCACGTGGCGCCCAAACTCGCCGCAGAGCACACCGTCATCTGCCCGGACCTCCGCGGCTACGGAGCCAGCGACAAACCCGCCGACCCCGACGGAACGACGTACTCGAAGCGCACGATGGCCGCCGACGTGATCGCACTCGCCGAGGCCCTGGGACACGAACGGTTCGCGCTCGTCGGCCACGACCGTGGCGCACTCGTGGCGATCCGGGCCGGTCTCGACCACCCGGACAGGGTCACCCACCTCGCCTCACTGGACGTCCTGCCGACGCTGGACATGTGGGAGGTGATGCGCGGAACGTCGGCAGCGGTCGGCTTCCACCTCTACCTCATGGCCCAACCGCCGGGCCTGCCCGAGCAGTTGATCGGCGCGAGCCCGGACGCCTTCTTCGGCCACTTCCTCGACATCTGGACGCGCGACCCGGCGGCCGTGCCGCCCGAGATCCGCGCCGCCTACCTGGCGGCGTCCCGCGCGGCCGTCCCCTCGATCGTCGCCGACTACCGCGCCTCCGCCGGCATCGACGTCACGCACGACCTGGCCGACCGCGAGGCCGGCCGCCGGCTGCGGATGCCGGTGACGGTCCTCCAGCAGGACTGGGGCACCGCCCTCGGTTTCGACGCCGCCGCGCTGTGGTCCGCGTGGGCACCCGACCTGCGTCATACGACCGTCTCCTGCGGCCACTTCATGGCGGAGGAGGCTCCCGACGAGGTGGTCGAGGCGGTACGGGACCTGCTGACCCGGTGAGCTCCGAGGCGCCCTGTCCACCAGGGCGCCCGCGGTGGGCGCGGAGGACTGCCGACAGCACGCAAGTTAGGTTAGCCTTGCCTAATGCCGAAGCGCCTGGACAAGGGAGCAGCCGGTCATGGACAAGCGCACGCCCCGACTCGGCGACGTCCAGGAGACGTTGCTCATCCCCCTCTACGCCCGTGCGGTCGAGACGCGTAAACCGCGCGGCATGCTCAGGGATCCGCGGGCCGTGGAGATGGTCGACGCCCTGGACTACGACTTCTCCCGTTTCGACGGCGCGAAGAGCCTGCTCGGGGCGAACCTGCGCACCCTGCTCTTCGACCTGTGGGTACGGGACTTCCTGGAGCGGCACCCCTCGGGCACGGTCGTGGAGATCGGCACGGGGCTCAACACCCGCTTCGAGCGGCTCGACAACGGCACGGTGCACTGGTTCGACCTCGACCTGCCCGATGTGATCGCGCTGCGGCGGGGCTTCTTCGAGGACACGGACCGCCGGCGCATGATCGCCGCCTCGGTCACCGACCCGGACTGGATGGAGGAGGTGCGGCGCAGCAGCCCCGGACCGTACTTCCTGGCCGCCGAGGCGGTGCTGATCTATCTGGAGGAGGAGCTGGTCCGTTCGGTCTTCCGGGAGATCGGCGAGTGGCTGCCCGGATCCCTGCTGGCCCTGGAGACCGCGGCGTCCCGCATGGTCGACACCCAGGACAGCCATGACGTACTCGCCAAGGTGGCCGCCCGGATGCGCTGGAGCTGCGACGACCCCGGCGCCCTCGAACACTGGCAGCCGGGCCTCAGCCTGACGGACTCCTGCACCCTGGCCCAGCTGCCGGCCCCGGTCGCGCGCCGGCTCGCCCTCCCCTACCGCGTCCTGCTCCGGGTGATGGCCACGGTCCGGCGCCGGGACATCGAGGCGTACCGCTTCAACCTGTTCCGGTTCGCGACCGAGTGACACCGCTCAGCGGTCCGGCTCGGGGCGCTGTCGGGTTCTGCGGAGGCGGATCCGCGCGGCCAGGATCGCGACGTCGTCCTGGGCGCGGTGGGCGTCGAGGCGGTCGAGGACCTGTTCCAGGAAGGATTCGATGTCGCCCTCCGGGCGCAGCCGCAGGGCGGCCAGCCTGGCCAGGGAGGCGTCGATGTCCTCCTCGCGCCGCTCGACCAGGCCGTCCGTGAACATCAGCAGGGTCTCGTCGGGGGCGAGTTCATGGGTGCCGAGCTCGTAGCCGCCGACGCCGGTGCCGAGCGGGGGTCCCACGGGCACGTCGATCAGGGTCCCGGTGCCGTCGCCCGCGAACACGGCCGGAGGCAGATGGCCCGCGCTGGCGAGCGCGACCGTCCCGCGGGCCGGGTCGATACGGGCGAGCAGACAGGTGGCCGGCCGGCGCGTGCCGTCCTCGGAGACGGCGGCGTCGAGCTGGCGCAGCACGCGGTGCGGGGGCAGATCGGCGGAGGCGACGTACCGGAGCATCGAGCGGTACGCGTTCATGTCGACGGCGGCGTCCAGGCCGTGCCCCATGACGTCGCCCATGACCAGCAGGGTGCGGCCGTAGTGCAGCCGTACGGTCTCGAACCAGTCGCCGCCGACGAGGGTGCCGCCGCCGACGGGCAGATAGCGGGTGGCGAGGTCGAGGTTCGGATGCGGGCGGCCGGGCTCGGCGAGGAGGGCGCGCTGGAGCTTCATCGCGGTGCTGTGGACGGCGGTGTGGCGGCGGGCGTGGCCGATGTGGACGGCGGCCAGGCGGGCCGCGTAGTGCATCGCGGCGGTCTCGTGGTCGGCGAAGGGACGCCCGGTGCGGACCGCGAGGAGCACCCCGTACAGGCGGCCGTGCGCGAGCATCGGCACCGAGATCGAGCGGCGGGGCACACCGTCCGACACGTCGTCCGTCGTGGTGATCGGGTGCCCCTCGTCCAGGGCCCGTACGGTCAGGGACGGCTCTCCGTCGTGGGCCGCCAGCAGCTCCGGCGGACCCTCCGACGCGGCCCGGGTCAGCGCCGGATCGCCGGCGGGCCGCGTCGCCGGCACGTCCTCGCCCAGCAGGTCCACGGCGACGGCCTCGCAGCCGTGCCGCCCCAGGAACCCGACCAGTTCGGCGCAGGTGGTCCGCTCGTCGAGGGTGGTCCCGATCGACTCGACGGCCTCCTCGACCATCCCGACCGGGGCCGGCACTCCCTCACCAGGCCACTCCACCAACCCACCTCCGCCGCGCTGTACCCGTACGCCGGTACGCCCGTCGACGCACCCAGGCAGCCATACCACCAGCTTTCTGGACGAGTCGGCCGCTGGCGCGCGGCGGCGGGGCGCACCGGGACGGTGTGCCGGTCCCCGCCCGGCGCTGCTGCCGGCGCTACTGCTCGTCCCCCAGCGGGAACGAATGGTGCTCGTGCGCCACGGTCCAGCGGCCGTTCTCCTTGCGCAGGCCGAGGGTGAGGCGCAGGCGGGTGCCGGGCGCGGCGGCCAGCTCCTCCGGGGTGCCGCAGCGCAGCAGGGCGTGGGCGAAGGCGACGTCCGCGCCCGCGGTGACGTCCAGGGAGACGATGTCGAAGCAGGCGCCCTTCGCCTGCCACTCGAAGAACGGCGGCCAGGTCGCGCGGTACGCGTCCAGGCCACGGACACCGTCCTGCGGGGGCGGTACGTCGAACATCACGATGTCCTCGGCATGGCCGGCCAGGACCGTGTCCAGGTCACCGGCGTGCACCGCGGCGGCCCAGCGCTCGATCAGTTCCCGGATCAGCTCTTGGTCGTCCTTCATGGGGGTCATGGGGGCCTCCGTCTCTGCGGACTGTTTCCCTGCGGGCTGTTTCCCTGCGGTCCGCTTCCGCGCAGTCTTCTTCTCCGCGGGACCTTCTCCGGTGTGGACCGCCCTGTGTCCAAAAACTCATCGCACCTGGCTCATTCGGCCCCATGCCCAGGTCAAGGGGTGACCGAGCGTGCGGGGGGAGTAGTCGCAAGTGGCTGGGGGTGGTCCTTAAGGTGAAGCGTGCGCGAGGATGGGGTTATGACCGCGGCCCATCGCGCCATGGCTCTTCTGGAGACCTGGCCGAACCTGGTAAGTGGCCCGCCCCGGTGCACCGTTGGGCATGCCTTCGCTTCGGCGGGACACGAGATCGTCCACTTCCACTCCGACGACTCCGCCGACCTCTACCTCACCCGCACGGCTGTCGAGCGCCTGCTGCCCCAGCTCGCGCACGCCAGCGCGATCAGGGTCCGCCCCGGCGCCTCCTGGATCACCGTGCTCCTCGACTGCGACGCCGACGTCCAGCTCCTGCTGGGCCTCGTGAGCGTCGCGCTGAAGGAGCACGGCGCGGTCCCGCCCCGCCGTCCGTCGCCACCGTGCGACTGGGAGCGGCCACCGGTGGTCCCCGGACCACGCCCGGGAGCGGCCCGCCGCATGGTGGACCGCCTCATGCCGCACGCCCACTGACCGGCACGGTCACTGAACGGCACAGTCGCCAAAACCCAAAGCCCCCTACTCGGCCGGCCGTTCCGTCGGCGTGGGCAGGCCCGCCGTCCACTTCTCCTCGATCCGGCCGACCCGCCACACCACCAGCGCGAGTGCCCAGGTGGCGACGAAGAGCCCCACGATCACGAACCCGACGACGTTCAGGTCGACGCCGGCCACCCGGTCCCAGAACGCGCCGTGCAGGGAGAACCGTTCGGCGAGCAGCCCGAGGAGTTCCACGGTCCCGATGAGGAGCGCGACGGCGACCGACAGACCCGTGACGGTGAAGTTGTAGTAGACCTTCCGTACGGGCTTGGAGAACGCCCAGCCGTACGCGAAGTTCATGAACGACCCGTCGATCGTGTCGAGCAGCGACATGCCGGCCGCGAACAGCACGGGCAGGCACAGGATCGCGTACCACGGCAGTCCGGAGGCGGCCCCGGATCCGGCGAGCACCAGCAGCGCGACCTCCGTGGCGGTGTCGAAGCCGAGCCCGAAGAGGAGCCCCAGCGGGTACATCTGCCACGGCCTGGTGATCGACTTCGTGACACGGCCCAGCAGCCTGTTCATGAAACCGCGGTTGTTCAGCCGGTCCTCCAGCGCCGCCTCGTCGAAGTGCCCGTGCCGCATCTGCCGGAAGACCTTCCAGATCCCGGCGAGGACGACGAGGTTGACGGCCGCGATGACGTACAGGAAGACCCCGGAGACCGTCGTGCCGATGAGCCCCGTGACGCTGTGCAGGGTGGAGCCGTCGTCCTGTACCGGCCCGGCGACCGCCTTCACGCCCAGCGACAGCAGGAACGCGAGCGCGAACACGACGCTGGAGTGCCCGAGCGAGAACCAGAACCCGACCGACAGCGGCCGCTGCCCCTCGGCCATCAGCTTGCGGGTGGTGTTGTCGATCGCGGCGATGTGGTCCGCGTCGAAGGCGTGCCGCAGACCCAGCGTGTACGCGGTGACGCCGATGCCGATGCCGATGCCGAAGGACTTCGTGCCGACGCTGTAGTGCTCGGGCGCCACGATCGCGACGAGCGTGAACCAGCCGATGACGTGCAGCGCCACGATGAAGGCGGCCATCCCGCCGACCCGGACCCACTCCTCCCGGTTCAGGGAGGCACGCCAGGAGGAGAGGGTGGTCATGGGTTCGCCTTGCCTTACGTCCGGTGGAACTGCCTCCCCACCATCACCGCGGGACCACCGCACCTGCAACTAATGCGCAGTAAAGGGCGGGCCAGGTCTTGCCCCGCATACGACCGGCAACAGGGAAAGCCCGCGTGCGCCAGGTCCGCGTGCCTCAGGGCGTCATGCCCTCGCGCAACGGCGGTACGGCGTCCACGGCCCCCGTCGGTGTCGGCGTCGCCTCCACAGCCCCCGTACCTGTACCCGTACCCGTCCCCGTGCTCGTGCTCGTTCCTCCGGACGTCTCCGCCGGGGCCGCCCCCACCACCTCCACCACCGATCCCGGCTTCAGCGCCTCGTACAGCCACATCGCGTCGGCGCGGCGCAGGCCGATCACGCCGCCGGTGCGGTCGTAGTTGCCGGGCGCCTTCTCGTCCCAGGTGAGGGCGAGGAGGTAGTTCGTACGGTCGTCGGGGGTGCGCAGCCTCATCACCCAGGTCCCCTTGACGTCGTACCCGTTCCAGCCCGCGGAGTCGCCGGGCACTGTCGCCGCCCGGTACTTGGCGGTGACCGTCATCAGGCCGGTCGGCGTCGGCGTCTTGAGCGACCCGGAGGAGACGGGCAGGATCCGTCCCTCGACGGACATCTCACGCCGGCCGAGATCGACGGTGGCGGCGACGGCCACCGGACCGGGCTCGGCGGTGGCCGGTGGTGTGAGCGGGGTGGGTGCGCTGTAGCTCGCGGCGGGCGGGGTCGATCCGGCGTCCCGCCCGCCCGTGAGGGCCACGGTCAGGACCAGCGCGAGGGCCCCGGCGGCCGTGGCACCGGCCGCGGCGATCGAGGCCTGCCGCCGGCGCCGGCGACGCCCCGCGCGACGACGGATCTCCGCGCCGGGAACCGGTACGGGCGTCTCGTGGTCGTGTGCCAACTCGCGCAGCACGGTGGCCAGTTCGGTGCCACCGGAACCGGGGTCGGAACCGGCGCAGGGGCCGTGGTCGGGATCGGCATAGCGGCCGGCGTCGGGGCCGTCGAATCCGTGGGTGGTGCCGGGCGTGAGCTCATCGGACACGGTCGTCCTCCCTCTCACCCAGTTCGTCGGCCTCGCCGAGCCGCCGCGCCAGCGCCGCCCGGCCACGGGACAGCCGGGCCTTGACCGTCCCCACGGGCGCACCGGTCTCGGAGGCTACCTGCTCGACACTCAAGTCGCACAGATGGTGCAGAACGACAGCCATGCGCTGCGCTTCCGGCAGTTCCTTCAACGCCCCCACGAGCGCGGTCCGTTCGGGCCCCGGACCGGGTGTGTGCTCGGGCGGCGGATTGCGGCGCACCAGTTCCAGCCAGCGCCGCGCCCGCCGCCACCGGCTCACCGCGAGCCGCATCGCGACCGTACGGACCCATGCCTCGGGCGCCCCCTCGGCGAGGAACTCCCGCCGCCGGTCCCAGGCACGCACGAACGCCTCCTGGACGACGTCCTGTGCCTCGCCGTGGTCCCCGGTGAAGGCGTAGAGCTGCCCGGTCAGCCGGGGGAACGCCGCGGCGTAGAACCCGTCGAACTCCTCCTCGGTCATACCCCCCGCCCCACCCCCTGCCGCTCTCGTCGCAGTCGTCCTCGGCGCTGACTTCGGATGCCCGTGCAACCCGGCTGCCTCCTCCGTGCGTACAGGTCCCGTACGTCACAGACGTCTCAGAGGGCACGGAGGTTACGGACGCCGCGTACATCGAAGCACAAGCACCACGCAGGGCTGAGCCGGAGGGAGTGGCGCGCGGACAGCGCGCTCGACTGACCATGGACGACGAATTCACCGCCCGCGCCGGGGAGTACTGGCCCCGGCTGACGCGTACGGCCCGCCTGCTCACGGGGAACTCCGCCCGCGCGGAGAGACTCGCGAGAGCGGCGCTCGCGGAGGTGTACGCGCGGCGGAGAACTCCCCGCGACGACGCGGAGTTCTACGTCCGGCGGGCTCTGGTACGGGGCTTTCTGCGGAGCCGGACCCGGCCGTTCATCGGCTCCCGGCGAGCCCCGGAGTCGTACGCGCCCGATCAACTCGACCCGCTCACCGAGGTGTTGGCGGCTCTCCCGCCCCGCCGTCGGGCCGTCGCCGTCCTGCACCACTGGGACGGTCTGTCCCATCGGGAGATCGCCGCGCTGCTCAACTCCTCGCCGGGCGCGGTCAAGGCGCACGGCCGCCGGGCGCTGAAGGCCCTGCGCGCCCACCCGGCGTACGGCGAGTCGCCGCGCCCCGGGGGCCGGTCCGCGCCCGGCCCCGCCCCGATTCCCGGCATCCCTCCCACCGTTCTCCCTCCCACCGTTCTCCCTGCCGCCGTTCTCCCGGCCGTCGAGGAGGCGGGCCGCACGCGTCGGCGGAGCCGCCGCCGTACGACGGCCGTACTGACCGCCGTCTGTGCCCTGCTGCTCGCGCCGCTGGTCCTGGGCGCCGTGCGCGGCTCGGGCTCCGGCGGCGACGGTGGGGGCACAACTCCCGTGTCCAGGACGGCGGTTCGGGTCGTGACCGCCGGTGAGCGGGTCTCCGCCGCGCCCGGTGTCGAGGTCTGGCTCACCAAGGACGGCAAGCACTGGTCGACGCCGAAGGGGCCGAACCGGTTCCGGCCGGCCGGCAAGGGATCGGGCGCCGGCATCACCCTGGAGTCGGACCCCGGCTCGGGGACACGCGCCTTCCACTCCGGCGTCCTCCAGAGCTCCCGCGAACCGTCCCGCGTCCAAATCACCACCCCTGACGGCACGTTCACGGCCAGTGTCCTCACCCTGGCGGGCAGCCCCGGCTGGTCCGTCTGGTACGCGGACACCCAACTCACGGACGGCAAACGCCGGTTGAGCGAGATCACCGTGAAGGCCTATGACTCCGCCGGCAAGCTCCTCGCACAGACGGGCACCTCCTCATGACCACCCGCCCGCGGACCCCACGGACCCTGCGCACCCGCCTCCACACCCTGCGGACCTACCTCCGCCGCACCCGCACCCGCCGTCTGCGGCGAGTCCTGGCCGCCCTCCTCGTCCTGTTCCTGACGGCCTGCGCCGCGCTCGTCGTCGCGTACCGCATGACCGGGATCCCCGACCCGCACCCGGAGACGGTCAGCCAGAGCACGGTCTTCGTGGACGCCGAAGGCGAGTACCTGGGCCGACGCGGGCCCGTCGACCGCCAGGACATCTCCCTGGAGCAGGTGCCCCGGCACGTCCAGGACGCGGTGATCGCCGCGGAGAACCGCTCCTTCCGTACGGACTCGGGGGTCGCCCCGACCGCGATCCTGCGGGCGGCGATCGCGACCGTGACGGGCGGCGAGCGGCAGGGCGGTTCCACGATCACGCAGCAGTACGTGAAGAACGCCCTGCTGACCCCGGAGCAGTCGCTGAGCCGCAAGGCGCGTGAGGCGCTGATCGCCGTGAAGCTCGACCGCACGCGGTCCAAGGACGACATCCTGGAGGGCTACCTCAACACGGTGTACTTCGGCCGTGGCGCCGCCGGTGTCGAATCGGCTGCGCGGAACTACTTCGGCGTGGGCGCAAAGGAGTTGACGGTCTCCCAGGGCGCGGCGCTGGCCGCGATCGTCAACCTCCCGTCGTACTACGAGCGGGCCGGCGCCGACGCGAAGGTGACCGGGACGCTGGAGCGCCGCTGGGTCTGGGTGCTGGACGCCATGGCGGACTCGGGCGCGATCAGCGAGCGCGAGCGGACGGCCGCCCGCTTTCCCGCGTTCCGCTTCTATCCACCGGGCGACACGGACGGCGGGCGTCAGTACCTGATCGACGCGGCGTCCGCCGAGGCCGCCGACCGGCTCGGCATCACCGAGGACCAGCTGGCGCGCGGCGGCTACAAGGTGCACACCACCTTCGACCTCGGTCTGCAGGACGAGACGGCGGAGCTGGTCCGCGACCGTACGCCCGCGGACGCGAAGGGGGCGCGGCTGCACACCGCGGTCGTCGCGACCGTGCCCGGCGACGGGGCGGTCCGCGTGCTGTACGGCGGCGCGGACTACGCGCACCAGCCGTTCAACGACGCGGTTGACGGCGCGGTCGAGGCGGGCACGGCCACCGAACCGTTCACGTACGCGGGCATCCGGCTGGGCGAGCCGCTGACCGGCCTGCCGAAGGAGGCGGCCCCGACGCCGATGCGCCTGAACTCCGCGTACGCGACCGTGGCCGCCGGGGGCACGTACGCGAAGCCGTACACGGTCACGAAGATCACCCGCGGGGGCCGTACGGTGCACACCGCGCGCCCGAGCACGCGTACCGCGATGGGCGAGAAGGAGGTCGCGGTGGTCACCGAGCTGATGCACGGTTCGCTCGCTCCGGACGCTCCGGACGCTCCGGGCACCGCGGTCAAGCCCGTCGCGACGGGGGTCGGGGCCGCGTTCCTGCCGGTGACCAGCCACGCGGCGGGCGCGGGCAGCGGGCCGGGGGCGCGGACTGTGTGGCAGAGCGTGTACTCGCCGCGGCTCGCCCTCACCGTCGCCCTGTTCGCCGAGCGCGGGGGCAAGCCGGCCCGGGTCGCGGGACTGACCGGCGAGTACCCGCCCGCCGAGCACGCGGCGCTGCGGGCGGGGGAGGTGTGGCGGCTGGCGGGTTCCCCCGGGACGGAGGGGCCTGCGGCGGAGGCCTGGACGGGGGCCGGATCCAAGACCGAGGCCGACGCCGGGGCCGGAACCGTCGCCGGGACCGAGGCCGGAACGGGAGCCGGGGACAAGGGCACGGGTGAGGGTGCGGGCGCGGGCGCGGGCGAAAGCAAGGGCACGGGCACGGGCACGGGCACGGGCACGGGTGAGAGTAAGGGGGCGGGCACAGGCACGGCTGAAGGTGGCAGGGGCGAGGCCGACGTCACCCGGACGGGCCCGCCCGTTGGTGGGCAGGGCGGCGGCGTGGTGCCGTGGGAGGGTGCCCGGTGACCAGGTCCAGCCCACCCCGCGCGTCCTGCTCACCCAGGAGGAACTGGCGGCGATCGCGAACGCGGTGGACCGTGCCGAGGGGGTGGGGGAGCACGCGGAGCGGCTGCTGGCGGAGCTGACCCTGGCCCGGCGGATCCTCGACGGCTGCCCGGCCGGTGTCGCCGTCCTGGACCGGGACCTGCGCTACCTCTACGTCAACGACGCGCTGGCCCGCCTCAACGGCGTCCCGGCCGCCGACCACATCGGCCGCCGGCTGCCGGACCTTCTGCCGGACCTGGAGTCGTCGGAGCAACTGCTCGAACAGGTGTTGCGCACGGGGGTGCCGCAGATCGTCACGGTGGGCGGGCAGACCCCGGCCGACGGGACGGGGGACAACCGGTGGTGGCTGGGTGCCTACCACCGGCTGTCGGCGTCGACCGGCGAGATCCTCGGGGTGGCGGGCGTCGTCCTGGAGGTCACCGACGCGCTGCGCGGCCGCGAGCACCTCGTACGGGCGGGCAACCGGATGGCCCTGCTCGACGAGGCGAACCGCAGCACCGGCGCGACGCTCGACCTCCGCCAGGCCTGCCAGGCACTCGCCGACCTGCTGGTCCCGCGGTTCGCGGACTACGCGGCGGTGGACGTGGTCGACCCGGAGGGCACGCCCCGGGTGCCGTCGGAGAACTACCCGCTGCGCCTGCGCCGTATCGCGCTGGCCACCACCCCGGACCTGGCGGAGGTGTCCTCCCCGCTCGGCCGTCTCGACGAGTTCGTGGTCCACCGGGCGGGCTCCCCGATGGCCCATGTCCTGGCCGACCGGCGCCCGCTGGTCCTCAGCCATCCCGACGACGAGGCCATGCGCCAGTTCTCGCCGTCGCCCGAGCGCAAGGAGCACCTCCTGCGGATGGGCGCGCACTCGGGGATCTACCTCCCGCTCGCGGTCCACGAGGAGCTGGTGGGTGCGGTGATGGTGTTCCGCGCCGGCGACTCGCCCCGGCTGACGGACACGGACACCGAGTTGCTGGGCGACCTCACCGACCGGGCCGCCACCGGCATCGCCCACGCGGTCCGCTACACACGGGAACACGAGACGGCCCTGGAGATGCAGCGCGCCTTCCTGAACGCGCCCACGGTCACGGGCCCGGGCGTGGAGACCCTGGGCCGCTACCTCCCGGCGGGCTCGGGGGCGGAGGTGGGCGGCGACTGGTTCGACACACTGGCGCTCCCCCACGACCGCACGCTGCTGGTGGTCGGGGACGTCATGGGCCACGGAGTCCGCGCGGCAGCGGCAATGAGCGAGTACCGCTCCGTGCTCCGCACCCTGGCGATCCAGGGCAGCAGCCCGGACTTCATCCTCCTCCAGGCCGAACGCACGGCACTCACTCTGGAGTTGGACCGGGTGGCAACGTGCCTCTTGGCCCTCCTGGACCCCCGCCGGGAACGCGCCACCTTCTCCAACGCGGGCCACATCCCCCCGCTCCTCGTCACCCCCGACGGCACCCGCACCCTCCTCGGCCTCCCCGTCGCCCCACCCCTGGGCGTGGGCCTCGGCTCCTTCGCGGCCACCACGGTCCCCCTCCCCCCGGGCTCCGTCCTCCTCCTGTGCACCGACGGCCTCGTCGAACGCCGCGACCGCGACATCGAAACAGGCCTCCACACCCTCGCCACCCTCCCCATCACCCCGACCGACCCCCTCCCCACCCTCCTCGACACCGTCATCACCCACCTCGACCCCACCGCCTCGGAAGACGACGTAGCCATCCTCCTGGCCCGCACAAACCCCACCCCACCCGAACCGGACCGCCTGGGCTGGTTACCACCGGGGTGGACGAAGGGGCCGGGATCAGCGGCGCGTTGAGCCGGGGCGGTCCAGGTGTACGACCACGTGGTCGTGGAAGCGGTCCACGGCCTCGTCGACGCTGCGGATGAACCCGGACTCGGCGGAGCCTCGGGTGTTGCCCATGCTCCGGAAGAGGGACAGCCGGAAGCCGGTGATCTCGGCGTCGTTCTTGGGGAGGATGTCGCCCGGTTCGGGACGCAGCCGCTCCAGCGTGCCGCGCGGGCCGCCCGCATGCCCGTCGAGCAAGGTCTCGACATGCAGGTCGGCCGGTGCGTCGGAGAGTTGACGGATGAGGCGCTTGGCCCAGGTGAGGGGGTAGCCCTGCTCGGGTACGGCGATCTCGATGGACGTCCGCAGCTTGCCGGTCCGCAGGTCCGCGGTGAGCGCGAGGATGCCGGGCGTGCCCTCGATGCGGAGTTCGGAGTCCAGCCGGCCCGCCAGACAGAGCTGGTCGGCGAGGGCCGCGCGGCGGACGCGGGGATCGGTTCCGCGCTTCGCCCGCTGCACGGGAAGCACCTTCTGCCCGAGTTCGCCGCCCAGGCGCAGACACACCTGCCGTACGAGCCGTTCCCAGCTCTCGACGACCTCCACGGCTCGCCGGTCGCCCTGGCAGAGGGTTTCGTCGTCGATCCCGTTGCGTACAGGGACCCAGGCCGGGCCCATGTTCTGGAAGCCGTGGCAGCCGGAGTTCTCGTGCTGGAGGTAGTGCAGGAGTTCCTGGAGCAGCCAGGCGTGGGCCGCGTTGCCGACGCCCTCGTGGCGGATCAGCATCTGGGCCTGGTGGGTGACGTCGGCCCACGACAGGTGCCGCAGCGCCACCTTGTGCTTGCGCCGGCCGTCCGTCTTCACGTCGACCAGCGGACTGCCGTCCAGTTCCACGTCGTTGGAGAGGGTGATGACGGCCTCGTAGCCGCGGCGGGCGGCGATGTCGGTGTACGCCTGGACCTGGTCCGGCTTGAGGGAGTTGCCGTTGGTCTTCGTCTCGACCAGCGCGGTCCACAGCTTGCCCGCCCGCTCGACCCGGATCACGCCGTCCGGTCGCCGCGGGGAGTCGCCGTTCGGCAGCGAGACCTCGGTGAACGTCTCCATCCGCCCGGCGGGCGCCCCGAAACCGGCGGTGAGCCGCCTGCCGAACTCCGGCACCTGCGCCATCACCGACAGCAGCACGGAGGTCGCGCGGGTCTCCCTGTCCCGGTCGCTCTTGAGAGCGGAGACCGGGAAGAGCCGGGCGGCCCGCCAGGAGTCGTTCTCGGCGAGCGACTTCTTGGCCACCTTGGGAAGAGTGACCTTCTTCTTCGCCGTACGGGGCCGGGGGACCGACTTGGCCGGGGCCTCGGCGGACTCGCTCACGACCTGTTCCACCACAGGAACCGGACCGGGAGCGGGCACGGCGGCCAACGGCACCACCGCCACGGCCACGGCCACGGTCGCGGGCCCAGCCTCCGCGGCGACGGGCTCGGCGGCCACCTCCGACAGGGTCTCCTCCGAAGAGGCATCCTCCGCCTCGGCCACTTCGGCCGCCTCTGCCTCCTCCGCGTCGTCGTCGACATCGACGCCGTAGTCCTGGGCGAGGCCCGCGAGACCGGACTCGTACCCCTGCCCGATGGCCCGGAACTTCCAGTCGCCGGCCCGCCGGTAGAGCTCACCGAAGAGCAGCGCGCCGACCTCTCCGGCGTCCTCGATGGAGAACCGCAGCAGCCCCTCCCCCGAGCCGTCGGCCAGGGTCACGCGTACGTCGTCCAGATCCCCGAACCGGGCTCCGTTGTAGCGGCTCGCCGCCACGACGACCTGCTCGACGTCCGCCGGAATCGCGGTCAGATCGAAGGTGATCCGGTCCTCGTTGCCGTCGGACGTGGGCGTCTTGCCCAGCAGTTGCACGGACCCGTCGGCCGCCACGGGGTTGTTGTAGAAGTAGAAGTCCGCGTCACTGCGGACCTTGTGGTCCGCAGTCAGCAACAACACGGACACGTCCGCGTCGCCCTCACCCGTCGGACTGCTCCAGCCCAGGCTCACCATCACGGAGCCCACGTCTTCGCTCAACGCCGTAAGTCCGACATTGGCACCCTTGACCATCTCGTGCACGAGGCCCCCCAAATGCACCGTCGCACAGGTGATACCTGCCGACTCATTTCGTCGCGATGTGTGACGCGCCCCACACCCAGCGCATCAGTGACGAACTGTAGCGCCGGAATCATGCGCATAGACCCCGAATGAACGACTCGGATGGCTCCGCCCCTTTAGGGGCGCGGGGCTGTGACATGTACGGCTTCGCCGCGTGGGCGCGACCAGCCCCCACCGGCCGGCACATGAGGCACTGCCTATCGCTTCTCGTACGGATCCGAAGGTGTCGGGATCCGTTTCACGGATGTGGCGTTCAGGACCGGGCGGGCGGTGTCGGAGCCGGGCTTGCCCGTTGGGTGCCAGGTCCCCGTGACCGTCACCCAGGCGTCGGCCGCGGGCGCGTCCGCGTCGCGGATCTCGACCTTCAGGGCCTGCGCGTCGGCGGCGCAGCAGGTGACGAGGAGCCGGGCGATGTACCAGGTGCCGTCGTCGTCGCGGGTCACGAAGCCGGTGAGGCGGACCGTGCGGTCCTTCATGGACGCCCCGGTGTCCCACTCCGCTCGGGAGGCGAACGCACCGAGCGTCAGGTCGACGGGGTCCCCGGCGGGCAGTTCGGGGAAGGTACCGGTGCCCTGGGCGGCGACCCTGGCCTCCTCGCGGCCCGCGCTGTACGAGCCGAGGGCGGGCGGCGGGAAGAGGAGGAGGGCCAGGGCGGGGGCGGTGAGGAGCCAGGCGATGCGGGGGTTGTGGGTGTGGTCGTGATCGTGGTTGTGGTTGTGGCTGTGGTCCTGCCCGGAGTGGGCCTCGTGCTCCTGCTCGTCCTCCTCGTTGGTCCGGCGGATCATGCCCACCACGCCCAGCCCGATCAGTGCCACGCCCGAGATCACCAGGTACGGGCGCAGGCCCTCCTTCACATAGCGCAGGTACAGCTCGCTGAAGAGGGCGATCCTGAGGAGTGCGGCGCCGCACAGGATGAGCAGTACCCCCTGCGGACGCAGCCTCAGGCGCGTACGCGGTCGGGTCGTCACAGCAGCCACCAGCCCACCACCCCACTGCTCACCACGGCCACCACCCATGTGACGGCCGAGAACCGGACGGCGAACGCCCGCCCGAAAGTTCCCGCCTGGAGGGCGATGAGCTTCAGGTCGACCATCGGGCCGACGACCATGAAGGCGAGCCGGGCCGTCGGCGAGAACCCGGTCAGCGAGGCGGCCACGAAGGCGTCCGCCTCGGAACACACGCACAGCACCACGGCGAGGACGGCGAGCAGCAGCACCGAGAGCCAGGGCGAACCGGTGAACACGTCCAGCAGGGACCGCGGCACCAGGATGTTGAACGTCGCCGCGGCCGCCGCGCCCAGCACCAGAAAGCCCCCGGCGTGCAGGAAGTCGTGCTGCAGGCCGTCCCGGAAGCCCCGCCAGCCGCCCGGGCCCGCAGCCGCTTCCGTACCCGTACCCGTGCCCCTACCCGTCGTCCCGGATCCGCCCTTGCGCCGGGCAGCGATCCCCGGCAGCCACTCCTCCCTCCCGAACCGCACCCACAGCCACCCCATCACCACGGCGGTGGCGAGCGAGGCGACGAGACGGGCGCCGACCATGGCCGGATTCCCCGGGAAGGCGATGGAGGTGGCGACGAGCACCACCGGGTTGATCGCGGGGGCCGAGAGGAGAAAGGCGAGCGCCGCCGCCGGTGCGACTCCGCGTCTCATCAGGCTGTCGGCCACGGGGACCGACGCGCACTCGCAACCGGGCAGCACGGCCCCTGCCGCCCCCGCGACGGGCACGGCGAGCGCCGGGTTCTTCGGCAGTACGCGTCTGAAGACCCGCTCAGGGACGAACGCCCCGATCGCCGCCGACACCACCGTGCCGAGCAGAAGGAAGGGGATGCCCTGCACGACGACCGCTGTGAACACGGTCCACCAGGCGGCCATGGCAGGCGTCGCGATGTCGAGCGCGACCATCGGCCCGAGTACGGATCCGACGGTGGCGATGACGACCAGGGCGACCCCGCCGACCGCCACGTACACCAGCGCCCGGGCCACGAGCCGTACCCCGTCGGCCACACCACGCCGGTTCCCGGCACCACTCGTGTCCGCGACGCCCAGGTCCGCGCCCCTCGTCTTCACACCCCTTGTCTCCACGTGCCTTGCTTCCCGCCCCCGCCTCACCCGTCGTACGTTCGCGCAGGCTAACCGGTGGTTCTGTGCGGGGTCTGCGTTTTCGCCAGGAGACGGCTGTCAGCGGGGTTGTTGACCCTCGACCTTGTGCAGGGCCCAGAGTTCCGGATGTGGAGAGCGAGATGCGCAGTATCGGGGAGATGGCCCGGGACAGCGGGCTGAGTGTGAGTGCCCTGCGGTTCTACGACCGTGCCGGGGTGCTGGTCCCCGCCTGGGTGGATCCGGTGAGCGGCTACCGCTGGTACGGCCCCGAGCAGTGCGAGGAGGCGCGCCTGCTGACGCGGCTGCGCCGGGCCGGTATGCCCCTGCCCGACATCCGGCTGGTGCTGGCCGGCTGGTCCGGCGCGGACACCGACCTCGTACGGAAGCTGCTCCAGGCGCATCTGCGCCGGCTCGAACTGGGGCTGTCCGATGCCCGCAGCGAGTTCTCCGCGGTCCGAGCGCTACTCGAAGGCAGGGAGAAACCCATGACATCGCTCCGCACCGCCGCCGTCCGGCTGACCGTCCCCGCGGCCGAACTGGCCGCCGCGCTGGACGCCGTCCGCTTCGCCGCCGGTACCGACCCGGAGCTGCCGATGCTCGGCGGCGTCCTGTTCGACATCGAGGGCGAGGCACTTCGGGTCGTGGCCACCGACCGGTACCGGATGGCCGTCGCGCGGGCCCGTGCCGACGGGTACGAGGGGCCCCGTGAACAGGTCATCGTGCCCGCCCCGCTCGCCGACGCGATGCGGGCGCTGCTGAGTGGTGAGGACGCCGGTGGACCCGTCCGGCTCTCCGTGGACGGTGACCGCGTGACGCTGGAGGCCGGGGACCGGCAGGCGGCCGGGCAGTGCCTGGACCACGACTTCCCCGACTACCGTCGTCTCGTCCGCCTGCCGGCCGGGCGCCGCGCGGTCGTCGACGTACCGGCGTTCCGCGAGGCGCTGGAGACCGGGCCCGTCCGCAGCAGCGAGACGCCCGGGCCGGACGGAGTGCCCTGCGACCTCAGCGTGCTCCGGCCGGCAGCCGACGGCACGGTGACCGTCTGCGCCGATGGCGAAGAGGAAGAGGGGGACGCCGACCGGAATTACGACGTCGCCGTCAACCGTGAGTTCCTGCTGCACGCGCTCGCCGCCGGGGACCGCGACCGGCTGGTGCTGGAGTTCGGGGCTCCTACGGCTCCCGTGGCCGTCCGGCGGGCCGATACGGAGGACACGTTCTCGCTGCTGATGCCGGTGCGGCTGGAGAACTGAGCGCTCCGGGGGGACGGGGGGCCGTCATTCGTCTGCGGGTCCGTCGTGGCTGGTCGCGCAGTTCCCCGCGCCCCTTCAGGGCGTCCTCGGCCGCCTCATCCCCCGGACCGGTTTGCCGTCAGCAGGCTGAGGCCCAGTGGAGTGGGCACGTGCAGCACGGTGTTGCGGTCGCGGACCGATGCGGTCAGGCCCGCCTCCCGCAGGATCCTGACGTGTTCGCTGACCGTCGCGGAGGTCACACCCGCGCGCCGGGCCACCTCGCTCGTCGTGCCGCCGTCCTCCAAAGCCAGGAGGACGGCGGCCCGCCCCTGGCCGATGAGTCTGCCGAGCGTGCGGGGCCCGGCACCCGACTGCTGGGGCAGCCACCAGTGGTGGGTCCGGGCGACCGGATAGACCAGTACCGGCGGCAGGCCCGGGTCGGTCAGCGTGATCGGTGCCTGCCAGCAGAAGACTGAGGGCACCAGGAGCAACCCCCGTCCGTCGAGCCGCAGTTCACGGTCGAGCGGGTACTCCGCCTCCAGATGGGGCGGCCGCCAGCGAAGTGACGGACCCAGGCTCGACAGCAGCGCCTCGACTCCGCCGCTCAGCATCTCCCGCGCCCGCACGGCCCGGTCGGCCTCGATCTGCGCGCGCACCGCGGACCAGTACGGCGTCAGCGCCTCGCGGAAGTATCCGTGCAGCGCCTGCCCGAGGTTCTCCAGCGCCGCCGGCTCGCCGTCCGCGAGGGGACGCAGCCACGACGGCGCCGCGGTGAGTACGTTCATCTCCTCGGCCAGCCGCCGGCGAGGCGTGGACAGGATCGCCCGCACACCCTCCGACAGCCCCTGGGCGGCTTCCGCCGGATTGAGGAAGTCGGGGAAGCTGCCCCGGGGCGGTGCCAACGTCCTTACCAGGTGCAGGTGTTGACGGGGCAGCCGGCGCAGCCCGGCCCGTGCCCGCGCGCGCCACGCACCGAAGACGGCCGGTCCCTGACGCGTCGCCAGCAGGTTCGCGCTGAGTACGGTCTCCCACAACGGGTCCGGCGCTGCGGCCACTCGGGTTCTGAGCAGGTCTTCGCACGTGAAATGCACTCGGAGCACGGCAAACTCTCACAGTCGGTGGGGCGGTCGGCTGAGGCATCGGCGTGAAATGTTCCCTTGGAATCGAAGATCACGAAATATCCTTTCGCGCCAACTCGCCAGCACCATTCCCCGGATCGCCGCACGCCACACGGCCGCGGGAGCCGTCGCGCGCACCACCGCTCCGGCACTCCACCAGCCCTTTTCGGCGCGCGCCGAAACACCTGGCAGGAAGAGTCGGCACCGGGCAGCCTGAAGGGCGTACGCGACCAAGATCTTCACAACGGCCAAGGGGGAAGAACGACATGCGCAAACGTGCTGCTTTCGGGGCGGTGGCGGCCGCGGCTTTCACCGCCGTGCTGGCCACCGCGCCGAGTGCTTCGGCCGAGCCCAATCCGCCCGGGTGCGAGAAGGAGTACTTCTGCGCCTACAGCGGAGAGAACCAGACCGGTCAGCTCGTCCTCAAGACCAAGGGGAACTGGTCCGGGAACGTCGCCATCCGCTCGGTGTTCAACAACGGGGTCGCCTTTCCGGGCGCCGACCACGTCGACGTGACGTACACGTCGCCGGGCGGCGGCGGGGAGACGGCCTGTCTGCACTACAACCCCGGCCCCGGCGCCTACAAGGTGAACGCGGTCGCGGGTGTCCACATCACCAAGGTCGTATGGCGCGGCGAGTGCTGACCACACGCGTCGTCCCGGCAACGGAGGGGTTCTCATCATGCTGACCGGAAAGCGACTCGCCGCACTGGGCACCGGAGCCGTCGCGGCCGCCTTCCTCGGTGTTCTCGCCGTGTCCCCGACCGCGTCGGCGGAGGCGAACCCGCCCGGCTGCGGGAAGGGCAACTTCTGCGCCTACAGCGGCCCCGACCAGACGGGACGGCTCGTCCTCAAGGTCGCGGGCAACTGGTCGGGCAACCTGTCCGTCGGCTCCATCTTCAACAACGGAACCGTCTTCCCGGGCGCGGACCACGTGGACGTGACCTCGCTCCTGGGCGGCCAGCCCTCGACCGACTGCTTCCACTACAACCCCGGCCCCGGCAAGTACAAGGCCAACGCCGAAGCAGGCCTCACCATCACCCGAGTGGTGTGGCGAGGCGAATGCTGACGCGCTGAAACGGCGGGCCGGTGGGGAGGGGCGCAGCCCCTGGTTTTTCAGGGGCGCGGGGAACTGCGCGACAAGCCCCCACCGGCCCGCAGACAAGCGAACGACCCCCAGGGCGGAGCCCTAGTGGGGCCCCGCCGTCGCCGCGCTGATCAACGCGGCGACGGCGATCACGGCGGCGAACAGCGCGGTCACGAACCGAGCAGGGAAGAAGCGCGTGGCAATGCGTCGGAACACGGCGACAACCTCGCATCGTCAACGTAGGCCAGCGTATTAAGTCTGCGTCATCGTGCGTTTAACGCGCCGCTTAACCTAGGGCGTGTTCGCCTCTGGGGCAAGGGCCGCATTGAGCCGATCGGCCGCCTGCCCGACCGCCCTAACTGACCTCTTACAACGGGAAGTTGAATAGCGTGCGGGTGTAAGTCGACTTACTGGCATGCTTACGCCATGGCCGAGCGCGACGACCCGGGAATCATCGGGCGCAGAGTGCAGCAGCTGCGTACGGAACGCGGGCTGACACAGAAGCAGTTGGCGGAACCCGCCTACACACCCGCGTACGTCTCCACGCTGGAGGCGGGCCGCGTACGGCCCTCCGAAGAGGCGCTGCGGCACATCGCGGAGCGGCTCGGGGTCGCGTACGAGGAGCTCGCCACCGGGCGGCCCGCGCACCTCGCCACGGACCTGCGGCTGCGGCTCACCGACGCCCAGCGGACGCTGGCGACCGGCGAGGCGGAGGTCGCCGCCGAGCAGTACACCGCGCTGCTCGCGGAGGCGGAGTCGCACGGGCTGAACGCCGAGTGCGCGGCCGCGCTCCTCGGCCTCGGCGAATGCGCCCTGTCCACCGGGGATCTGGGGACGGCCCGGCTGCGTTTCGAGGAGTCGGAGAAACGACTCGCCGACGCCCCGCTGCCCGTCCGGGTCCCGGCCCTGCGCGGCCGGGCGGTCTCGCACTACCTCGCGGGCGAACTCCGGTACTCCTGCTACCTGCTGGAATCCACGATCGACGAGCTGAACCGTGGCGGGCTGCACGATCCGGACGCCCTGCTGCTGCTCTACGCGGCGGTCATCGCCCCGTACATGGACATGGGAGCGCACGCCCGGGCCGCACAGGCGGCGGAGTACGCCCTCGCGCTGGCCCCCCAGGTCGGCGACCCCGCGCTCCTGGCCCGAATGCACCGGTCCGTCGCCCGCACGATGATCGCCGAGGGCCGCATCGCCGAGGCGGACGCCTCCCTGGGCAAGGCGGCGGAGCTGTACCGCCAGCTCCAGATCCGTACGGAACTCGCCAACTGCCATTGGATGCGCGGGTACATGCACGCGCAGAACGGCGACATGGAGCGCGCGGAGAGCGAGTTGCGCGAGGCGCAGGCCATGCACTCCGCCCAGCGCGCCACGCTCTACACCAGCCAGGTCGCCGTCGAACTGGCGGACGTCCTGCACCGGCGCGGCAAGTCGGACGAGGCGGCGGCCCTGCTCCACGACGTGCTCGGGGACCTGAGTTCGGAGCGCGGGGCCGTCCACTCCGCGGCCGCGCACCGGCTGCTCGGCATCATCGCGGAGGACGCCCGCGACACGGAGACCGCCGAGGAGCACTACGTGCGCGCGCTCAGCCTCCTCGAACGGGCCGGTGCGGCGGGTGACTTGGCCGACCTGTGCCGGCTGCTGGGGGATCTGCTGCGGCGTACGGGGCGGATCGAGGCGGCGCTGGATGCGTACCGGACGGGGCTGGGGCACCGGACCGCTCCGGGCACCACCACGCTGGGCCCGGCGCCGGCGCACCCACCGCTCTGACGAGCGCCCTGTCCGCTCCGCGGGGGGGGGTCGTTATTAGCCTGCGGGTTCGTTGGGGCTGGTCGCGCAGTTCCCCGCGCCCCTAAAAACGAGCGGGGTCTCGGCCCAGGAAGCCCGCCAGGCGGGCCGCGGCCGGGGCGTCGCCCGCCACCGGGACGATGTTGCCGAAAGGCATGCCCTCGCCTCGGTACTGGGGTGGGAGGGTGGCCTCCGCTCGGGTCAGGATCTCGGCTGCCTCCTCCTCCGTGAAGGGGATCGGCCGGCCGGTGGACACGGCCAGGTCCCAGCCGTGGACCGTGAATTCCATGAGGGTCATGTTGAGGACCATGGCGGCGGGCAGTTCGGCGTCGCCGGTCACGCCGACCTCGCGGTCGAAGCCGTACTTCTGCCATCCGGCGACCAGCCCGGCCGCCGCGGCCCGGAACTCACCGGCGGGGTCCGGCCCCGACCGGTACCGCGCGGGGTCGGCGTCGTACGCGCGGCCGTGGCAGCGGGCCTCGAACAGCAGCAGCCAGCCGACGAGATGGTTGACCAGCGTCTCGACGTCGTACTCCTCGCAGGGCGTCGGAGCACCGAGCTGCCCGGGCTCGACGCCCTCGATGAGGTCACCGGTCTTGGACAGAACACCCGAAAGCAGCTCGATCTCATCCATGCCCGGAGTCTAGGAGCGCCCGCACACGCCGGTCTTGAAGAAACGCGTCACGAGGACCGCGTCACGACGAGCGTCATACCGAGGCAGTCGCCGCCGCGGCCACGCAGAACTCGTTGCCCTCCGGATCCGCCATCACCACGTGATGCCCGTCGAACTCCGCGAGGACCGTCCCGCCCGCCTCCACCAGCCTCCCGGCCTCCGTCCTGATCCGCGCCCACCGCTCGGCCGGGCTGCCGTGTCCCGGCACGCGGATGTCGATGTGGAGCCGGTTCTTCGCCGCCTTCGGCTCGCGGACCATCAGGATGGAGAGCCGGGGCCCGACGCCGTCGGGATCGCAGAGCCAGGCCGCGTCGCCCTCGGACTCGTCCTCCGGCAGGTCGAACTGCGCGAGCCACTCCTCACGCGTCCTGAAGGGAGCGGGCGGCGGCTCGTCGACGTACCCGAGGGCCGTCTTCCAGAAGCCGGCGAGTAGCTGCGCGTCCGTGCAGTCGAGGGTCAGATCGATTCTGGCTGCCATGACACGACCGTACGACTCGCCTCTGACAGCCACGGTCGGTTCGGGGCCGCCTCAGTGGGAGGCGGTCGACGGCGTTGCGGCGCAGACCCTGCGGTAGGGCATGTCCGGGATGTACGTGTGCCACTGGGCCGCTGTGAGGTCGGTGGCCGCGCGGGTGCAGACGTGGGAGACGACGCGTGAAGGTGCCACCGCGTACCGCTGGAGCGGGACGTGGGCGCTGCCCGCGTACAGCGTGCCGCTGTCCGCGGAGAAGGCGAGGGTGTCGATGCGTTCGCCGGGTGTGGTGAGCGGGCCGCCCAGGGGCTGCCGGGTGGAGATGTCCCAGAGCTGGAGCGTGCCCGCGTCGCCGCCGACCGCCAGCGTGCCGCCGTCGGGGCTGAGGGCGAGGGCGCCGACCGCCTCCGGGGTGTCGCCGAGCGGCATGGGGAAGACGTTCCGCAGGACACCTTCGCGGTGGCGCAGCGTGCCGTCCCACAGGGCGACGCGGCCGGTCTGGTCTCCCGCCGCGAGACGGGAGCCGTCGGCGGCGAAGGCGAGTGCGCCGATCTGTTCGCCCTGGACGAGGCCCTGCCCGGTGGCCTCCCCGGACGGCAGGCGGGCGGTGCGGTTGTCGCCGACGAGCAGGCGGCCGTCGGGGCGGACGGCCAGGTGGTGGCTGGCCAGGCCGGCGAGGTCGGCCGTTCTGCGGCCCGAGGCGGTGTCCCATGCCTCGTCGCCCACCTCGCCGATGGCCGTGGTGCGGGCGGCGTACAGGGTGCGGCCGCCGGGGCCGAGGGCCACCGAGATCACCGCCCCGGCCGACTCCGGTGTCGCCAGGTCCAGGGCCGTGCGCCGACGGTCGTGGACCAGGTCCCAGACGGTGAACCGCTGCGGTGCCGCCTCCCGGCCGGGGGCCGAGACGCCGTACGTGAGCGTGGTGCCGTCGGCGCTGAACGCGAGGAGCGCCAGCGTGTCCTGGGGGACGACCGGCTCGGCGGGGTCGCGGGAGACGGGCGGCGGCGGGGAGGGCAGCGTGCGGAGCAGACGGCCGTCGGCCGTGGTGCGGAGCTCGAAGCGATAGCGAGCACCGGCGGCCGCGCCCGCGCCCCCACCGGCGCCCGTCCCCGTGCCGGTGCGCTCGGCCGTGGCGTACGTACGACCGTCCGGGCTGATCCGTACGGCGTCCAGGGGATGGGCGCGCCACGGGGACGCGACGGCCGTCCCGAGGTCGAGGCAGTGGACGGTGCCGCCTTCGAGATAACGCAGGACGTTCCGGTGGGCGGGGTCCCAGGAGAGGCCGTGCAGGTGCTGGCTGTTGAGGGAGTGCCGGAGCACGGGCGCGGCGGGGGCCGTCAGCCGCCACACCCTGATCTCCTCGCGGTCGGCGGTCGCGAGGAAGGTGCCGTCCGCGCTGAAGGAGGCGTCCTGCGCGCCGGGTTCGTCCACGTCGGCGACCTCGCGGCCCGAGGCGGTGTCCCAGACGCGTACGCCGGACTTCGAGAGGGCGGCGAGCCGGGCGCCGCCGAACACCAGGACCGTCCGGTCCTCGTCGCAGAGCCCGTGGGCCCGCTCCCAGGGTCCGGGCACGGTCCGGTGGCGGCCGGTGTCCCAGACCTGCGGGGTCCGGCCGGCGGGGCAGACCGCGACCAGCCGGCCGTCGGCACTGACGGCCGGGGTCACCGGGCCGGGCGCCCGGTTCTCGAACAGCACCCTGCCGTTGGTGACGGACCGCAGCCGTACGCGGTCGTCGTCAGCGTCGCTCACCACGTAACCGTCGGCGCGTATGTCGGCGAAGGAGGTGAAGGGGAGGGGGCGCGGATCGCCGGTCCATCGTCCGGTGGACGTGTCCCACAGCCGGATGCCGTCGTCGGTGGCGACCGCGAGGACCCGGGCGTCCGGTCCGGCCGAGACCACGTCGCCGGCCGGCAGCCGTCCGGAGTCGGTGCGGCGGCCCTTCGTCACGTCCCAGGTCCGCCAGGTGCGGCCGTCGACGCTGAGCAGCGTGCGGCCGGAGTCGGCGAGGAAACGCGTGGGGCTGTCCCCCGACGCCGGGTCGGTGAAGATCGCGTGCTCCGGCTGGGCGAGGGAGCCGAGCAGGGCGCGGCGGGCCTCGGGCAGCGGGGAGATGCGCCAGGCGGCGACACCGAGCAGCATCGCGGTGTGCGGGTCGGTCGTGCGCAGCGCGTCGGCGACGTCCGCGACCCGGCGGGCGGTGGTGTCGGTGCGCTGACGCTCGTTGTCCCGGTGCTGATGCCAGGCCGCGAGACCGACGACCAGCGCCACCGCCAGCACGGCCGAGAACGCGGAGGTGAGAACCCGTGCCCTGCGGGTGGCCCGGCCGGCGGCCCGCCGCTCCGCCTCCCGCGCGTCAAGCGCGGCAGCGAGAAACGCCCGCTCCGGCGCGGTGAGCACGGGCCCGCGACCACCGTCTTGAGCTTCCGCCCGACGGCCCCGCTGCCCGTCCCCGCGAGCCTCCGCCAGGCCGCTCCCCGGTTCACCTCCCGGACCGCCACGCCGACTACCCGCCCGGCCGTCACCTTGAGCCCCCGCCCGGCCGCTCCCCGGTTCACCTCCCCGACCGCCACGCCGACTGCCCACCCGGCCGTCACCTTGAGCCCCCGCCCGGCCGCTCCCCGGTCCGCCTCCCCGAGCGCCGCGCCGACTGCCAGCCCGGCCCTCCCCTTGACCGCCCGCCAGGCCGCTCCCCGGTTCACCTACCCGACCGCCACGCCGACTGCCAGCCCGGCCGCCCCCTTCACCAGCCCCGTGTCGGCCCAGCCGGCGGCCCCCTGCACCAGCCCCCCGTCCGCCCACCCCGCGGCCCCATTTCCTGGCGCCCCCGTCGTCTCCCCTGTCGACTGCGACCCGGACATCGTCCGCGAACAGTTCCTCCGCGCGAGCCAGGCGTGTGCCGCGGTACAGGCCGCCGGGGTCGCGGTCGTGCTCCAGCCAGGCTCGGGCCGCCTCGGTCAGGCGGCGGTGGTGGCGCAGGCGCTCGCGGTCCTCGTCGATCCAGCCGCGCAGCCGGGGCCAACAGGTGATCAGCGCCTCGTGGGCGAGCTCGACGCCGTCCTCGTCCACGGTCAGCAGCCGGGCGCGGGCCAGCCGTTCCACCGCGACCGGCACCTCGCGGTCCGCCCACTCGTCCAGTTCGGCGCGGCTCAGCGGGCGCCGGGTGTCGTCGGTGCCCTGCCCGGGCTCGATCAGCCGCAGCAGCAACTGCCGGGCGGTGTGCGCCTGGGCCGCGGACAGCTGCCCGTACGCCTCCTCCGCGGTCGCCGCGATCGCGCCGCGCACCCCGCCCGCCGCCTCGTACGCGGCGAGGGTCAGCAGCCGACCGCGGCGCCGCTTCCAGGTCTCCAGCAGGGCGTGCGAGAGCATCGGCAGCGCGCCGGGCCGGTCGAGGACCTCCTCCACGACCCGCGCGGTCAGCTCCCGTTCGACCAGGAGGCCGACCGCCTGGGCGGGCCCGACGACGGTGTCCCGCAGCTCGTCCGCCGTCATGGACCCGACCAGCAGGGCGGCACCGAACAGCGCGTCCGCGAGCCCGCGGTGCTCGGCGCACCGGGCGTAGAAGTCGGCCCGTACGGCGACGACCACCCGCAGCCGGCTGTCCGGCTCCCTGGCGGCCAGCAGCAGGTCGATGAACCGGTCCCGCTCCGCGCGGTCCCGGCACAGGGTGAAGACCTCCTCGAACTGGTCGACCACGACCCAGCTCTCCGGCTCGTCCTCCGCCGGAGTCAGCAGATGCCCGAACCGGGTGGCGGGCCGCGCGCCCGGGGTGAACACCCGCAGGACCGCGGGACACCCCCGCCGCGCGATGTCCTCCCGGAGCCGGGGTATCAGCCCGGCCCGCAGCAGCGACGACTTCCCGCTGCCGGAGGCGCCGAACACCACGGCGAACCGGTGCCCGCAGGCCAGCGTCCGCAGTTCGTCCAGCAGCCGGTCCCGGCCGAAGAACAGCTCACGGTCGGCAGGCTCGAACCGCGCGAGACCCCGGTACGGCGGCGCGGAGTCCGCCGCCTCCTCCCGCACGGCCTCGGCCGCCTCCGACTCGGCCTCCTTCCAGCGGGGCTCCCACTCGGCCGGATCGCCGCCGCACGCCCGTACGTACCCCTGGACCACGGCCAGCGACGGCAGCCGTCTGCCGGCCGCCGCGTCGGACAGCGTCGTCGCGGAGAAGCCCGCCGACGCGGCCATGGTCCGGTACGACGGGCCGCCCGCGGACGTGCGCAGCGCACGCAGTTCATGGGCAAGCCGCTGTACGGGACCGGCCTCCGGGTCCAGCGGTCGTTCGGGACGCCCCACGGGTCCACCCACCTTCGTCCACGCCCACGGAGCGGATGAAAACGACGTTCGGGGCGGTCAACCTACGTATCGCTCGGATACGGCGTAAATACTTTCCGGCCCGGATGTGGTGTTGATGACAGCCACGGAACGGGATACCGAACAACCCGGCGGTGCCCCGGCATTGATTGCCCTGATGAAAGGGGGTGCCGGTCAACTCCCCGCTTGCCAGCCTCGGTCCCGCAGCACCGGCTCCGGCACGACCGAACCGGAACCGCATCCCGAGCACAGTGGAGAGCACCCGCATGTCCCAGGCAGCCCAGAGCAAGAGAACGTCCCGCCTCGGCAAGGCCGCGCTCGTCGCGGTCAGCGCCACCGCCCTGACCGTGGGCCTGACGGGCAGCGCCGACGCCGCCGTCCTGAACCCCCTGGGGTGGAACGCCGGCACCTTCCAGAACAAGTACATGCCGCTCTTCGACTACGACGGGAACAGCTGCTTCCCCGCGGCGGCGGTCGACTCGTCCGGCAGGCTCAACGGCGGCCTCGACAACACCGGGTCGATCACCGGCGGCTGCCGGAACAACCACCTCACCAAGGCCAACACGTACTCGCAGTCCCTGTGCAAGAACGGGTGGTGCGCGTACGTCTACACGCTCTACTTCGAGAAGGACCAGACGCTGAACGGCGCCGACGCCTTCGGTCACCGCCACGACTGGGAGTCCGTGGTGGTCTTCCAGAAGCAGGGCGAGGAGAGCCCTCGCTTCCTGGCCGCCTCGCGGCACGGCGGCTACAGCACCCACCCGATCAACGAGGTGCCGATGGGCAGGGTGGGCAACGAGACGAGCTACAACCGCGTCGAGATCGTCTACCACAAGGACGGCGCGAGCACGCATGCCTTCCGCTTCGCCAAGTGGGGCGAGCGGCCGGAGGCCTGGGGCGACGGAGGCTGGGACCGCCCGGCCCTGGTCACCATGGAGAACATGGCCGACGCGCCGCGCAACGCGCTGTGGAACTCCAACAAAAAGGGCCAGGAGAAGTGGGGCAAGGCCAACTTCCCGCTGACCAACAACCTCGTCGGCAACATCAACGGCGCCCGGAACGCCGACGGCCGGGCCAAGGCCGCCATCCCCGCGTTCTGACGAACGGTTCCGGCACAGACCGCGGCCGCCGACGCCACTCTCCCCCTCGCGTCGGCGGCCGCTCCCGTCCAGGCCCACGAGGCGGCGTACGGACATACCCTGGCCCGGTGACCTCTCCCGCCGCACGCACCGCGCTGGACCTCACCGCCGACCTCCCGGTCCCCGCCCTTGAGGACCTCTACCGTGACCTGCACCGCCATCCCGAGCTGTCCGGGCACGAGCACCGGACGGCCGCGAAACTCTCCGAGCGCCTCGCCAAGGCCGGCTACGAGACCGCGGACGGCATCGGCGGCACCGGAGTCGTCGGGATGCTGCGCAACGGCGACGGGCCGACCGTCCTGCTGCGCGGCGACATGGACGCGCTGCCGGTCGCCGAGGAGACCGGACTGCCGTACGCGTCCGAGGCGCCCGGGGTCATGCACGCCTGCGGACACGACCTGCACGTCGCCTGGCTGACCGGCGCCGCCGACGCGCTCGCCGCCGGGCGCGACACCTGGAACGGCACGCTGCTGGTCGTCGGCCAGCCCGCCGAGGAGACCGGCGAGGGCGCCGCCGCGATGGTCGACGACGGCCTGTACGAACGCTTTCCGCGCCCCGACGTGCTGCTCGCCCAGCACGCGGCACCCGGTCCCGCCGGGCTGTACGCGCACTCGCCCGGACTGATCATGTCGGCCTCGACGGACGTCGACATCGTCGTGCACGGGGTGGGCGGGCACGGCTCACGGCCGGAGGCGACCGTGGACCCGGTGGTGACGGCCGCGTACATCGTGACGAGGCTGCAGACGGTCGTCTCGCGGGAGATAGCGGCCCGCGAGTCCGCCGTGCTGACGGTCGGCCGGATCGAGGCGGGCACGCGGCACAACATCATCCCGGCCGAGGCGCACATCTCCCTCAACCTCCGTACGCAGTCCGCCGAGGTGCGGGAGCGGATGCTGGCCGCGATCCGGCGGATCGCGGCGGGCGAGTGCGCGGCGGCCGGCTGCCGGCGCGAGCCCACGGTCACGGTCGGCGGCAGCTTCCCGATGACCGTCAACGACGCCGACACCGACCGCCGGGTGGCCGCCGTGCACGGCGAGGTGTTCGGCGCGGGCACGGTCCTCGACTTCGGGCCCGTCATGGGCAGCGAGGACTTCCCGATCCTCGCCGGGGGCGGACTCCCGTACGCCTACTGGTTCGTGACGAGCACGCCCGCCGAGGTGTGGGACGCGGCGGCCGCCGGCGCCGGGGGCGACCTGATGGAACAGCTCGCGGCCGTACCCAGCAACCACAGCCCGCACTTCGCCCCCGACCTGTCGACGGTCGGCCCGGGCGTACGGACGCTGGTGTCGGGGGCCCTGGAGATGTTTGCCCAGTAGCACGCACGCGTTACCCGCTGTCCGCGGGTGCGCCCCTGGCCACCCGCACGCCCACGCCGCCTCGCCGGCGTCAGACCTGTGCCTGAAGCCGGTTGAGGTGCCGCTGGACATCGTCCAACGCCCCCTGCCGGCGCCCCGGAACGCGCAGGCGCAGGTCGGCCAGCGCGGGCCCGAGCTCACGGGCCCGCGCGGAGTCGCCGATACGGCCCCACTGGTGATGCGCCCGGTCCACGGCCGCCTCGACACCGGGGGCGCCGGGCTCCTGTCCGGCGGCCAGCCGTACGTCGGCCACCGCCAGCCAGATCCGGCAGCTGAGCTCCGCGTCCCCCGCGAACATGGCCAGATCCGCCCGTACTTCCATCCAGTGCACGACCTCGTCGGCCCCGGGCCCGTGCGCCCGCAGCGCCTCCTGTTCCCGCCGCCCGGCCAGCTCCGCGGCCTCGCCGTGCCTGCCGCTCTCGACGGCGGCGGTGATCTCGGCGTGGGGGTCGGAGGGCGGGGGCGGAGGTGCCACTGATACCTGTACGGGTACGGGTACGGGTACAGGAGGGGGCGGCGCCTGCTGGAATCCGGGGACGGGGCGCATGGGCGGCTGTGCGGGCGGTGTGGTCTGCATGGGCCGCGTGGGGTCGACCGCCAGCACGATGTCCCGGCGGGCCGCCTCCGGGTCCTCGCCCGACGACCGTGTCAGCGCCTGCTGGTGGAGGTGCGCGAGCGGGGGACGGTGACCGCTGCGGAGGATCGTGGCCACGGACTTCATGTACGTGGGTGACGCCACCGCGCGTCGCGGGGGAGGCGGGGCGACACGGCCGTACAGCAGGGTGCCCGGTCCCACGGTGAGCGGCTGGACGGCCAGGTGCTGCCAGGTCTCCGCGTCCGTGTGCAGGTCGACGACGACCGCCGTACTGCCCGGTGTACGCAGCCGGAGTTCCTCGCGGATCCAGTGCCAGGGGAAGCCGGTGTAGCGGACGGTCGCGGGCGTGGTGCGGGCCAGCGCGAGGTGCGGAAGCCGTTGGCGGCGGTCGAGCTGGAGCTGGCCGGTGAGGAAGACCGTGAGCGGTCCGGGGGCCGTCGCGGCGGCGCGCAGACGGGTGAGGACGGCCTGCGGTTCCAGGGGGTCGGCCAGTTCGACGACGTTCGCCGTGTCCGTGCCGGAGAGCACGTCGGGGGCGACGGCGGCGAGTATGGGGAGTACGGAGGCCGCGTCCACGAGGCAGCTCTTGCCTGTCGGCGACGCTGCGAGCAGCAATACGGTTCCTGGCATCGCCGTTGTCTCCTGCCCTTGGATCACCACGGTCTGCACGGTAACCGGTGCGGGTGCAAAGGTTGTTGGGGAGGGGGCGATAGGGGGTGGGTGGTACTGGTTTGTTCAGCCTCTGCGGGGCGGTGGGGGCTTGTCGCGCAGTTCCCCGCGCCCCTTACGGGGCCAGACGTACCGCGAAAATCGTTGTGTCGTCCGCCACGTGGGTCGTGTGGTGGAGGGTGCCTTCTCGGATCAGTTCCACGAGGCGGTGGGGGTGGGCGGTGGTGGGGTCGGTGGTGACGGCGTGGGTCACGTGTTCGTGGAGGGGGAAGAAGACGCCGGCGGCGTCCCGGGCCTCGGTGACGCCGTCGGTGACGAGGAGGAGGGTCTCGTCGGCGGCGAGGGGGACCCTGCGGACGGGCGGGACGCCCGCGCCGGACCCGGCCAGGCCGGAGAGACCCAGCGGGAGTCCGTCGCCGGGCGGCAGGACGCGTACGCCGTGCGGGCCCGCGACCAGTGGGGGTTCGTGGCCGAAGTTGACGACCTCGATGTGGCCCGTGGGGGAGCCCGGGGGCGGGAAGGCGACCAGGACCGCGGTCGCGAAGCGCTCCACGCCCCGTGCCGGGTCGGCGTCCAGGTCCTCGTCGAGGTCCGTGACGTACTGGCGGTGGCGGCCCATCCGTATCTCCAGCCGTTCGGCGACGACGGTCAGGGAGGCCTCGTGGTACGCCGACTCGCGGAACGTGCCCAGCAGGGCGGCGGCCGCCGCGACCGCGGGCAGGCCCTTGCCCTGGACGTCCCCGAGGAGGACCCGGGTGCCGTGCGGGCCGGGCTGGATGTCGTAGAAGTCGCCGCCGACGCGGGCCTCGCTGTCGGCGGCGAGGTACACGGCCGCGTGGTCCAGGCCGCCCCAGGGGGTGGGGAGGGGGCGCAGCACGGTACGGCGGGTCGTGTCGGCCACGTCCCGCATGTGCAGCATCCGCCGCTCCTCCCGGACCCGTACGGCACACGCCAGGGTCGCCAGGGCGCCGCCCATGGCGACCAGGATGAAGTCCGGCAGGCCGGTCTGGTCCTGGTGCGGCCAGGAGGCGTCGACCTCGATGTAGGCGAGGAGGGCGAGCACGGCGAAGGCGGCCGTTCCGCGGACGCCGCAGATCGCTGCCGCGATGCCGGGGACGAGGACGATCCAGGAGATGACCCTGAACTCGCCGGAGGTGTTCCAGTCGACCACCGCGATGGCCACGAGCAGGAGGAGGGGTGGTACCCAGGCCACGCTGCGGCCGCGTACCCGGAGAAGCTGCTGCCGCCGGGCGCGGCTGCCCGGATCCGCGCCGCTCACGCCCCCAGCGAAGCACGCCTCTGTCCTTGGCGCACGCCCAGTGCAGGGTTTGGCTGCCGCCGGCTCGTTTTCGGGCGCGGGCCCGGTGGGGGCTGGTCGCGCAGTTCCCCGCGCCCCTAAAAGACAAAAGCCGGGGCGCAGCCCCGCTTTAGGGGCGCGGGGAACTGCGCGAGCAACCCACGACGGCCCGCGGTCAACGAACCACCCCGCCCCCCACCCACCCAGGGGCGCGGGGAACTGCGCGCTCAGCCAGAACGAACCCGCACCCGGCACACAACTTGCCAGGGGCCTCCCGCAGGTGTGCTCTGGAAGGCAGGGGCGAAAGAGAGGAGTGCCCGATGACTCACGCGGCACCCGCACCACATCGCACACCCACCGCCACAAAAACGGCCGCGCTCTCCGCGAAACTCGCGATCCCGGCGCTCGGCGGCATCGTCTACGGCTTCTGGACGTCCGGCATAGACCGCCACTCGGGCCCGATCACCGGCTGGAACGCCCTCCTGGGCGTCGTCTCGGCGGTCGTGTTCGCCGCGGTCGCCCACGGCATCCACACCATCGCCCCACGCCTCCCCCGGGAGGCCAGGGCCCTCGCGTGGGCGGTGTTCGCGGGCATCGCGTTCGGCTTCCTCTACAGCCTCACGGACGCCAGCATCCTCAAGTCCTCGGGCATCTCCCTCGTGATCGCCGCGGGCGTGTTCGCGACGGTGTTCTACCGCTACTACACGACCGAGGACTGAACCGGCGGACAACCAGCACGACGCAGAGCGGCCTGTGCCCGTCGGCACAGGCCGCTCCACGTGTCCGGGTGGCCCGGGCCTCACCCACATCTCCCCGTCCCGGGCCACCCGTTCTCCTCGGACTCACCGCCCGCCGGGCACCCACTCCCAGCCCGAGCCCGAGGCGTCCCAGGAGCCGGAGAAACTCCAGCTCCACGAACCGGACGCGCTCCAGGAGCCGGAGGAGCTCCAGGAACCGTCGCCGCAGCCGTTGCAGCCCCCCGAACCGTCATGCCACCGGTCCTTCCAGGCCCCCTCGCAGGGGTCGGAGCCCCGCGCCACACAGGCGACCCGGTCCTGGCTGCCCGGCGAGAGCCGCCGCTCCCGGGCCTGCCCGCCACCGAACCGCCGGAAGCCGTACCGCCCACAGTCGCCGTACCGACGGAAGCCATACCGGCGAAGGCCGTACCCGCTGCCGCCGCCGTCAGCACACCGCCGCTGACCAGGGCGATCGCAAGGGTCCGCAGGGGCGGAGTGATGCCCATGACCGGCCTCCTTCTCCCCGCCTCCGTCCCCAGAACCAGGAAACACCCGTTCGGGTGAACCCTCCACCGGAGCCCACGGGGAACGACGGAGAAATCTCCTGCCGCCCCACCGATGAGTTTTCGTGCGGCCCAGGGTCTGCATCTCGAGACCGATCGAGGACTGCGTCGACAGACCGATGCTCTTCGCGGCCGGCGGACGCACCCTTGAAGAGCTACGGAAGCGACGCGAGTGCACTCGAAGACTCGAAGACCTCGAACACCACGAGCAGACCGAGAGAACGACGCGGATGGGCGGACCGACATGACGAGCAAGAACCGCACCGACCAATGGGCCGGGCCGGCCATCGAGACCGCGGGTCTGGTGAAGACCTTCGGCGACAACCGCGCCGTCGACGGCGTGGACCTGCGCATCGAGGCCGGCACGGTGTACGGCCTGCTCGGTCCCAACGGAGCCGGCAAGACGACGACCGTGCGCATGCTGGCGACCCTGCTGCGCCCCGACGGCGGCGAGGCCCACGTCTTCGGCCACGACGTCGTACGGGAGGCGGACGCCGTACGGACCAGGGTGAGCCTCACCGGGCAGTACGCCTCGGTGGACGAGGACCTGACGGGCACGGAGAACCTCGTGCTGCTGGCCAGGCTGACGGGCCACAGCAAGAAGGCCTCGTACGACCGAGCGGCGCAACTCCTCGACGCCTTCGGGCTGTCGGAGGCGGCGGCCCGCCAGGTGAAGAACTACTCGGGCGGTATGCGGCGCCGGATCGACATCGCCGCGTCCATCCTCAACACCCCCGACCTGCTGTTCCTGGACGAGCCGACGACGGGTCTGGACCCGCGCAGCCGCAACCAGGTGTGGGAGATCGTGCGCGCGGTCGTCGCCCAGGGGACCACGGTCCTGCTCACCACCCAGTACCTGGACGAGGCCGACCAGTTGGCGTCCCGGATCGCCGTCATCGACAAGGGCAAGGTCATCGCCGAGGGCACCAAGGGCGAGCTGAAGGCGTCGGTGGGCGCGGGAGCCGTGCACGTACGGCTGCGGGACGCGCACCAGCGGCCGGACGCCGAGCGGCTGCTGAGGCAGGCCCTCGACGCGGACGTACAGCTGGAGCCGGACCCGGTGGCGCTGACCGCCCGGGTCGGCAACGGCTCGTCGAACGGTGCCGGGGCGGCCGAGAAGGCGTCCCGTGCCCTCGCCGAGCTGGCCCACGCGGGCATCACCGTCGACAACTTCTCCCTGGGCCAGCCGAGCCTGGACGAGGTGTTCCTCGCCCTCACCGGCAAGTCCGACCACACAGAGACGTCATCCCAGCCGCCGACGACGAAGCAGCAGCAGCAGCAGCAGACGAAAGAGGCCACGGCATGAGCACCGCGACCCAGACCACCGAAGCCGCCGACCTCGCGCCGGTCAGTACCGAGAGCCTGGCCGCGCTGCTCGTCGCCACCGAGCGCCCGCCGCGGCCGAACGCGGTCCAGACGTCGCTCACCTTCGGCTGGCGGGCGATGCTGAAGATCAAGCACGTGCCCGAGCAGCTGTTCGACGTGACGGCGTTCCCGATCATGCTGGTGCTGATGTACACGTATCTGTTCGGCGGGGCCCTGGCGGGCTCCCCGACGGAGTACATCCAGTACCTGCTGCCCGGCATCCTCGTCATGTCCGTCACCATGATCACGATGTACACGGGCCTGGCGGTCAACATCGACATCGAGAAGGGTGTCTTCGACCGCTTCCGCTCGCTCCCCATCTGGCGTCCGTCGACGCTGGTGGGCTATCTGCTCGGGGACGCCCTGCGCTACGCGATGGCGTCGGTCGTGATGCTGTCGGTGGGTCTGATCATGGGCTTCCGCCCGGACGGCGGCTTCCAGGGAGTGCTCGGAGGAGTGGTCCTCCTGATCATCTTCTCCTTCGCCTTCTCCTGGGTGTGGACCATGTTCGGCCTGCTGCTGCGCACGGAGAAGTCGGTCATGGGCGTCAGCATGATGATCCTGTTCCCGCTGACCTTCCTGAGCGACATCTTCGTCCGCCCCGAGACGATGCCGGGCTGGCTGCAGGCCTTCGTCAACAACAACCCGATCACGCATCTGTCCTCGGCGGTGCGCGGTCTGATGGAGGGCTCCTGGCCGGCCTCGGAGATCGCGTGGTCGCTGGGCTGGGCCGGACTGTTCGTCGCGGTCTTCGGCCCGGTGACGATGCGGCTCTACAACCGCAAGTAGCGGGTTTCCACCACCACACGTTCTCCCGGGGGCCCGGACGGTCGCCGTCCGTCCCCCGGAAGAACGCAATCCAGGCCCGGATGCAGTCACCCCGGCCGTTCCCCGATGGCGGGGCGCGCGGCCGGGGTTCTTCCTTGAGGGGTGCGGAAAGTCCTCTCGGCGGTGCTGATCGTGCTCGCCTGCGTCCTCGTGCCGCTGGGCGGGCTTTCGGCATGGGCGAAGTACGAGATCGGCGACACCGGACGGTACGTGGACACGATGGCGCCCCTCGCCGCCGGGCCCGACGTACAGAGTGCGATCGCCGACTCGGTCACCGACGGGGTCATGAACCAGATCGAGGTCGGACCGCTGGAGGGCGAGGTCCGCGCGTACGTACGCAGGGCGGTGCGGTCCTTCACCGGTACGGAGGCCTTCCGCGCCGCCTGGAACACGGCGAACCGGGCCGCGCACGACGCCGTCCTGCGGGCCCTGCGCAGCGGCCGGGAGGGCGCCGTCACCCTCGACCTGGCACCCGTCACCCAGCAGCTGAAGTCCCAGCTGTCCTACGACCGGGTGCCGTTGGCGAACCGCATCCCCATCGAGCACACCGAGGTCACCGTCCTTGAGGCCCAGGAGCTGAGCACGCTCCGGAAGGGGTTCCACGTGCTGGAGATCGCGGGCTTCTGGCTCCCGCTCGCGGCGGTCGCCCTGGCCGTCGGCGGCATCCTGCTGGCCGTACGCCGCCGCCAGGCCGTCACGGCCACGGCACTCGGCATGGCCCTGGGCGCCGCCCTGCTGGCCCTCGCCACGGTCGTCGGCCGCGCCCTGACGCTCGCCGACCTCCCCACCCATGTCTCCCGGGCGGCGGCGGGCACCGTCTACGACGCCCTGACCTCGACACTTCGCACGGCCACCTGGTTCATCCTGGCCCTCGGCCTCACCGTCGCCGCCGCGACCTGGCTCATGGACCACCACGCGCGACGTCGCGCAGCGTCCGCAGCGCCTGCCCCAGCACCGGCACCGGAACCGACGCGAGCCCGAGCCTGACGGCGTCCGGTGCCCCCTGCGCCCCCACCGCGAAGGCGGACCCCGGCGTGACCGCGATCCCGCGCGCCGCCGCGGCCGCCGTGAAGGTGTCCGCGCGCCACGGCGACGGCAGCTCCCACCAGGCGTAGTACGCGGACGGGTCGGCGCGTACGGCGAATCCGTCGAGCAGTTCCGCGACGACCCGCTGCCGCCGGGCGGCGTCCGCGCGCCGGTCGGCGACCAGCCGGTCCACGACCCCGTCCTGGATCCACCGCGTCCCCGCCTCCAGCGCGAACCGTCCCGCCGTCCACCCGCCCGACCGCAGCGCCCCCGCCGCCTCCTCGACCCGCCCCTCGGGCACGACGAGGAACCCGACGGTCAGCCCGGGCGCGACCCGCTTGGACAGCCCGTCGACGACATGGACGCGCTCGGGGGCGTACGCGGCGAACGGCACACCCTCCTCGTGCAGGAACGACCAGATCCGGTCCTCCACGACCGGCAGCCCCAACTCCCGAACCACCTCGGCGAGTTCACGCTTGCGCGCGTCCCCCATCGTCGCCGAGGTGGGATTGTGCAGGGTCGGCTGGACGTACAGGGCGGAGAGCGGCGCGGAGTGGTGGGCGGCAGCGACGGCCCCCGGCAGCAGCCCTTCCCCGTCCGTCTCCAGCGGTACGAGCACGCACCCGGTCCGCGCCGCGATCTCCTTGACCAGCGGATACGTCAGCGCCTCGACCCCGACCCGCCCCCCGGGCCGCACCAGCGAGGCGAGCGCGCCCGCGATGGCCTGCCGGGCGTTCCCGGCGAAGAGGAGCTGCTCCGGATGCGGCCGCCACCCCGATCCGGCCAGCAGCCCGGCGACGGCCTCGCGCGCGGCGGCGGTCCCGGTGGCGGCGACGGTACGGGTCACCTCCCCCAGCACATCGGCCCGCAGCAGCGGCACGAGTCCGCCGGCCAGCAGCTCCGACTGCCCTTCCACGGACGGGTAGTTGAGCTCCAGGTTGACGGCCGCCGTGCTCGCCGGCTCGGCCAGCGCCCGCCCCGACGGCACCGGCGCCGCCCGTACGAACGTGCCGCGCCCGACCTCCCCGACGACCAGGCCCCGCCGCACCAACTCCCCGTACACACGCCCGGCGGTGGACCCCGCGATGCGCCGGCGCCGGGCGAACACCCGCTGCGGCGGCAGCCGTTCACCGGCCTTCAGCCGCCCCGTGAGGATCTCCTCGGCCAGCCGGTCGGCGATACGCCGATAGTCCTCCACGCCCACCCCTCCCTGGATTGCACCGAGGGCAAAGATCTTATTGCACCGAGGAGTTCCCGGAATCTAGGGTCCTGAACATGGCTCCCTTCCTCCTGTACGAGGACAAAGGCGCGCATGCCTCAACGTCCGTGCCCCTTGTCCTGATCCACGGCCACCCGTTCGACCGGACCATGTGGGCCCCGCAGCTCGCCGCGTTCTCTCCGGAGCGCCGGGTGATCGCCCCCGACCTGCGCGGTTACGGCAGATCCCCGGTGGTCCCCGGGGTGACCCCGCTCGCCACCTTCGCCGAGGACATCGCGGCCCTCCTCGACGACCTGGGCGTACGCGAGTTCGCGCTGGCCGGTCTTTCCATGGGCGGCCAGATCGTCATGGAGTGCTACCGGCAGTTCCCCGAGCGCGTCCGGGCGCTCGTCCTCGCGGACACCTTCCCGGCGGCCGAGACCCCGGCCGGCAAGAAGTCCCGCAACGACATGGCCGACCGCCTCCTCCGCGAGGGCATGCGCCCGTACGCCGACGAGGTCCTGCACAGGATGGTCGCCCCGTACGCCCACCCCGACGTGGCCGCCCATGTGCACCGCATGATGACGGCCACGTCCCCCGAGGGCGCGGCGGCCGCCCTCCGGGGGCGGGCGGAACGCCCCGACTATCGCGAACTGCTGACCCGCGTCACCGTTCCGACGCTCGTGGTCGTCGGCGAGGACGACGAGTACACGCCTGTGGCGGACGCACGCGCCATGCACGCGGCGGTCCCGGGCTCCGCGCTGCGGGTCATCCCGCGAGCGGCCCACATGCCGAACCTTGAACAGCCGGAGGCGTTCAATGCGGCCCTGGCCGCGCTTCTGGGTCGTCTTTGAGTGCGGGCCCGGTGGGGGCTGGTCGCGCAGTTCCCCGCGCCCCCAAAGACGAAAAGCCAGGGGCGCAGCCCCGCTTTTCAGGGGCGCGGGGAACTGCGC
>NZ_JBHXSU010000015.1:0-133952 GCF_042715345.1 Streptomyces sp. NPDC058697
CCCCTGGGTACACCCAGGGGCGCGGGGAACTGCGCAGTCTTTTGGGGGTTCGGGGGCGAAGCCCCTGAGCAAGGGACGGGAATGGGTAGGGGCGGCGGGGGCGAAGAGGTGCCGGTGTCCACAGGGGCGGGCGTGGGGGAGCACGGCGTCGTACCCTGGACACCCCCGGCCCGTCAGACGTGTCGGGCGGTTCGCGTTGCCCACCCACGTCACCCACACCCTCGGATCCTCGGATGGAAGCCTCTTCATGAGCCTGCACGGTCTGCTCGACGCCGTCGTCAAGGACGCCGCACTCACCGAAGCGGTGAAGGCCGCCGGCGACGGCAACCGTATGCACGTCGACCTGGTGGGCCCGCCCGCGGCCCGCCCGTTCGCCGTGGCGGCGCTGGCCCGCGAGGCGGGCCGCACGGTGCTGGCCGTGACGGCCACGGGCCGCGAGGCCGAGGACCTGGCGGCGGCACTGCGGTCGCTGCTGCCGGCCGACGGAGTCGTGGAGTACCCGTCCTGGGAGACGCTGCCCCACGAGCGCCTGTCCCCGCGCAGCGACACCGTGGGACGCAGGCTCGCCGTCCTCCGCCGGCTCGCGCACCCGCGTCCCGACGACCCGGAGACCGGCCCGGTCTCCGTCGTGGTCGCACCCGTCCGCTCGGTCCTCCAGCCGCAGGTCAAGGGCCTGGGCGACCTGGAGCCGGTGGCGCTGCGGACCGGTCAGACCGCCGACCTCGGTGACGTCGTGGCGGCCCTGTCGGCAGCGGCGTACGCCCGGGTCGAGCTGGTCGAGAAGCGCGGCGAGTTCGCCGTACGCGGCGGGATCCTGGACGTCTTCCCGCCCACCGAGGAGCACCCGCTGCGCGTGGAGTTCTGGGGCGACGACGTCGAGGAGATCCGCTACTTCAAGGTCGCCGACCAGCGGTCCCTGGAGGTCGCCGCCCACGGGCTGTGGGCGCCGCCCTGCCGAGAGCTGCTGCTCACGGACGACGTACGGGAGAGGGCGGCCCGGCTGGCCGAGGCCCACCCCGAGCTGGGCGAACTGCTGGGCAAGATCGCCGAGGGCATCGCGGTCGAGGGCATGGAGTCCCTCGCGCCCGTCCTCGTCGACGACATGGAACTGCTCATCGACGTCCTGCCCAAGGGCTCCATGGCCGTCGTCTGCGACCCGGAGCGGGTGCGTACACGCGCCTCGGACCTGGTGGCGACCTCGCAGGAGTTCCTCCAGGCGTCCTGGGCGGCCACGGCGGGCGGCGGCGAGGCCCCGATCGACGTCGACGCGGCGTCCCTGTGGGGCATCGCGGACGTACGGGACCGGGCCCGCGAGCTGGACATGATGTGGTGGTCGGTGTCGCCGTTCGCCGCCGACGAGACGTTCACGGACGCCGGTGGCGCGGCGGGGGACGCGGACACTCTGAAGCTCGGGATGCACGCGCCCGAGACGTACCGCGGCGACACCGCGAAGGCCCTCGCCGACACCAAGGGGTGGCTCGCGGACGGCTGGCGCACGGTGTTCGTCACCGAGGCCCACGGCCCGGCGGCCCGTACGGCCGAGGTGCTCGGCAGCGAGGGCATCGCGGCCCGCCTGGAGTCGGACCTGGCCGCGCTAGTCCCCTCCATCGTCCAGGTGGCCTGCGGGTCCATCGACTACGGATTCGTCGACCCGGCGCTGAAGCTCGCCGTGCTCACGGAGACCGACATCTCCGGCCAGAAGGCCGCCGGCAAGGACGGCGCCCGGATGCCGGCCCGCCGCCGCAAGACCATCGATCCGCTCACGCTCGAAGCCGGCGACTACATCGTCCACGAGCAGCACGGCGTCGGCCGCTACATCGAGATGGTCCAGCGGACGGTCCAGGGCGCGACCCGCGAGTACCTCGTCGTGGAGTACGCGCCGGCCAAGCGCGGCCAGCCCGGCGACCGCCTCTACATCCCCACCGACCAGCTGGAACAGATCACCAAGTACGTGGGCGGCGAGGCCCCGACCCTCCACCGGCTCGGCGGCGCCGACTGGACGAAGACCAAGGCGCGCGCGAAGAAGGCGGTCAAGGAGATCGCCGCGGACCTCATCAAGCTGTACTCCGCCCGGATGGCGGCCCCCGGGCACGCCTTCGGCGGCGACACGCCGTGGCAGCGCGAGCTGGAGGACGCCTTCCCGTACGTCGAGACGCCCGACCAGCTCACCACCATCGCCGAGGTCAAGGAGGACATGGAGAAGACGGTCCCCATGGACCGCCTGGTCTGCGGCGACGTGGGCTACGGCAAGACGGAGATCGCGGTCCGCGCGGCCTTCAAGGCGGTCCAGGACGGCAAGCAGGTCGCCGTCCTCGTCCCCACCACCCTGCTGGTGCAGCAGCACTTCGGCACGTTCTCCGAGCGCTACTCACAGTTCCCCGTGAACGTACGGGCGTTGAGCCGCTTCCAGACGGACACGGAGGCGAAGGCGACCCTGGAGGGCCTGCGCGAGGGCTCGGTGGACGTCGTGATCGGCACGCACCGGCTCTTCTCCGCGGAGACGAAGTTCAAGGACCTGGGGCTCGTCATCGTCGACGAGGAGCAGCGGTTCGGCGTCGAGCACAAGGAGCAGCTGAAGAAGCTGCGCGCGAACGTGGATGTACTGACGATGTCCGCGACCCCGATCCCGCGCACCCTGGAGATGGCGGTGACGGGCATCAGGGAGATGTCGACGATCACGACACCCCCGGAGGAGCGCCACCCGGTCCTGACCTTCGTCGGCCCGTACGAGGAGAAGCAGATCGGCGCGGCCGTCCGCCGTGAACTGCTGCGCGAGGGCCAGGTCTTCTACATCCACAACCGCGTCGAGTCCATCGACCGGGCGGCGGCGCGACTGCGCGAGATCATCCCGGAGGCGCGCATCGCGACCGCCCACGGCCAGATGTCCGAGCAGTCCCTGGAACAGGTCGTCGTCGACTTCTGGGAGAAGAAGTTCGACGTCCTCGTCTCCACGACGATCGTCGAGTCGGGCATCGACATCTCGAACGCGAACACCCTGATCGTGGAGCGCGGCGACAACTTCGGCCTCTCCCAACTGCACCAGCTGCGCGGCCGGGTGGGCCGAGGCCGCGAGCGGGGCTACGCGTACTTCCTGTACCCCCCGGAGAAGCCCTTGACGGAGACGGCCCATGAGCGTCTCGCGACCATCGCCCAGCACACGGAGATGGGCGCGGGCATGTACGTGGCGATGAAGGACCTGGAGATCCGCGGCGCGGGCAACCTGCTCGGCGGCGAGCAGTCGGGTCACATCGCGGGCGTCGGCTTCGACCTGTACGTACGCATGGTCGGCGAGGCGGTCGCGGACTACCGCGCCTCTCTGGAGGGCGGCGTCGTGGAGGAGCCGGCCCTGGAGGTCAAGATCGAGCTCCCGGTCGACGCGCACGTCCCGCACGACTACGCCCCGGGCGAGCGGCTGCGCCTCCAGGCGTACCGCTCGATCGCTTCGGTCAACTCCGAGGAGGACGTGAAGGCGGTACGCGAGGAACTCGTCGACCGCTACGGCAAGTTGCCCGAGCCGGTGGAGAACCTGCTGCTGGTGGCCGGTCTGCGGATGCTCGCCCGCGCGTGCGGTGTCGGCGAGATCGTCCTCCAGGGCAACAACATCCGCTTCGCACCGGCGGAGTTGAGGGAATCCCAGGAACTGCGCCTCAAGCGGCTGTACCCGGGAACCGTCATCAAGCCGGCCGCCCACCAGCTGCTGGTCCCCCGCCCAAAGACAGCAAAGGTGGGCGGCAAGCCGCTGGTCGGGCGGGAGTTGCTGGGGTGGACGGGGGAGTTCCTGGCTTCGATTCTGGGGTCCTGACACCCAAGTCCCTCTGGGGTTCGGCAGGATGGCCGCATGGCAGACGGGGGAAACGGGCGCTTTGCCCTGCGGTCGTGGACGCTGAGACTGGGCGGTCCCGTACTCGTGTCCGGGACGCTGCTGTGGGCGCTCGCCGCCGGTGACGGCTCCCTGGAGTTGTCCGAGCGCACGGACCTGATCGCGATGGCGACCGCCGTCCTCGGCGTGATCGCGACAGGGGCGGCGCTCTGGCGGCGGCCGGGTGAAGGGAACGGCGAGCAGGCGGCCGTCATGGCCCAACTGGCACGCACGGTCCGGGTGGTCGGCGAGCAGCAATGGGCCCGCGCTCTCGGCGGCGATCTGGAAGCCATCGACGTCACGTTCACCTTCCGCCCCTATGCCACCGCGCGAGCCGCGACACTGCCCGCGGGGCCGACGGGGCGGCTGGCCCGGGTGGTGGAGGACTTCAGGGAGATCTGCCCCCGCCGGCTGGTCATCACGGGCGAGCCGGGAGGCGGTAAGACGGTCCTGGCGAGAAAGCTGGCGATGGGACTGATCGCCGTGCGCTCCGACGACGATCCGGTACCTGTGCTGCTCCCCCTTGCCGACTGGGACTGGGAGGAGCGCTTCACCGACTGGGTCGTGCGGCATCTGGAGCACGACTTCGGGCTGCCCGCGGAGACGGCCCGCACTCTCATGGAGGCACACAAGATTCTGCCGGTGCTCGACGGTCTGGACGAGATGGACGACGCCGGGGTCCCTGTCGAACGGTCGCGGGCGAGAAAGGCGCTCAAGGCGCTGGACCTGTATCAGCACGGCACGGACCCCGCACCCCTGGTCCTTACGTGCCGCACCCGGCAGTACGACGTCCTGGAGGCCGACGGCAGCCACATGATCGATGCCGCCCGTATCGAGATCGCCTCGCTCACGGCCGGGCAGATTCTCGCCTTCCTGGGACGACGCGGCGCCGCCAGGCGCCCTGCCCTGTGGCAGGGCGTGCTCGACCGGATCGAGTGCTGTCCGGCAGGCGTGCTCGCGCGATCGCTGTCGACGCCCTGGCGGTTGACCTTGGCGGCGGCCGTCTATGAACGCACCGGCGAACCGGGTGAGTTGCTGGTGCCGGAGACCGAGGAGGAGATGGCGGACCTCTTGCTGGGCCGTTTCATCGGCGCCGCGGTCAGCAGCACGACGAAGGCGCCGGGGCGGCACCGGGAGGAGGACGTCCACCGGTGGCTGTCCGCGCTGGCCTCCTGCATGGTCTCAACGAGTGCTTCCCCGGTGGTGCCGCCCTCGACGCAGCCCTCCCCGGTGGGTTCCTCCCCGGGGGCGGCGGAGACGGAAGTGGTGATCAGGTGGCTTCGTGGCGCACTCGGAGTGGAGCGGGCGAAGCGGATCCTGCGGGTGCTGTACCTGGTGTGCGGATGTGCGGGCGCCGCGGTGTTCGTGCGACAAGAGACGAGCGTCTGGTCAGGGGCCGCCGTTGCTTGCTGGTTCACGGTGATGACCGTTGCGGGAGTGCGCAGGACGCTACGCGCCGGGCCGTGGCGATCATCGCAGAACTGGCGCATGCCGGCGCTCGGGAGTGCGCTGTGGCGGGTCGCGGCCATTTTGGCGTTCCGGGACAAGTGGGGCTGGTTCCCGGCCGGGTTGATCGTCCTCATGGTGTCGACTCCGGTCGCCGCGTCCTTTCCCGCGCTGCACGGGACTCTGGGGGGCCTGCCCCAGGTCTTGCCATTGCTGCCCTTTCTCGGTTTTCTGCTGGCCGACATGGTGGCGGGGTGCCTCGACGCCGCTGTCATCGGGCCTTCGGGATGGTCGCGCGCGGGAGGCTATGCCGTGGCGACGGGAGTGCTGCTGTTCCTGGCCCTCACGGTTGGTGGCCAGAGCCGCGGGATCCTGGGGGCGCTGGCCCTCATGGTCTTCCTCGGTCTGTTCCTGCTGCATGAGTGGGCCGAGCACGCCTGTTCTGTCCTGCTGCACCGCCCGCGGTTGCCCTTCCGCCTGGTCCGCTTCCTTGAGTGGTGCGTCTCGGCGGGCCTGATGCGGACGTCGGGCGTCGCCTACCAGTTCCGTCACCGTGAGTTCCAGGAATGGCTCGTCCGGCATCCGGAGCCGGTGAGTCCGGATCCTTCCGTCTCCTGAGTCTCACGCCCCCTGAGGTGCTCTCCTGAAGGTGCGGATCAGGAACTGTCCTGGAACAGCAGGCCGCTCAGGAGGCGGAACACTTCCTCCGGGTCCTGGTCGCCCACCGGTCCGTCCAGGTTGTGGCTGAGCAGCAGTGTGGCGAAGCCGTGGGCCAGGGACCAGGCGGCCACGCCGGCGAGGCGGGCGTCGGTGCCGCGGCCCTCGGGCGGGACGGCGGAGACGGCGTCGCGCAGGCGCTCGCCCGCGAGGGCACGGGCGGTCGTCAGCTCCAGGTCGTTCCCGCGCAGCAGCTCCGGCGTGAACATCACCTGGAAGTGGGCCGGGTGCTCGCGGGCGAAGCGGACGTAGCGCACGCCCGCGTCCTTGAGATCCGCGGCCTCCGCGAGCGTGGCCGCCAGCAGTCCGTAGCCCTCCGCCGCGATCGCCGTCAGCAGCCCCGTGCGGTCCTTGAAGTGGTGGGCCGGCGCCGCGTGCGACACGCCCGCGCGACGGGCCAGGTCCCGCAGGCTCAGCGCGGAGGGGCCCTCGGCGGAGATGACGTCGAGCGCGGCCGTCACGATCGCGCGGCGCAGGTCTCCGTGGTGGTAGGCGCGGCGTCCGCCGGACTTGGCGGCTGAGGGTTCGGGCGGCTCGGGCGGTTCGGACGGGCTGGAGGGCTCGGTGAGTCCGGGGGATTCGGGGGATCCGGTGAGCCCGGTGGACCCGGTCGGCCCGGTGGACGGCGTGTGGGTGCTCTTCGGCATGGTCTGAAGCGTACGCCCAATCTAGGCATTGACAAGTTTGGTGCGGTCATGCAATCTAGACAATGTCAAGTTGTCGGGCGGTCGGGAACGGTCGAAGGGGGTTCGTCATGTCTGTGGATGCGGGCGAGGCGGTGCTGGGCGGCGGTGGGGTCGAGCTCGGCAGGGTGCGGCAGATGTGGCATCTGATCGAGCCTCTGCATGCCGTGCTCTATTACGCGCCGGAGGTCTTCGAGGAGGCGGCCGCGCTCGGCTTCGACGTCGCGGACCGCTGGCCGAGCTACTTCCCTTTGCGTGCCGCCCCGTTGGGCGCCGTCGGGAGCGAGCGTGTCGCCTCCGCTTTCTACAGCTTCAGCCCTCGCATGGTCGCCGAGCACATGGATCGTGCGTGGCGGACCGCCGGTCCCGGGAAGGTGCTGGAGGCCAGGGAGCGGGGCATCGACCGGGCGTATCGCGCGATATTCGGCGACCGCGTCGACAGTCCCGAGCTTGCCGAAGCCGCCGCGCTCGCCCGCCGAGCGGCGGAGTCGGTCATCACTGCCGGCCGCCCCTTGGCCGCCGCCAACGCCGAGTTGCCCTGGCCGGAAGCCCCGCATCAGCAGTTGTGGCACGCGGCGACGATCCTGCGCGAGCACCGAGGCGACGGACACCTGGCCGCGCTGCTCGTCGCGGGCCTCGACCCCGTCGAGTCGCTCGTGTCGTTCGCGGCGATAGGCGCCGCGCCCGTGGAGCGGTTCGAGAGCCGGGGGTGGAGTGCGGAGGAGTGGGCCGCCGCGCGTGAACGGCTCGTGGCACGGGGGCTGTTGAGCGAGGACGGCACCGCGACGGACGCCGGCCGCGCCCTCCGCCAGGAGGTGGAGCGGCACACCGACGAGCTGGCCGCCGCACCCTGGCGGGCGCTGGGTCCGGACGACACCGGTCGACTCGCCGATCTGCTGGGGGAGTTCTGGGTCGCGGTCCTCGGGTCGGGGCTGCTGCCCTCGGAGACGACGCTGGGGATCGGGAAGGTGTGAGGCATCCGGAAGGTGTGAGCATCGGGAAGGTGTGAGCATCACGAAGTGTGAGGGGGCGTGAGGAGCTCGGTGGCGGGGTCGGCGCTGCAGCCGCCTGCAGCCGTCTGCAGCCGCCTGTGGGGGACGCCCGACTGCCGGTCACCACCGGTGTCACGCCGGTCGTGCACCACTTGCCCGTTGAAGTCCGGTGAAGTCCGTTCGCGGCCTGTTATTGCGCAGCCCGTTCGCCAGTACGGTGAGGCCCAGGGAAACCGCCCGTTCGGGGCGGACAGGGGCAAGCAAGGGGAGGGAGCGCCGTGACGCTCTGGACCAGGGTCGCCGGAGCCGCGGTGCTGCTGCTCGCCGCGACCGGCTGCACCGTGGAGACAACGGGTTCGGCCGGCCCCGAGGAGACGGCGGCGGGCACGGCGGGCGGGGGCACGGGCACCGGCGGAGCCGCCCTCACCGCCGTCGACGGACTGACCGTCAAGGGGCGGGCGCCCAAGACGGGATACGACCGGGACAAGTTCGGCAGCCCGTGGGCCGACACGGACACGAACGGCTGCGACACCCGCGACGACATCCTCAAACGGGACCTGAAGGAGGTGAAGTTCAGCGACGGCGACTGTCAGGTGAGCTCCGGGACACTCGACCCCGACCCGTACACCGACAAGGACGTCACCTTCGTACGAGGCGGCCGCAGCGAGGTCGACATAGACCATCTCGTCGCGCTGTCGGACGCCTGGCAGAAGGGCGCCCAGAAGTGGGACGCGAGCAAGCGGATAGCGCTGGCCAACGACCCGCTGAACCTCCTCGCCGTCGACGCCGGCCGCAACCGCAGCAAGGGCGACGGGGACACGGCGACCTGGCTCCCGCCCCACAAGGCGTACCGCTGCACGTATGTGGCCCGGCAGGTGGCCGTGAAGAAGAAGTACGAGCTGTGGGTCACCGCCGCCGAGCGGGACGCCATGAAGCGGGTCCTGTCCGGCTGCCCAGGGCAGAAGCTCCCCTCCGGGGGGACCTCGACACAGGCACCGAAGCGGTTCCACGCGGGGTGAGTGGGCCGAGCGGGACAGCGGGCTGACTGGGGTGAGCGGCTGAGTTGGCCGAGCCGGGTGAGCCGGGTGAGTGGGGTGAGCGGGCCGAGTGGGTGGCGCGAGTCGTGGGGTCGGGTCCGCGCAGGTAATTCCGTTCCGCACCGCCCGAGTCGACGCCTACCGTGTCCCGCATGGAGCTGAAGGTGTCGAGCCTCGCCGAGCGGCCCGAGATGTACGACCAGGTGACGGGCATGGCGGACACCTGGCCCGAGTTCCTGCGCAACGACCCCGTCGGCAACGCGCACTACGGCCGCATCGCCACCGAGCTGCCGGAGTACGTGCTGTTCGCCGAGGACGAGCGCGGAGAGGTGGTCGCGCACGCCTACAGCGTGCCGTTCGCCCTCGCGGACGAGGATCGGGGCGAGCTGCCGGCGCGGGGCTGGGACGAGGTGCTGGTGTGGGCGTTCTCCGACCGGCGCCACGGCATCACCCCGGACACGGTGAGCGCGATCTCGGTCGTCGTCGCCCCGCACGCCCAGGGCACCGGCCTGTCGGCCCGCATGCTCTCCGCGATGCGTGTCAACGCCCGGGCCCGGGGCTTCGACGAGGTCGTCGCCCCGGTGCGCCCGAGCGCGAAGCATCTGGAGCCGCGTACGGAGATGGCGGAGTACGCGTTCCGGACGCGTGGCGACGGGTTGCCGCACGACCCGTGGCTGCGGGTCCACGTCCGGGCGGGCGCGCGCATCGAGGCGGTGGCGCCGGCGTCGATGACCGTGGCGGCGTCGCTCGACGAGTGGCGGGCGTGGACGGGGCTGCCCTTCGACGAGGAGGGCCAGGTCGAGGTGCCCGGCGCACTGGTGCCGGTGCACTGCGAGCCGCGCCGCGGATACGCGGTGTACGTCGAGCCCAACGTGTGGGTACGGCACGCTCTTTGAGGCGCGTGCGGTGATCCGGCGCATCCGGTGTGTCCGGTTGACGTGCGCCGGTGCGCCGGGATTTCCTGCGGGCCCGACGAAACGCGAGCCTTCAGAGGGGGCACGCCCGATGGGCGCGCCCCGGAAGGCGCGCCCCATCGGCTTCCCTCCGCCCCACACCGGCTTCGGCCGGCCCGGGCGGCGTTCCGTCAGCCGCCCATCTCGTCCAGGTCCATGACCTTGCCCGCGGGCTTCTCGGCCGGGACCGGGGTGTCGAAGTCGCCGAAGGTGACCGTGCCCGGGTCCTCGGCGGACTTGCTGACGACCCTCAGCAGGTAGGGCTTGCCCTCGGTGGCGACGTACAGCGTGTAGGTGTCCTTGCCGTCCTTCTCGTGCAGGACGATCGCCGGGGTGCCGTCGACCGTGGTCGTCTTGCCGCGCGTGGCGTCGGAGTTGACGTCCTTGAAGTCCGCGAGCACGGTGTCGAGGTCGCAGAAGCTCGCGATGTCCTTGGCGTCCGAACCGGTCGCGGACATCTTGGTCCACTTGCCGGCCAGCATGGCCACCACTCCGTCGGTCTCCTCCTTGGACGCGCCGTCGCTCTGGGCGCGCAGGAACTTCTCGTCGTACTTCATGTAGAGGGTGTCGCCGGTCTTGACGAGGTCGGCCTTGCCCTGGCCGTTCGCGCTCATCGTGCCCGCGCACTCGCCCTTTCTGTCGAGGGCCATGTCCAGGCCGACGCGGCTGCCGTCGTCGTCCTTGATGTCGCCCTTCATACGCAGCGACGAGGCGTTCGAGGTGGCCTTCACGGCCCGGTCGGCTATCTCGCCGCCGGTCTGCCCGGCGAACGGGCCCTTCGGCTTGCTGTCCGCCTTCTCCTCCCCGGGCAGGCAGCCGGTGAGCGAGGCGGCGGCCGTGGCGGCGAGGCAGAGAGCGGCAAGTGCGGTGCGACGCATGACAGTTCCTTGAAGTGTCGAGGTGGAGAGAAGAAGAGAGAAGAAGAGAGGAGGAGAGAGAAGAAGAGAGGAGGGCGCGAAGGCGCGTGGGCGCGCAGAGCGGTAGAGAGACGGCGCGCGCGGGCGCGGATGCGGCTGGTGTGGGGCGGGTGGCAGGGACGGCGGCGCGCGGCTGTGTCAGCCGGTCTTCTTCCAGTCCTTGCAGCCCGTGGTCTTGAAGTACGCGTCGCCGGCGGCGACGGTCACGACGCCCGTGCCGGACACGTTGTTGTTCGCGAGGATCGACTCCATGGAGTGCGAGGCGTCCTTGGTGCGCTCCCAGTAGCAGAGGTCGTCGGTGTTGCCGGTGGACCTGTAGGTGCCGGGAGCGATGTCGACGCCGACTCTGTGCATGCCGCCGTCGCCCTTGACCGGCGCGGCCGGTGTGCCGGTGGCCTTCGCGTCGACGGTCTCCCAGTCCTTGCAGCCGCTCGACTTGAAGAGCTTGTCGCCGGCCGGGATCGTCACGTAGCTGGTGCCGCTGACGTTGTCGTTGGCGAGGATCGAGTCCATCTCGCCCGAGGCGTCCTTGGCGCGCTCCCAGTAGCAGAGGCCGCCCGTGTTCCCCGTGGTCCGGTAGGTGCCGGGCTTGACGTCGGTGCCGACCTCGAAGTCGCCGTCGCCCTGGAACGCCACCTTCTCGGCCTTGTCCGCCTTGGCGTCCTTCTTCGAGCCCGCGTCCGCCTTGGTGCCGGACCTGGTGTCGGACTTCGTGCCGGACTCGCGCTCCGCGGAGGCCGCGGAGTCCTTGGCCTTGCCGCCGGAACCGCTGTCCCCGTCGTCGCCCGCGTTCGCCGACACCGCGCCGATGACGACGACGCTCACGACAACCCCCAGCGCGATCTTTCCCTTGGCGCCCATGACAGTCCCCTCCCCCAGAGATGACGGCCGCCGCTTCGACGGCCGTTCATCCGATGGGTCAATCACAGCAGAGCCTGTGAACCGAGTCAACATGATTCACGTAGAAGTGTAAGTACACGGCCGTGAATGGGTCGTTGTCACGTGCGTCGGTATGCTCGACGCCACACACCAGGACGAGGGGAGCCGACGGGTGCAGGAGAACGGGACAGAGGTCACTGCGGCGGGAATCGCCAGACTCGCCGGAGTCGGCCGGGCCGCCGTCAGCAACTGGCGCCGCCGCCACGCCGACTTCCCCAAACCCGTCGGCGGCACCGAGACCAGCCCCTCCTTCGCGCTCACCGAGGTCGAGACCTGGCTGCGCACCCAGGGCAAGCTCGCCGAGGTGCCCCTGCGCGAGCGCGTATGGCAGCAGCTCGCCGGCCACCCGGAGGGCCCGGTCACCGCCCTCGTCCACGTCGGCTGCGCGCTCCTGCTCGTCAACGACCGCCCCACGGTCTGGCTGGAGCTGAGCGCCGGCTCCGACGCGCGCCTCGCCGAACTGCTGCCCGCACCTCTCGACCAGGTCCTCACCCCGCGCTTCGGCCTGGTCCGCAAACGGGCCGTCGCCACGCCGACCGCCGCCCATCTGCTCCCGTCCGCCCCCCTGTTGCGCGGCGCAGCCGACCTCGCGGCCGAACTGGGCACCCGGAAGGCGTACGAGTTCCTGCTCGGCAGGCACCTCGACGCCAACCCGCGCCAGTACACGCTCACACCGACCGGCCTGGCCGCCCTGATGACCGACCTCGCGGGGCCCGCCAGGACCGTCCTCGACCCGGCGTGCGGCACCGGCGCCCTGCTGCGCGCGGTGGCCGCCGCGCAGGGCCCGTCGGGCATCGAGGACCAGCATCTGTACGGCCAGGACAGCGCCCCCGAACTGGCCGCCCTCACCGCACTGCGCCTCGCCCTCCACGCGGAGGCCACCGTGACGACCGTGCGCACCGCCGCCGCCGACAGCCTCCGCGACGACGCGTACGGCAGCCTCACGGCCGATGCGGTCCTGTGCCATCCGCCCTTCAACGAGCGCAACTGGGGCCACGACGAACTCGCCTACGACCCCCGCTGGGAGTACGGCTTCCCGGCCCGGACCGAGTCCGAACTGGCCTGGGTCCAGCACGCGTTGGCCCGCCTCAAGGAAGGCGGCATCGCCGTCCTCCTGATGCCCCCGGCCGCCGCCTCCCGCCGCTCCGGCCGCCGCATCCGCGCCGACCTGCTGCGCCGCGGCGCCCTGCGTGCGGTGATCGCCCTGCCGCCGGGCGCGGCACCCCCGTACAACCTCCCGCTGCACCTGTGGGTGCTGCGCAGGCCCGCCCTCACGGCGCATCCCGCACAGCCCGAGGTGCTGCTCGCCGACACCGGTGTGTTCACGGCCGACGGCCGCGGCGGCCTCGACTGGCAGGCCGTGCGCACCGCGGTCCTCGACGCCTGGCGCCCCTTCGACCGCACCGGCACCGCGCCCGAACAGCCGGGACTCAGCCGCTCGGTGCCGGTCATCGAACTCCTCGACGACGACGTGGACCTGGCCCCGGCCCGCCATCTGCCACCCCCCGCGGCGGGCGGCGGCGCCGAACAACTCGCCGACGTACGCGACCGCCTCGGCAAGACCCTGCGCCGCACCGGCCAACTCACCCCGCCCGCCGCCGACCCGCGCCCGCCCACCCGCTGGCCGCTCACCACGATCGGCGAACTCGCGCGCGGGGGCGCACTCCAGCTGCGTACGGGCGGAAACGGCGGCCACGCGCGCGTGCCCGTCCTCACCGACCACGACGTCCTCGCCGGAACAGCGCCCTCCGGAACACTGCCCGAGAGCGACGAGGAACCCGTCCTCACCGAGCCCGGAGACGTCGTCGTCCCCGTGCTCGGCGGCGGCGCCATCGCGCGCGTGGTCGACGAGGAGACCGCGGGCGCCGCACTCGGCCGCAACCTCGCGCTGCTGCGCCCCGACCCGGCCGCCATCGACCCGTGGTTCCTCGCCGGCTTCCTGCGCGGCACCGCCAACAACCGCCAGGCCAGCAGCTACGCGTCCACCGCGACCCGCCTCGACGTCCGCCGCCTCCAGGTGCCCCGGCTGCCACTGGACCAGCAGCGCACGTACGGCGAACGGTTCCGGGCGCTCGCCGAGTTCGAGGAGGCGCTACGACTCGCAGGCCGCCTCGGCGAGCAGCTGGTCCGCGGCATGTACGACGGCCTGACGGACGGCACGGTCGAGCCCGGCTGAGACGGTTGGGGCGGACGGAGTGATCAGCACGACAACGGTTCGGTACAACCCGGGAACAGTTGTCCTTGTCGGCCTATACGCTCGGACTTCCAACTCGTAGGTTCGTCCTCCGTCCGACCTTCGTCCGCCCTCATCAGGCCTCCAGGAGCAACCATGCAAGGCCACGGCCAGGCGCAGCCGGTGAAGCCGCCACCCTCGACCGGGTTGCTGGTCTTCCTGCGCGTGTTCTTCGTGGTGATCTCGGTGTGCAGCTTCGGCCTGCTCGGCTGGACGATGATGCTGCGCCTGGCACTCGTGACCCGCAAGTCCCTCGACTGGGGCCTGTTCGTGGCCACCCTCGCGGCCGAGATCCTCGGCCTCGTCCTGCTCGGCACCGAGCCCGGCGAGGAGATCCACACCGCCGGCGGCTGGCTCGGCCTCGCCCTGCTCTTCGGCTCGCTCGTGATCGTGATCTCGTACTACCTCGCGGCGGACATCCGCCACTTCCACCAGCTCAACTACGCGACAGCGGGCTACGCGCAGCACCAGCAGCCCCCGGCGCCCGTGTACGGCTACCCGCAGCAGCAGTCGCCGTACACCGCCGCGACCGGCCCGCACACCCCGGTGCCCCCGAGTACGCCGATACCCCAGCCCGGCACCCCGACCCCGCCGCCGCAGCGCCCCGCGCCCGCCCGGATCGACCAGGTGCGCGCCGAGCTCGACGAGCTGAGTGACTATCTCCGCAAGCACGAGGACGGCAGGTGACCGTGGCGTCGGGACGTGTGATCACCGGCCGCTACGAACTGTCCACGCTCATCGGACAGGGCGGCATGGGCCAGGTGTGGACGGCGTACGACCAGCGCCTCGACCGGCGCGTCGCCGTCAAGCTGCTGCGCCCCGACAAGGTCGCGGGCGCCGAGGCCGACGAACTGCGCCGCCGCTTCGTGCGTGAGTGCCGCGTCACCGCCCAGGTCGACCACCCCGGCCTGGTCACCGTCCATGACGCGGGCAGCGAGGGCGAGGAGCTGTTCCTCGTCATGCAGTACGTCGACGGCGCCGACCTCGCCGACCACCTCGCCGAGCACGACCCGTACCCCTGGCAGTGGGCCGTCTCGGTCGCCGCCCAGCTGTGCGCCGTGCTGTCCGCGGTGCACGCCGTGCCGATCGTCCACCGCGACCTCAAGCCGCGGAACGTGATGGTCAAGCAGGACGGCACGGTCACCGTCCTCGACCTCGGCGTCGCGTCGGTCATGGACACGGACACCACCCGCCTCACCCACACCGGTTCACCCATCGGCTCGCCCGCCTACATGGCCCCCGAGCAGGCGATGGGCGGCGCCGTCGGCCCGTACACCGACCTGTACGCGCTCGGGGTGCTGCTGCACGAACTCCTCAGCGGGGATGTGCCGTTCTCGGGCTCCACCGCCCTCGGCGTGCTCCACCGCCACCTCTACGAACCGCCCCTCCCGGTCCGCCGCCTGCGCCCCGAGGTCCCGGAAGCGCTGGAGGCCCTGGTGCTGCGGCTGCTCTCCAAGGACCCGCAGCACCGCCCGGACTCCGCACAGGAGACGTACGAGCAACTGCTGCCGCTGCTTCCCGCGCGCGGGATCCCGTCCGGCGGCCCGCTCGACCCCACCCGCCCCTTCCTGCGCCCGCACGCCCCCTGGCCGGACCGCGCCCGGACCCCCGCGGCCCAGCCGCAGGCCACCCCCGCCGCCGAGAAGCCCGACGTCGCGGGCGCCGTCGACGAGGTCAAACGCCTCCTCGGCGAGGGCCGCATCACCCAGGCCGTCGACATCCTCGGCGGCATCCTCCCGGCCGCCGCCGCCCAGCACGGCGAGCACTCACCCGTCGTCCGCACCCTGCGCAAGCAGTACGCGGCCACGCTGATGGACGACGGCCAGTACCGCCGCGCCCTGCCCGAACTGCGCCTCCTCGCCGACGAGCGCGCCGCCGAGGCGGGCCAGGCCGACCCGCAGTCCCTGCGCTTCCGTTACGAGGCAGCCCAGTGCCTGGAACAGCTCGGCGAACCGGCCGCCGCGCTCGCCGAGTACCGCGCGCTGCTCCCGTACTACGAGAACCAGTACGTCGCCCAGGACGCCGAGCTCTCCTTCGAAGTCCGCCGCCGCATAGGCCACCTGCTGCTCGCCCTCGGCGACCGCGCCGCCGCCCACGACACACTGGCCCGCCTCCAGTACGACGTCGAACGGCTGCGGGGCCCCGGCCATCCCCTCGTCGCGGAGGTCAGCCGAACCCTCCAGTGGCTGGGCCAGGTCCGCGGCTGACCGCATACACGCGGCCACCGGACGGGGCCACTGTGCGGCGTGTGGATGGAGACGGCCCGGGGACGGTGCCCGAAGTCCTGGCGAATCGTTGGGTCGAATGGGTGGCCGAGAGCCGGTCCCCTGCCTACCATCGATCACCGCAAGACTTTGTGCACCGTCGCACAAGCTCCTACAGGAGGTCTCCTTGCACCGCCGCCGTCGCACCGCGTTCCTCCTCTCCGCCGCGCTCGTCACCGCGGCCCCCCTCCTCTCCGCTTGCGGCAACGACGCGCATCCCGGTGCCGCGGCCGTCGTCGGCGACGACCGCATCACCGTCTCCCAGCTGGAGAACCGGGTGAACGAGGTACGGTCCGCGCAGCGGGCGGCCACCACGGGCGAAGCGCAGTACGAACAGGCCATCGCCAAGTCCGGCGGCCTCACCCGCGACACCCTGCACGGCATGGTCCTCGACCGTGTCCTGCACCAGGCCGCACAGGACGCGGGCGTGACCGTCACCCGCAAGGAGGTCCAGAGCTTCCGCGGCGAACTGGAGAAGCAGGCGGGCGACGCGAAGGCACTGGAAGTGGCCTGGCTCCAGCAGTACGGCGTCGCACCCGAGCGGCTCGACGACAACCTCCGCGTCCAGATCGAGGCCCAGAAGCTCGCCGCCGCACTCGGCACGGACACCAGCCAGCCCGCCTTCTGGAAGGCACTGTCCGAGGCGTCCAAGAAGATGGACGTCGACCTGAACCCGCGCTACGGCGACTGGGACGTGGAGAAGAGCAGCCGCGTCGACGCCAAGCTGCCCTGGCTGCGCGAGGTCACCTCGTCGGGAAACAAGGAGACGGCGTAGCCGGTCCGGTCCTGATCCTTCCTCGCCCACGGCACGTGACCTCGATGTCAGTGGCGTGGGTTACGTTCGGTGTGTGAACGCATCCAGCCCGGGGCGCATCGTCCTGCTCACCACCAGCCACCGAGTCGCGCCCGGACTCCTGTCCTGGCCCGCCTGGCAGGCGCTGCACGGCGCCGACCGCGTCCTGTGCGCGGACGGCACACACCCCCAGCTGCCGTATCTGCGCGAGGCGGGCATCCAGGTCGACGAGGCCGCGCCGACCGCGGAGAGCCTGGTCGACGCCTGCGCCGGCGGGCACACGGTCGTCGTCGTGGCCACCGGCGAGGGCGAGCCGCGCCTGACCGACGGCCTGGCCCGGCTGGCCGGCTCCGGGCGCGTCCAGATGCCCGACCTCGAACTGCTCCCCGCCTCGTACGACCTCCCGGGCGCCCGCCTCCTCGACCTCGTCCAGGTCATGGACCGCATCCGCGCCGAGTGCCCCTGGTCGTCCCAGCAGACCCACAAGGGCCTGGCGAAATACGGCATCGAGGAGGCGTACGAACTCGTCGAGGCCATCGAGGAGGGCGACCGCGACGAGCTGCGCGAGGAGCTCGGTGACGTGCTGCTCCAGGTCGTCTTCCACGCCCGGATCGCCGAGGAGGGCCGCCCGGAGGACGGGGAGGAGCCCTTCTCCATCGACGACGTGGCGGGCGGCATCGTCACCAAGCTCATCCACCGCCACCCGCACGTCTTCGGCGACGAGACCGCCTCGACCCCCGAGGAGGTCAAGGAGCACTGGCTGCGCACCAAGGCCGTCGAGAAGCAGCGGACGTCCGTGACCGAGGGCGTCCCACTCGGCCAGCCCGGCCTCGCACTCGCCGCCAAGCTGGCGTCCCGCGCGCGTACGGCGGGCCTGGAGGTGCCGCTGCCCCAGGGCGAGGGCGTCGGCTACGAACTGCTGGCGCTGGCGGTCCGCGCCGAGACGGACGGGGTGGACCCGGAGGCGGCGCTCCGGGTGGCGGCGCGGGCTTACCGGGATGCGATACGAATGCGCGAAGCGCTTCGCTGAGTGCGGATTGGGAAGTGCGGGCCGACTGTGGCTGGTCGCGCCCACGCGGCGGAGCCGCACATTGATATCGCCCCGCGCCCCTTACGGGGCGCTCAAGGCGGGCTCAGTCCGGGGCGCGGGCCGACGGGTTGTGCCAGTGGGGGCGGGGGCGGTGGAGAAGCCACTCACCCGGGCCGAGCGGGCGGGCCTGCCCCTGACCGGTGGGCGGCAGATCGTCGCAGAAGACGTGCTCGGGGTCGGCGCCGAGAACGGGGAGGACCTCGGCGGTCTCGTCCACCAGCCTGGGCGGGCCGGCCAGATAGACGTCATGGCGGGCCCAGTTGGCCCGATTGCCCAGCGCTGTCAGCAGCCGGCCGGTGGCCTGGTCCTTCGGACGGCCGGGCGCGGGCGTTATGACGGTGACGTCGAGATGCGGCAGCCGCGTGCATAACTCTCCCAATGAGGCCCGGTCGTACAGGTACGTCGTGTCCCGGGCGACCACGAACAGCCGCGCCTCGTCGTACGAGCCCGGCTCCCACGCCAGTTGTTCCAGCAGCGCCTTCACCGGGGCCCAGCCGGTCCCCGCGGCGATGAAGGTGACGGGCCGCTCCACCGGCGTACGCAGGGTCAGCCGGCCACCGGGCGTGCCGAGGCGCAGGGTGTCTCCCTCGCGGGTGCGGCGGACGAGCTCGGTGGACAGGACACCGTCCTCGACGAGGCTGACATGTAAGTCGACGGTGTCGTCGGGACGGGGTGCGTTCGCGAGGGAGTAGGGGCGCCAGACGCCCGGGATGCGGGGGCTGTTGACGCTCACGTACTGGCCGGGCAGATGGGGGAGGGGGCGGTGGGGGCGCAGCCTCAGCACGGCGAGGTCGTCCCCGTGCCTGGTGCGGCCGAGCACCTCGGCGTCCCACCAGGGCGGCTCCCCCCGGCTCTCCGCCTCCCACGCGCCGTCCATCATGGCGTCCGCGATCACGGCGTACGCCTCGTCCCAGGCCTTCTCCACCTCGGTGCTCCACGCCGTTCCCGACACGGCGGCGAACGCGGCGATCAGGCTCGTGCCCACCGCCGCGTAGTGCTCCGGGCGCGCCAGATACTTCCGGTGGTCCCGCCCCAGCTCCCACAGGTACTCGTGCATCCCCGGCTCCCCCAGCCGCCCCACGACCAGCGTCAACGCGGCGAACAGACGGTCCCGCTGACGTTCCATGTCCTCCGGGAAATCCAGCGGGAACAGGGCGCGGACATCGGGGTGGTGCCAGAAGAGGTGCGAGTAGAAGTACTTGGCCGCGAATTCGGCTCGCCTTTCGACGACCGCGAAACTGGTCCGGAGGAGATCGGAGTCCACGGGCGCGAATGTATGGAGTTTCCGGCTCGTGGGGTCAAGGAGCAGGTGATTCATGGATGTTCCAGGATAAGCAACGCAAGCTGGGGGGCGAAGCCCGGCTCGGAGAGCAGCCACGACGAACCACGCCGACACCGGGCCGACCCTCGCCACGCACCAGGTCTGCCCTGGTCACCCCGCCGAGCAGGCCCTGGCCATCCGTCGAGCCGGTCCTGGCCATCTGCCGGGCCGACCCTCGCCACGCACCAGACCGGCCCTGGCCACCCCGCCGAGCCTGCCCTCGCCATCCACTGGACCGGCCCTCGCCATGCGTCGGACCGACCCTCGCCACCCCGTCGAGCCGACCCTCGCCATCCACCGGACCGACCCTCGCCACCCGCCGGGCCGGGCCCTCGCCACCCGCCGGGCCGGGCCCTCGCCACCCACCGGACCGGCTCCCGCCACCCCGCCGGGCCTGCCCGCGCCACCCCGCCGAACCGCCTCCCCCCACCCCTCCCGATACGGTCGACGCGTGACGGAAACGCCTGCCAAGACCCCCGCCGGGGAACCTGCCCCGGAACTCTTCACCTGGGAGTTCGCTACCGACCCCTACCCGGCGTACGCCTGGCTCAGGGAGCACGCCCCCGTGCACCGGACGAAACTCCCCAGCGGAGTGGAGGCCTGGCTGGTCACCCGGTACGCGGATGCCAAGGAGGCCCTGGCCGACGGTCGGCTCAGCAAGAACCCCGCTCATCACGACGAGCCCGCGCACGCGAAGGGGAAGACCGGTATCCCCGGCGAGCGCAAGGCCGAGCTGATGACGCACCTCCTCAACATCGACCCGCCGGACCACACCAGGCTCCGGCGGCTCGTCAGCAAGGCGTTCACACCGCGGCGAGTGGCCGAATTCGCCCCCCGGGTGCAGGAGTTGACCGACCGGCTCATCGACGCCTTCGTGGAGAAGGGAGAGGCCGACCTCATTCACGAGTTCGCGTTCCCGCTCCCCATCTACGCCATCTGCGATCTGCTGGGCGTCCCGAGCGAGGACCAGGACGACTTCCGGGACTGGGCCGGGATGATGATCCGGCACGGGGGAGGCCCGCGCGGGGGCGTGGCGCGGTCCGTGAAGAAGATGCGTGGCTATCTCGCCGAGCTCATCCACCGCAAGCGCGAGGAGCTGACAGAGCGGCCCGCGCCCGGCGAGGACCTCCTCTCCGGTCTCATCCGGGCCTCCGACCACGGCGAGCACCTCACCGAGAACGAGGCCGCCGCGATGGCCTTCATCCTCCTGTTCGCCGGGTTCGAGACGACTGTGAACCTGATCGGCAACGGCACGTACGCACTGCTCACCCACCCCGAACAGCGGCAGCAGCTCCAGGACTCCCTCGCGGCCGGCCGTACGGACCTTCTCGCGACCGGTGTCGAGGAACTGCTCCGCTACGACGGGCCCGTGGAACTGGCCACCTGGCGGTTCGCCACCGAGCCGCTGAGCATCGGCGGGCAGGACATCGCCGCCGGCGACCCCGTACTCGTCGTACTCGCCGCCGCCGACCGCGACCCCGCACGGTTCGCCGAGCCCGACACCCTCGATCTCTCCCGCCGTGACAACCAGCACCTCGGTTACGGCCACGGCATCCACTACTGCCTCGGCGCACCCCTCGCCCGGCTGGAGGGCCAGACCGCGCTGGCCACGCTCCTCACCCGCCTCCCCGATCTGCAACTCGCGGGCGATTCCGCCGATTTGCGATGGCGTGGCGGGCTCATCATGCGCGGATTGCGCACGCTTCCGGTGGAGTTCACCCCTTCCGGGAAGGTGCGTACGGACTAGCGGGTATCCAGCAGACGGAGTCGACGGAACATGAGACTCCGTCAAGTTTGTGATCTTCACGTTATCTGCGCTGCATCGACTTGTGACAAGAGTTCGACTGCCGATACGTTCACCCATCAATGCGGCCGGTCCCACCTGCCGCAGCAGTCACAAGCGCAGTCGTCGGGCTGTGCGCTGTGCGCAGTCCTTGCTGTCACGCGAAAGGCAACCGCATGCTCTCCGGGAACGGTCGTCACCGTCGCCCCCGTCAGGCTCCGGCTCTCCTCGTCGCGGCGGGTGTGACCGGGTCGGCCATCGCGATCCCTCTGCTCGGCGCGACCGGCGCGAGCGCCGCAAGCGGTACGACCTGGGACGCGGTCGCGGAGTGCGAGAGCGGCGGCTCCTGGAGCGCCAACTCCGGCGACGGGTACTACGGCGGCCTCCAGATGACCCAGGAGACCTGGGAGGACAACGGCGGCCTCGACTACGCGCCGAGCGCCGACCAGGCCAGCCGTTCGCAGCAGATAGCCGTCGCCGAGAAGGTTCTCGCGAAGCAGGGCACGAGCGCCTGGGCGACCTGCGGGCTCGTCGCGGGTCTGACGCAGAACTCCGACTCGGCCGACGTCGACACGGGGGTCGCGGAGGAATCTTCCACTCCGCTGTCCGGCCTGGGTATGGGGGACAGCAGCGGGACGAAGTCCGACACGTCTGGTTCATCCAGTTCGTCCGACTCGTCCAGTGGCAGTGGCGACAGCGCGGACTCACAGGATTCCGACAGCTCCTCCTCGGACGCCACCGCAAAGAGTGACGACCCGGACAAGTCCTCCCAGAACGGGGAGGCTTCGGCCGAGGATTCCGGAACGGAAGACACCGGCTCCGGCCGTCACCGCGGTGGCAGTGCCGACGAAGGCGCCACCGACACCCGGGCGGACGACTCCGCCGGCCGGCACGCCTCGCGCAGCGACAGCGAGTCGCGCGTCGCCGCCGAGGGCTCGTACACCGTGCGTTCCGGAGACAACCTCTCGGGGATCGCCGACTCCCTTGGTGTCGAGGGCGGATGGCGGGCGCTCTACGCCGAGAACAAGGAAGCCGTCGGTGACGACCCGGACTTCATCATCCCCGGTCAGAGCCTCGACGTGGAGGGCCTGCAGACGGCCGACAAGTAGCGGTCCGCGCGGTGTGCCATGTGGTCATCAAGGCGTCGAATCGGGCGAAAAACAGCGGTAGTTCGCGCTGAATGTCCGATTTGGTGAAAGTGAGACATGGATCTCAAGACCCTGATCGTCTTTGAAATTCGGCGGATCGCGTGTCTACGGTCGTGACCGCTCGCCACTGGTGAGCCCCGACGGACGCAACGCCGAATCCTGCCAGCGGCCGTACGGGAACAGTCGTCGCGTCAAGCGCCGTAGGCAGGAGCGGGGGACCCAAGGTAAGTGCCGGACCCGGTCGTTGAGGCCAGGTACGGCTTGGGGTTAAGCCGCGTGACAGCAGTGTCGCGCGGCCGGGCAACTCACTCGGCCCGAACCCGACAGCTCACCTCGCAGGCGTCGGTGAGGGGATCACTTCATGCTGCTTTCGAGCAAGGGCAAGCACCGCCGCCCGTCCAAGGCCACCCGTTTCGCCACGCTCGCCGGTGTCACCACCGCGGCCGTCGCCGTCCCGCTGATGGGCGCCACGGGAGCCTCCGCCGCCACCGCCTCCGAGTGGGACGCCGTCGCCCAGTGCGAGTCCGGCGGCAACTGGTCGATCAACACCGGCAACGGCTACTACGGCGGCCTGCAGTTCTCGGCCTCCACCTGGGCCGCGTACGGCGGCACGGCGTACGCCTCCACCGCCAACCAGGCCTCCAAGTCCGAGCAGATAGCCGTCGCCGAGAAGGTCCTCGCGGGCCAGGGCAAGGGTGCCTGGCCGAGCTGTGGCGTGGGCCTGTCCGGCGCCTCGGCCGGTGGCGCCCCGGCGCCCTCGAACTCGGGCAACTCCGGCCAGGGCACCTCGCAGTCGCAGCCGCAGCAGAGCACCAAGTCCTCCGAGGAGCGCGCCTCGCGTTCCCAGGAGCGGCCGGCCGCGAAGAAGACCGTCGAGACCCCGACCGGCAAGAAGGTCGAGAAGGGCGACGGCGAGTACAAGGTCGTCAAGGGTGACACCCTCAGCGAGATCGCCGAGAAGAAGAACGTCAAGGGCGGCTGGGCGAAGCTGTACAAGCTGAACGACGACATCGTCGACGACGCCGACTTCATCTTCCCGGGCCAGCAGCTGCACCTCAGCTGACACCCGTCGGCCGCGACCCCCACTTCGATTGTCCGGACGTCATGTCACGTCCCGGCCGAGGCCCTGGCCGCTCAGCCTCGGCCGGATCTCCGGCCCACAGCCGGATCTCCGGACCCACAATCGAATCGCGGCTGAACCACAGCGCCCTCACATCCGTGTCCCCCATAGTGGAGGCCTCGTGAGGGCCACCCCCGTCCCCCACGGGCTCCCCGCTCCGGTGCGTGTTCCCCCGTACGCACCGGGGCGGGGCTTTTTCGTTCCCGGGCTCGCCTCTTCGGCGTTCCCGCGCTTCCCTCTCGCTTTGTTCCGTTCGGAAACAATTTACTCTCGGTTCTGTCCAGGAGGCGGTCGAGGGCTGGCCGAACCCCGGCAGCCGGTTAGGCTCATGCCGCGGGGCCACCACAGGTCCGCACCCGACCGGGCCTCCGGCCCGGAACAGCTTGCGTCACATCCCAGAAGGAGATGCTCGTGCCGTCCATCGACGTCGTCGTAGCCCGGGAAATCCTGGACTCCCGAGGCAACCCCACGGTCGAGGTCGAGGTCGGCCTCGACGACGGCAGCACGGGTCGTGCCGCCGTTCCGTCCGGCGCCTCCACAGGTGCCTTCGAGGCTGTTGAGCTCCGTGACGGAGACCCCAACCGCTACCTCGGCAAGGGTGTCGAGAAGGCCGTCCTCGCCGTCATCGAGCAGCTCGGCCCGGAGCTCGTCGGCTACGACGCCACCGAGCAGCGCCTCATCGACCAGGCCATGATCGACCTGGACGCCACCGACAACAAGGGCTCGCTCGGCGCCAACGCGATCCTCGGTGTCTCGCTCGCCGTCGCCCACGCCGCGTCCGAGGCGTCCGACCTCCCCCTCTTCCGCTACCTGGGCGGACCGAACGCGCACCTGCTGCCGGTCCCGATGATGAACATCCTCAACGGTGGGTCGCACGCCGACTCCAACGTCGACATCCAGGAGTTCATGATCGCCCCGATCGGCGCGGAGTCCTTCTCCGAGGCCGTGCGCTGGGGCGCCGAGGTCTACCACACCCTCAAGAAGGTCCTGAAGAGCCGCGGCCTGTCCACCGGCCTCGGCGACGAGGGCGGCTTCGCCCCGAACCTCGGCTCCAACCGCGAGGCCCTGGACCTGATCCTCGACGCGATCAAGGAGGCCGGCTACATCCCCGGCCAGCAGGTCGCCCTCGCGCTCGACGTCGCCGCCTCCGAGTTCTACAAGGACGGCAAGTACCTCTTCGAGGGCAAGGAGCGCTCCGCCGCCGAGATGACGGAGTACTACGAGGAGCTCGTCGCGGCCTACCCGCTCGTCTCCATCGAGGACCCGCTGTACGAGGACGACTGGGCCGGCTGGAACGTCATCACCGAGAAGCTGGGCGACAAGGTCCAGATCGTCGGCGACGACCTCTTCGTCACCAACCCGGAGCGCCTCGCCCGCGGCATCGAGGAGGGCTCCGCCAACGCCCTGCTCGTCAAGGTCAACCAGATCGGCTCGCTGACCGAGACCCTGGACGCCGTCGAGATGGCCCAGCGCAACGGCTTCAAGTGCATGATGTCCCACCGCTCCGGCGAGACCGAGGACGTCACCATCGCCGACCTCGCCGTCGCGGTGAACTGCGGCCAGATCAAGACCGGCGCCCCGGCCCGCTCGGACCGCGTCGCCAAGTACAACCAGCTGCTGCGCATCGAGGAGATCCTCGACGACGCGGCGGTGTACGCGGGCCGTTCGGCCTTCCCGCGCTTCAAGGGCTGAGCACGGCCCTTCGGCCGGGGTGACAGCCCCGTCGTACGTACGTCCCCGTACTCGGTCCCGTACCGTGTGCGGGGACGTACGCACGTGAAGGGCCCGACGGGCCCGGTGTATTCAACGGGTTTGTACCGGGGAGGCGGGACAGATGGCCGTGAAGGACCGCGACCGGTTCTCCACCTCGACCAGGCTGCGGCTGCTCGGTGAGCAGACCGCCGCCCGTGTCTACCGCTCGCAGACCAAGCGCCAGGCCCGCCGCTCACGGCTGACCGGCCGGGCGGCACTCCTCGCCCTCGTCCTGTGCACGCTCGTGGTGGCGCTCGCCTACCCCATAAGGCAGTACGTCTCCCAGCGCGCCGAGGTCGCCGACCTCCAGCGCGGGCGGGAGGAGGCCCGCCTGCGGGTCGAGCAGCTGCGCGACCTCAAGGCGCGGTGGCAGGACGACGCGTACGCCGAGCAGCGCATCCGGGAGCGGCTCCACTACGTGATGCCGGGCGAGACCGGCTACATCGTGATCGACCCCGACGCGGCGAAGAAGACGCGTACGGATCAGACGGCGGCCGACCGGGCCTGGTACGCCAACGTCTGGGACGGCGTCGACAAGGCAGACGCCGCCGACGGGTGACCCGACGGGTGACCCGCCCGGTGGCCCGACAGGTGACCCGACCGGCGACCCAGCCGGTCCTTCGCCGGTGATCCACTCAGAGAACTGACTAGAGAGACTTACCCACAGGCATGGAAACGCCCCCGCCGCCCACCCCGCGCACCGAGCCCACCGACGCGGACGTCGAGGCCTTCAAGCAGCAGCTCGGGCGGCCGCCGCGCGGGCTGCGCGCGATCGCGCACCGCTGTCCGTGCGGGCAGCCGGACGTCGTCGAGACGGCTCCCCGTCTCCCGGACGGGACTCCCTTCCCGACGACCTACTACCTGACGTGTCCCCGGGCGGCCTCCGCCATCGGGACGCTGGAGGCGAACGGTGTCATGAAGGAGATGACGGACCGGCTCGCCACGGATCCGGAGCTGGCGGCCGCGTATCGCGCGGCGCACGAGGACTACATCGCTCGGCGCGACTCCATCGAGGTGCTCGCGGGCTTTCCGAGCGCGGGCGGTATGCCGGACCGGGTGAAGTGCCTCCACGTCCTGGTCGCCCACTCGCTGGCCGCCGGGCCGGGGGTGAACCCCCTGGGCGACGAGGCGCTCGCGCTACTGCCGGAGTGGTGGCGCAAGGGGGCGTGCGTGACGGCCGTGCAGGAGGACGCCAAGTGACCCGGGTCGCCGCCATCGACTGCGGTACGAACTCGATCCGCCTCCTCGTCGCCGACGTGGACCTGGCGACCGGCAAATTCGTCGATCTGGACCGGCGGATGACGATCGTCCGGCTCGGCCAGGGCGTCGACCGCACGGGCCGCCTCGCACCGGACGCGCTGGAGCGGACCTTCGCCGCGTGCCGGGAGTACGCGGCAGCCATCAAGGCACACGGAGCGGAGCGGGTCCGCTTCGTCGCCACCTCCGCCTCCCGGGACGCCGAGAACAGGGCGGACTTCGTCCGCGGCGTACTGGACATCCTGGGAGTCGAGCCCGAGGTCATCTCCGGCGACCAGGAGGCGGAGTTCTCGTTCACGGGTGCCACCAAGGAGCTGGCAGGTCGCGACGACCTGGCCAAGCCCTACCTCGTGGTGGACATCGGTGGCGGCTCCACGGAGTTCGTCGTGGGTGAGGACCGCGTCCGCGCCGCCCGCTCGGTCGACATCGGCTGCGTACGGATGACGGAACGGCACCTCGTGCACGACGGCGTGGTCAGCGACCCGCCGAGCCCGGAGCAGGTCGAGGCGATCCGCGCCGACATCGAGGCGGCCCTCGACCTCGCCGAGGAGTCGGTGCCGCTGCGCGAGGCCCGTACGCTCGTCGGGCTCGCCGGATCCGTGACCACCGTCTCGGCGATCGCCCAGGACCTCCCGGAGTACGACTCTGAGGCCATCCACCACTCCCGGGTCTCCTACGAACGCGTCCGCGAGATCACCGGGCGGCTGCTGTCCGCCACCCACGCCGAGCGTGCCGCGATCCCCTCGATGCACCCGGGCCGGGTCGACGTCATCGGCGCCGGCGCCCTCGTACTGCTCTCCGTCATGGAGCGGATCGGGGCGGCCGAGGTGGTCGTGAGCGAGCACGACATCCTCGACGGCATCGCCTACAAAGTGGCAGAAGAGGTCGAGGCAGGTAAGTAGGGCGACTGATCTGCGTCGTTACTCCGCGCAGCCACCTGTTTTACGCGTCTAGTTGCTGGACAGCACGTGTAAAACAGGTTGATCGCAACGCGTTGACGTGCGACGACGGCCCCGGTATCTCGTTCGGAGGAACCGGGGCCTTCGTGTGCCCAGGGGACCGCGCCGCCCCTTCGGGGGATCAGGGGCGGCGCGGCGGTCAGGGGGTGAGTAGCTCGTGCGCGGGAAAGAGCGGGTCAGGCATGGGCGCCCCTCGTTACGGGCGACGGTGGGCGGCCCAGCGTGCGGCTGCTGTGGCAACGTCTTGAATCCATACGACGTCGGGCGCGTCTGCGGCGATACCGGCCCACAGCCGTTCTTGGGCGGTCGCGAAGATGTCGAGGGCCCGCCGGGGCGAGGTGGACCATGCGGGCGTCTTGGCGGCCCACTGCTCGGCGTCCGCAGGGCTGTGGCCGGCCGAGGTGAGCCAGACGACCCAACAGGCGGCGTCGATCCATGCCGCGCCGCGTGTCGGCCATGCCCAGTCGACGACGCGAGCGGCGTTGTTGCTGATCAGCACGTTGTCGGGGTGCCAATCGGTATGCAGCAGGGTTTCGCCTCGCAACAGGTCGGCGTCGTCGGGGTTGTCGATGTACTCGGCGAGCCGCTGCTCGATGTGCTTCAGTTCCAGATCGATCGGGGCGCGGACGCCGGAAAGCGTGATGATCGCCTCGGCGACGAGTGGCAGGTCGTCGGACTGCGGCCGGTAGTCCGCGGGCCGACCCTCGACATACTCGAAACCGAGCAGATCCCAAGTGCCGTCGTTGATCCGCCAGAGCAGGCGGGGGGCGAGGGGGGCCACGGAAGGGTTGATCGTGGCCTCGCGGTTCTGTGTCCACGCGCGAGGATGATCGGTGTTCATCCCTTTGACGAAGACGCGGCCGGCGCGGGTGTCGAGGGTGGCGGCAACCTCGCTGTTGAGTCCCTTGTCGGCGGTGGCTGTTGCGTAGACAGGGCCGGTGCGGGCCTCGACGGCCTCGCGGGTGGCGGCGGGCAGGTCATCCCATTGCAGTCTCATGGTCACCACGGCGGGGAGTGTAGGGGGTCAGGCGGGGCAGCCGAGGCCGCCCGCGCTGGGCGGGCGGCCCTCGGGATCGAAGGGGGTCAGTTGTAAGGGTTGTCGTCCCCGCAGCCCCTCATGACGTCGCCGCCGGCGACGGCGTCGAGGTCGACGACCTCGACCTCTTCTTCGGTGTCCGGTCGTGCCGTGATCTCTACAGCGGTTGCGGTCATGTGCGTAGTTCCTCTCTCAGGCGTGTTGGCAGTAGCGGTTCAGTGGTGCGTCGGCGCGGCGGTACATCTTCACGAGGGGCATGCACTTGGTGCACTTCTTCTGAAGCGCACAGCCGGTGCACGCGCCCTGACGCTGAAGCGCTCGGTCGGCGACGCCGCCGAGCCGCGCCAATCCCGCGACACCCTCTTTGAGCAGTGGTATCGGGTGGTCACGGGAGACTTTGCAGACGGTCGCCAGGCCGAAGGGATTCACGTTCAAGGACGTGTGGCCCGCGTCGCATCCGGTGAAGGGGGTTTCGTTGCGGATGTGCTCGGGGGCCTGCTCGTCGAGGGGGTCGGCGCCACCATCGAAAGTGGGCGACATGTTGCCGTACTCGCGGACCCGTGGGGCGTAGCGGTGTGCGAGTGCCCGCATGGCGTCGGCCTCGTGGGCGTTCCGACGCGTGATGATCACGCTCAGCGAGAGCGGTAGATCGGCCTCGCCGGCGGCGGAGAGGCCGCGCATGAAGTGGTCGAACGCGCCGCGGCGTCGTGTGAATCCGTCGAACGTCTCTGCTGTGGCGCCGTACACGCTGAGCGTTACCCGGTACGGCCGGCGCGTGGTGAGTAGTTCGAGCATCTTCGGGCGGTACAGGGTGGATCCGTTCGTCAGGATCTCGACCATCATTCCGAGGTCGTACGCGAGCGCGTACGTCTCCGGGAAATGCCGGTCGACGGTGCACTCGCCCCCGCCGAGTTCGAGCCACACGATTCCGGCGTCGCGCAGGATGTGCAGCAGACGCTCGCGGGGTTCCCATGAGAGACCCTCGTGCACCTTGTCGCCGTAAACGCAGTGGCCACAGTTCCAGTTGCATCCGTTGTTGACCTCGTATGAGGCGCGGCCGTGGCCGTACGGGGATGGCTCGCGAATCAGCAGGGCCTCGCCGGGCCTGCGGTGGCTGATGTCGAGTCCCCATGTGCGCTGAACACGGTTGGACAGCCATGAGGGCATCGTGTCGTTCGATGCCACGGCGCGCAGTTCGAGGTACCGGTGCGCCGGGATCTTCAACCCGGCTGTGTTTCCGGGGCGAAGTGTCAAGTAGTCGTCCAGGAACGGGCTTGTGATCAGGTCGTACATGGCGCCTCCATCAGGTCAGGGGGGACATGGCGAGGTCTTGTCCGGTTACGCTCGGCGTCAGCAGGTCGGCCCGGGGTCCAATCCACCTCGGGGCGGCCCGTCCGCTGCCTTCGTTGGGCGGCATCTTGAGGGAGTGCCAGACCTCGCGGTCGTCGTCGAACGATGCCCCGTTGCCGGGGCCGTGGTCGCGTAGGTATCCATCCGGGACGATCAGCCGTGCGCGGGCGAGGCGGATGTCGCGCATCCAACTTGTCCACGTGGTGTCGAGGGCGTCGAACAGGTCGTGTACGCCGGCGTAGTCGCTGCGCCCGAGGGGGCTCCTACGGTGCAGGCGGTTGGGCAGCGTGTTGGGCACATAGGCGGCTGTGAGGTCGCGAATGCCGGTCGGGACGCTGACGCCGTCCTCGCCGAGCGAGTCGACCAGGTCGGACGTCTCGGTGTGCTCGGTGAGCGGGACGGCGCGGCCGATGCTGTCGCGCGTGCCCTGGTACAGGGCGTGCAGGATGCGGCCGGACTCGTGTCGCTCGATGTGGCGCCACACGAGTGCCTCGGTCGAGCCTGGCAGTTCACGCCAGAAGGTGACAGCGCGCAGCATGCCGAATCGGAACTCTGGGATCGCTCCGTCGGGTTGGCACCCGGTGAGTAGTGGCCGGTCGGCCAACTCCCGATCCCACGTGACCCGCAGGAACACGCCGGACAGGGCGGCGGCCTGCTCGGTGGCTGACAAAAGGGTCTGCTGCACGCGTCCTTCGTCGAGCAGAAGCTCTAGCCGCTCTTGCGTCGGCTTGTCGTCGACCTTGACTGTCGGCATGTCGGCGAATAGCAGGTCGACGCGATATCGCCGGCGAGGGGCACGTGTAGCCGGTGCTCGGGCCGTCCGGGTGCCTTGTCGACGCTGCGCCCCCACAGCTGGCGCCGTTCGCTTGACCGCGGGTGGTGGCCGTACACGCGAGCGAGGCGCTTCCGGTCGCCGCTGTACCAAGCGTCATCGACACGCATTTCGGCGTCGTGAGGGGCCCACTGCGGCGGCGGCCACCTGGCGCCGTTGGCAGGCAGGGGCATGCGACCTCCAATGGTGATCTTGTAGGCGGCGGGCGTATCTTCCGGCTCATGAGTGAACAGCCGTCGGTACGCAACGAGTTGAGCGGCGACGTCAGGGGTCACGTGGTGCAATCCGGGGCCATCCATGGCGACGTGGTGATCAACTCGTCCGCCGAATCACGGGATCGGGAGTCGGTGGAGACAGGCCGCCGTTGGGATGCGCGACGGCGTCGCATCCTCGACGCGGAGGATGCTCAGAGGGCAGAGTCGCAGCGCAGGGCCAATGAGTACGTGCGCGTTTGCCGTCGCAAGCGACGTAGGGCCGCAGTGCTGCTGGCGATTGCGGGCGTGACGGTGGCCCTGGGGCTCACGCATGTAGTGCCCGTGCTCTATGCGGTTCTTGGGCTCATGTACGGGGCTATATCTGCGATCGGATGGGCCCGGTACAGCATGATCATCAGCAAGTGGGATGCGGGACGAACGATTAAGGTCCCGCTATCGCGGTGGAGGTGGTGAGCAACTGGCGCCACTCGTGCGCTGTGGAGTGGACGGCGTAGCGGGTTGCGTCCGCGCTGTGGTCATCGATCTTGAGCGGGGCGTATTCGCCGCGCTCGGTGGCCTTGGGGTCCCAGCGGTAGCCGGGCAGCTCGTCGAGCAGGCCGGCGCACGATGTGTGTACGAGCAGGCGGTCGGCGGCGAGCAGGGCGGCCACGGACCGGATCCCGTCGACACTGAGTACTGTACTGAGTGCAAAATGTGATCGCGGAAACGGTGCTGGTCAACTTGCGGTGCTCGTCGACGTGTTGATTCCTCGGACGTGGTCCCGTAGGTCTGGCCGGGCGAAGGCTGGTCGGCAGTCCCTGAGCAGCATCCGGGGCAGTCGTGGGACTAGGCCGGTCCGGCCGCGGCAACGGGCGACCCCCCTCGGGAAGCCAACTCGCCAGGCTGAAGTACGTATTGGCGGTTTCATGGCGGAACGCCGCGGGTAACGTGCTGCTGTGCGCCGCATCTGCGGCCTCTGCCACTCCCACCTATCGGAGGTAGTCCCATGACCTAGCCCCATACCCCAAGACGTCGGCTGCCTGCGGGAGAACTCTGCCCGTAACCGGGTGGCAGCTGGGGTCCGATAGACGCTGAGGCGTCGGATGGGGTGTGCGTATGGCGACCATGGGATGGGCTACCTTCGCGGTTCTTGTGATCGGCGGAGCGGCTAGTGTTCTTCGGTACCTGTTCGAGCAGGTACCGCCCCTTAGCGCAAAGGCTGTCGAGGCCGTACGGGCTTTGCGTACCCTCCGTCAGGAAGTCCGCGGGGAGGGTGCTTCCTTGGAGCCGCAGAAGGTGCAGAGCTAGGCGGTATCTCCCACCAGACACCAGCGGGCCCCGGAGCGAACGCTCCGGGGCCCGCCTCGTCATGTGTGACGGGCGGTATCGAGTGCGGCCCACAGAGCGACCAGTTCGGCGCCCCGCCACATCCGCCAGTGCCGGTGGTTGAGACCGGTCGGTGCCCCGCACGTTTCGCCGGTTGAGCAGGTGACTGCTGGCACGCCGCCGGGTTTGATGTGGCCGGTGAGCTGTCCGGCGCACCAGGGGCATGGTCGGTCGAGGGGGGCGTGCGGCTCTCGCGACCGAGAGCGCGCTCGATGGTCCGGCGAGCCTGGCGAGCGGTTGTGGCGAGGTGGTCGAGTAGGCGGGCGGACATCGGCTCGAACAGGTCGCCGCTCATCTCGTCGAGGGCGCGTCCCTCCAGCTATACGGCAGCCCAATGCAGCCCGTACGCGCGGGATCCGGGCGAGGCGGCGGCGGCCGCGCCTATGTCGTGGGACGTGGGCAGGTGCCACCGGGCGAGGTTGTCGCGGTCGTCCTGGTCGACGGCGGGGCGTTGTACCTGCTCGGCATCGGCATCGGCGAACAGGTCGCGCTCGACGGCGAGGGCTGCGTTGAGGGGGCAGGGTGCTCGCGGATGGTGAGCGGGAGTCTGCCGACGACGGCCTCGACGGGCGTCACGTCGTCGTCCTCGGCGCGGTCGTCGGCGGCGAGTTGGTCGAGGAATCCGGCGCACTCCCGGGGCGGCCACTCGGCGGCCGATGGCGGCGAGCAGGTCGCCCCACTGCTCGCGCACGGCAGCGAGGTCGACGGCGGCGCGGCGGCCGGCGGTCGGGGCGGTGACGGTCGTCATGGTGCGTCTCTCCGGGTCACTGGGCGGCGGGGGCGATTGCGCGGGCCTGCTGTCCGGCGAGGACGTCGGGCAACTCGGCGGCCATGGCGGCGCGGTCGGCGCGACGGTCGCGGCGGCATGCGAGCCATGCGGTCCAGTACCGGTCGGCCTTTACGCCCCGCCGCAAGCGGGCGAGCAGGACGTCGGCGACGGCGTCGGGGATGCGGGTCAAACGCGGCATGACGCTGGAGTTCGCCGCGTTCGAGTCCGACCGCATCGGCGAGCAGTGGAAGGAGATTCACGCCCACAGGCTCGGCCTGCTGCTGCCGTCCGGTGGACGCAAGCGGTTCGGATACGCCTGGTACCCGAGGCGCGTGCCGGACCCGAACGAACCGACCGGCTACCGCCTTCAAGCCGAGCGGTACGAGCCACGCGCCGAGGAAGCGGCGGCCCTCGCGTACTGCTACCACTCCTATATAAACGGCACTGGGTTCGTCGACCTCGCTCGCTACCTCAACGAGCAGGGATTCAGGACGACCCGAGGGCGTGCATGGAAGCAAGACACCCTCTTGCGGTTCATGGACTCCGGCTTTGCCGCGGGATACCTCCAAGTCCGCGACTCGTGCGACTGCCCCAAGAGCCGTGCATCCTCATGCCGTCACTGGCGACGCTTCCGCGGTGCTCACGACGCCGTGATCAACTTCGATCTTCCCAACCGGGGCGACTCCGAGGAGATGTGGGAGGAGTACCGGGAGCGCCGGCAGGCAAAGGCCAAGATGCCACCCCGCGCGCGCTCGGCCTCGTACGACACCACCGGCCTCGTGCGGTGCATCTGGTGCCGTGGCTCCATGTCGGGGCGACCCAAGCCCGGAGCTGTCTACTGGCGGTGCGCGAAGGCGGACGGTGGAGGGGACTGCGAGGGCGTCACCTCGACGCACTCCGACCTTCTCGCCGAGGTGCGCCGGTTCCTCGTGAAGGTCGCGAACGGTGTCGACGAAGCGCCGGCAACACTGATCGTCGCGCCGCCGCAGACCGAGGGCACCGGGCCTGTCGAGGACCGCGCCGCGCTCACCATCGAACTGACCAAGTTGGACGGGGCGCTTACCCGACTGGTCACGGACTTTGCGATGAACCCCGGCCGATACCCGGGTCAGGCGTACGACGCCGCGCGCCACAACCTCGAACGGGACCGGAACGCGGTCGCCGAGAAGCTGGACAAGATCAGGGAGAAGGAAGAGGAGGTGAAACCCAAGCTGGACGACTTCCGCCCTCTCGTAGTGGGGTTGCTCCCAGAGTGGGACTCGTTCACCACCGTGGAACACAACCTGTTCCTTCGGAAGCTGATCCGGCACATCCTCGTGTCGCCCCGCCCGTCGCGCTTCGAGACCCGAGCGCGCATCGTGCCGGTGTGGGAGGACGAAGCAACAGTGTGGGACGCAGACAACAAGAGCACGGCAGATGCCGCCGTACCACGCGTTCCCAGCGAGCATGAGCCCTGTGCCCATACAGAGGACATGCTCGACGGGATCGCGTGGTCCGTCGCCTAGAGCCGGCCTGGAGCCTTCCTCGACTGAGCAGGTCGGAGAACGTTTGAGCGCTCTGGAGGGCTTCTGAACGGTCTTGGAAACGGCGCCGGGGACGCCCCGTCGGGAAAGTTCGTGAAGTTCTTCACAAGAGAATCGGGCCTGATGGGCGAGGTTTTCGTCCTTACGGGTTCCCCGGGGGGTCAGAGTGGCCTCGCAGCATGATCAACAGGGTGTTCGGTGAGTGCTGCGATCGTATGAAAAAGGGGGCCGGTTCGGCGGGGTTGAACGGCCGGAGCGGCAGCTCACGCGGCATTGACAACGGGTCGCACCACGCGCTGGTTCCCCTGCCTGACCATGACCTCGCTCACGTGGGCCGCGCAGTGTAGCAGAGGGTGTGAAGAAGCTTGTGAAGGGGCGCACGAGCCACCCCCCTGGGGCAGGTGGATACTCGATGGCATGAGCACCACGGAGCGTCCCAGGATCCTCGTAGTAGGCGGTGGGTACGTAGGCCTGTACGCAGCTCGGCGCATTCTCAAGAAGATGCGCTACGGCGAGGCGACCGTCACGGTCGTCGACCCCCGGTCGTACATGACCTACCAGCCCTTCCTCCCCGAAGCAGCCGCCGGCAGCATTTCGCCTCGGCACGTCGTCGTCCCGCTGCGACGCGTGCTGCCCAAGGCGGAAGTCCTGACCGGCCGGGTCACGACCATCGACCAGGACCGCAAGGTCGCCACGATCGCCCCCCTCGTGGGCGAGGCGTACGAGCTGCCTTTCGACTACCTCGTCATCGCGATGGGCGCGGTCTCGCGCACCTTCCCGATCCCCGGCCTTGCCGAGCAGGGCATCGGCATGAAGGGCATCGAGGAGGCCATCGGCCTGCGCAACCACGTGCTCGAGCAGCTGGACAAGGCCGACTCCACGACCGACGAGGACGTGCGGCGCAAGGCGCTCACCTTCGTCTTCGTCGGCGGTGGCTTCGCCGGTGCCGAGACCATCGGTGAGGTCGAGGACATGGCCCGGGACGCGGCCAAGTACTACAACAACGTGTCGCGCGAGGACATGCGGTTCATCCTCGTCGACGCCGCGGACAAGATCCTTCCCGAGGTCGGTCCGAAGCTCGGCCAGTACGGCAAGGAGCACCTCGAAGGACGTGGGGTCGAGGTCTACCTCTCCACGTCCATGGACTCCTGCGTCGACGGCCACGTGGCGCTGAAGAACGGCCTCGAGGTCGACTCCAACACCATCGTGTGGACGGCCGGCGTCAAGCCCAACCCGGTGCTCTCCCGCTTCGGTCTGCCGCTCGGTCCCCGTGGTCACGTCGACACGCAGACCACGCTCCAGGTGCAGGGCACGGACTACGTCTGGGCCGCCGGCGACAACGCCCAGGTGCCGGACCTCGTCGGCCGCAAGGCCGGCAACGAGAACGCCTGGTGCCCGCCGAACGCGCAGCACGCGCTGCGGCAGGCCCGTGTCCTCGGTGACAACGTGATCTCCGGTATGCGGGGCTTCCCGCAGAAGGAGTACAGCCACGCCAACAAGGGTGCGGTCGCCGGGCTCGGCCTGCACAAGGGCGTCGCGATGATCGTCATGGGCAAGATGAAGATCAAGCTCAAGGGTCGTCTTGCCTGGTACATGCACCGGGGGTACCACGGGCTGGCCATGCCTACCTGGAACCGGAAGATCCGGGTCTTCGCGGACTGGACTCTTGCGATGTTCCTGAAGCGTGAGGTTGTGTCGCTCGGGGCCATGGAGACTCCTCGTGAGGAGTTCTACGAGGCTGCGAAGCCGGCGCCGGCGGGTGCGGCTGCGTCTGCGGCTGCCGGTGCGAAGGCCGAGACGGCGTCCGCGCCTTCGGCCGCCAAGACCGAGGAGAAGGCCAAGGCCTCCTGACCTCCGGTCACCTGCTTTGACCCCGAAGGGGGCCTCCCGCCATCCGTGGTGCGGGCGGCCCCCTTCGGGGTTTTTCTTCGCCCCCGCCGCCCCTACCCGTCCCGTCCCTGGGGGCTGCGCCCCCAGACCCCCCTTGTCGGCCTGAACGGCCTCGTCCTCAAACGCCGGACGGGCTAGTGGTTGCGCGGAGCCCTCGAGGAGGGGGCGGTCACGGCTGCAGGGTGCGTGTTGGGTGCATGTATTTTGCTCAGAAGTAACACTTTGGCGGGACTGCGCATCGGGCCCGTTGGTGTTTACGTGGTGTTGGAGTCTGTGGGATCCGTCGTCACGGAGGTGTGCGTCATGCAGGACGCGGCGCTGCGGCTGAAGGCGCTGATGGAGCAGTTGCTGGGAGCCCCGCTCCCGGTGCGCATTCGCGCCTGGGACGGCTCGGAGGCGGGCCCGCCCGAGAGCCCCGTACTCGTCGTACGGAACCGCCGGGCCCTGCGCCGGCTGCTCTGGAAGCCTGGCGAACTGGGCATGGCCCGCGCCTGGGTGGCCGGAGACCTGACCGTGGACGGTGATCTGTACGCCGTCCTGGACGTCATGGCCGAGCTGGTGTGGGAGCGCGGCGAGGACGCCCGGACCCTGCGCGAGGCCCTCCGGGATCCCGAGGTGCGGGCCGCCGTGTGGGGGCTCGTACGGATGGCGGGGCCGCCGCTGCCCCCCGCCCCGCCCCGCGAGGAGGTCCGCAGGCACTCCCACCTGCACACCAAGCGCACCGACAGACGGGCGATCAGCCACCACTACGACGTCGGCAACGACTTCTACGAGATCGTCCTCGGGCCGTCCATGGTCTACTCCTGCGCCTACTGGGACTCCCCGGACGGCACCCTGGAGGACGCCCAGCGCGACAAGCTCGGACTCGTCGCCCGCAAACTCGACCTGAAGCCGGGCATGCGCCTGCTCGACGTCGGCTGCGGCTGGGGTTCGATGGCCATCCACGCCGCCCGCGAGTACGGCGTGAGCGTCGTCGGCGTCACCCTGTCCCAGGAACAGGCCGCGTACGCCCGTAAACGCGTCGCGGAGGAAGGGCTCACCGACCGGATCGAGATCCGCGTCCAGGACTACCGCGACGTCACCGACGGCCCGTACGACGCGATCTCCTCCATCGGCATGGCCGAGCATGTCGGGAGCGACCGCTATCTGGAGTACGCGCGCGATCTGTTCGCCCTTCTGAAACCGGGCGGGCGGCTCCTCAACCACCAGATCGGCCGTCGGCCGTGGCGCGACGAATCGGGGTACGAGATCGACGAGTTCATCGACGCCTACGTCTTCCCGGACGGCGAGCTCGCTCCGATCGGCGGGACCGTGAGCCAGTTGGAGACGGCCGGGTTCGAGGTCCGTGACGTCGAGTCGATCCGCGAGCACTATGGGCTCACACTGCGCCGCTGGGTCGCCAACCTGGAGGCTCACTGGCCTGACGCGGTCCGGCTCACCAGCCCCGGCCGGGCCCGCGTCTGGCGGCTCTACATGGCCGCCTCCGCCCTCGCCTTCGAGCGGAACCGGATCGGGGTGAACCAGGTGCTGGCGGTGCGGACGCCCGAGTCGGGGGCTTCGGGGATGCCTCTTCGGGCTCGTAGCTGGAACTAAGGGCAGGCCTAGGCGTAGACAGAGTTGGGGCCCGTTCCTTGCGGAACGGGCCCCAACTGCCGTACTGCTGATTTGACTTGGTGCTACTCCGACTTGATCGCCGTCAGCATGTTCAGGCGTGCCGCGCGGCGGGCCGGCCACAGGGCCGCGAGGATGCCGACCGTCGCCGCCAGGAGCAGGAAGACGGCCATCCGGCCCCAGGGCAGGACCAGTTCGTACGTCGGCATCGTGCCGGCCAGGAGTTCACCGGCCGCCCAGCCGAAGAACACGCCCAGGCCCACGCCGAGCACGCCGCCGAAGAGCGAGATGACCAGGGACTCCAGACGGACCATCCGCTTGATGCCCTTGCGGTCGAGGCCGATCGCGCGGAGCATGCCGATCTCCTGCGAGCGTTCGAAGACCGACATCGCGAGCGTGTTGATGACGCCGAGGACGGCGACGATGACCGCCATCGCCAGCAGGCCGTACAGCATGTTCAGAATCAGCGTGAACATCTGCGCGATCTCGTTCGAGACGTCCTGCTTGTCCTGGACCTTGATGGCCGGGTTGTCGCCGAGCGCCTTCTCCAGACCGTCCTTGGTCGCGTCGGACGCGCCGCCGGACGTCTTCACCATGACCTGCATGTCGGCCGGGTCGGCCTGGTCCGCCTGGTGCGGGGCGAGCGTCGCGGTGTCGATCATGATGCCCCGGATGAGCTCGTTGCCCTCGTAGATCCCGGAGATCGTCAGCTGCTGCTTCTTGTCGTCCTCGAACGACGCCGTGAACGTCGAACCGGCCTTCCAGCCGTGGTCCTTGGCCGTGTCGTCGTCCACGACGACCTGCGTGCCGCCGACCTTGAAGGAGCCGTTGTCGACCTTCAGGTCGGTCAGCTCGCCGATCGTGGAGCCCTTCACACCCGTCAGGTACTCGGTCTGGTCGTCGATGCGGGCCGGCGCGTTGCGCAGGGGGCTGGTGGCGGTGACGCCCTCCACCTTGTCGAGCTTCTTCTCGACGTCGGGGGAGAGGGAGCTCATGTTCGCCATCGAGACCACGTAGTCCGCCTTCAGCGCGGCGGTGGCCATCTTGTCGATCGACGTCTGCAGGCTGCCCGCCATCACCGTCATGCCCGTGATGAGCGTGAGGCCGATCATCAGCGCGGAGGCGGTGGCGGCCGTGCGGCGCGGGTTGCGTACGGAGTTCTGGCGGGCCAGCTTGCCCGAGACGCCGAAGATGCGCAGGACCGGGGACGCGGCGGCGATCAGCGGGCGGGAGAGGAGGGGCGTGAGGATGAAGACGCCGATGATCAGCAGGACCGCGCCCAGGCCCATCGGGGCCTGACCGTCCGAGCCGTTCATCGTCGTCGCGTAGAGGACCACCGCGATGCCCACCGCGGAGAACAGGGCGCCGAGGGTGTTGCGCAGGACGAGCGACTTGGTCGTCGCCGTCGCGTGCACGCTGCTCATCGCCGCGACCGGGGGGATCTTCGCGGCGCGGCGGCCCGGGAGCCAGGCGGCCAGCATCGTGATGAGGATGCCGACGGCGAACGCCGTGACGACCGTGCCCGGGGAGATGACCAGCGGGCCCGCCGGGACCGTCGCGTCGAGCATGCCCATCAGGCTGCGCAGGCCCGCGCCGATGCCGATGCCGGCGATCAGGCCCGTGACGGCCGCGACCGTGCCGACCACGAACGCTTCGAGGAGTACGGAGCGGGTGACCTGCTTGCGCGAGGCGCCGACCGCTCGCAGGAGCGCGAGTTCCTTGGTGCGCTGGGCGACCAGCATGGTGAAGGTGTTGGCGATGATGAACGTGCCGACGAACAGGGCGATGCCGGCGAAGACCAGGAGGCCGGTCTTGAGGCCGCTCATCGACGACTCGATCATGGCGGCCTGGTCGTCGGCGAGCTGCTGACCCGTAGTCGTGGAGGCGATGTCCTTCGGGAGAACCTTGTCGAGGCTCGTCCGGAGGGCGGTCTGGCTGGTGCCCGGGGCCGCCTTCACGTCGATCTCGTCGTACGTGCCGGTCTTGTGGAACAGCTGTTGTGCCGTGGCCGTGTCGAAGAGGGCGAGGCTGCCGCCAGCGGCGACGTTGCCGTCGTCCGTGGTGAACACGGCGGTGATGGTGGGGGTGAGGACCGGGCCGTCGATCGAGATCCGGATGGTGTCGCCGACCTTGTAGCCGGCCCGCTCGGCCGTTTCGGCGTCGATCGCGACCTCGTTCTTGCCGGTCGGGGCCTTGCCGCTGTCGAGCGGGTAGCGGGGGTCCTTGTCGCCCCAGTAGTTGCCGCCCTGCGACTGGAAGCCGCCGCCGATCAGCTTGCCGTCCTTGTCGGCGATCGCGGTGAAGCCGGTGACGACGCCTATGGCGGACTCGGCGCCGGGGGCCTTGGCGGCCTTGTCCAGCAGCGCCTGGGTGAGCTCCGGTTCCTTGCCGAGCGTGTCGCCCTCGGCCTTCGTGGATTCCGGCTGGACGGCGACGTCGACCTGGTCGAATCCCTTCGCCGAGCTCTTCTGGAACGCGTCGGAGATGGTGTTGGTGAAGACCAGGGTGCCGGAGACGAACGCCACGCCCAGCATCACGGCGAGCACGGTCATCAGCAGCCTGGCCTTGTGCGCCAGCACGTTGCGCAGGGCGGTTCGGAACATGTCTTCTCAGTCCAGGTGTACGAGGTGTACGAGGTTTGGTGGGGCGCGGGGGCCCGTTGGTGGTGCGGGTCCCCTGCGACTGTTCGTCGGTGGGTGGTGCGCCTGCCGTTGGTACGGGGGCGGGGCCGGCCCGGGGGTATCCGTCCTCGGTCTGGCGTGGAATCGGTCGCCTTGAGAAGGCATCCGAGTCGACACGCCAGCCGCTGCGGGCGGACACCCCCGGACCGTCCCCTCCCGCGGGTGGGCGGCCGCGGGCCGATGGCCCATCGCGTCACACCTGCGGGTCGTGCCCCTTCAGGGGCGCGGGGAACTGCGCGATCAGCCACTTGCGGCCCGCGGACGGAACGCAACAAGGGAGAGCGCGCCTAGCTGGTGCGACCCTTCGCGTCGAACTGCTTCATGCGGTCCAGGACCGCGTCCGCCGTGGGGGTGTGCACCTCGTCGACCACGCGGCCGTCGGCCAGGAAGATGACGCGGTCGGCGTACGCGGCGGCCACCGGGTCGTGGGTGACCATGACGACGGTCTGGCCCAGTTCGCGTACGGAGTTGCGGAGGAAGCCGAGGACTTCGGCGCCCGAGCGGGAGTCGAGGTTTCCGGTCGGCTCGTCGCCGAAGATGATGTCCGGGCGGGAGGCCAGCGCGCGGGCCACGGCGACGCGCTGCTGCTGGCCGCCGGAGAGCTCGGAGGGGCGGTGCGAGAGGCGGTCGGCCAGGCCCACCATCCGGATCACGTTGTCGAGCCACGCCTTGTCCGGCTTGCGGCCCGCGATGTCCATCGGAAGAGTGATGTTCTCCAGGGCCGTGAGAGTCGGAAGGAGGTTGAACGCCTGGAAGATGAAGCCGATCTTGTCCCGGCGCAGCTTGGTGAGCTGCTTGTCCTTGAGGGAGCCGAGTTCGGTGTCGCCGATGCGCACCGAGCCCGAGGAGAAGCTGTCCAGGCCGGCCACGCAGTGCATCAGCGTGGACTTGCCGGAGCCGGAGGGGCCCATGATCGCGGTGAACTCGGCCTGACGGAAGTCGACGGAGACCCGGTCCAGGGCGACCACCTGGGTCTCCCCCTGTCCGTAGACCTTGGACAGTTCCGAGGCGCGGGCTGCCACCGTGGTGGCACGGTCGGCGAGGGGCATGGTGGTCACGGGAGGGTGCTCCTTGTCGGTACGACGACGAGTGAGGACGACCGTTCCATCGTCTGTGCCGATCGGCGCCGTGTAGTCACCCGCTGTTCCGGTTCCGAAGACAGCCTTGGGTCGCACCCGGCGGGCCCGTGTCATACCTGGGGATGACGGCCGCCCCTGAGGGGGAATCGGCGACGGTTCGTCAGGTTCCGCTCGTTCGGGCGGTGAAATCACGTCATTCCCCATACGCCGTCAAGCTTCGGCCGAACGGCATTTGGCATGTGCTGATGGCGCGTACCGTGGGCTGATGCACCCTCAGACGTCAATAAAATAAGACAACATCGGGCTGCCCTTCCGCTGTTCGGGGGATCTGTCCCGATAGGCTCGGAACACTCGACGCGGAGCCCATGGCCTGCCCGGATGGTGGAATGCAGACACGGCGAGCTTAAACCTCGCTGCCCCTCGCGGGCGTACCGGTTCAAGTCCGGTTCCGGGCACCTCCGACACTTCTGCTTTTTCCGGCGTATCCCAATGAAGGGTGCACCCTTCATTGAAGACTTCACCTCGCAACCGTTGACAGTGGGTTCTGTCCGTCGGAAACTCAGCGTAGTGATTTGGTGAATTAAATTTCACTGGGCGAACGGAGCGAGTCGATGCGTACCACCGTCGGGATCATCGGGGCCGGACCGGCCGGGCTGCTGCTGGCGCGGCTGCTGCACAACGCGGGGATCGACTCCGTCGTGCTGGAGAGCCGGGACCGGGCCTATGTGGAGCATCGGCAGCGGGCCGGGATCCTGGAGCAGGGGACCGTGGACGTGCTGCGGGCCGCGGGCGCCGGTGAGCGCATGGACCGTGAGGGGCTGCGGCACGACGGCATCGAGCTGCGGTTCGACCGGCGGCGGCACCGCGTCGACTTTCCCGCCCTGACCGGCGGGCGGTCCGTGATGGTCTACGCCCAGACCGAGGTGTGCAAGGACCTCATCGCCCTTCAGCTCAAGGAGGGCGGGCCGCTCCTCTTCGAGGCCGAGGCCCTCGCCGTGGAGGGAGCGGGCGGCGACGCTCCGCGGGTGCGGTTTCGGCATGAAGGGCGTGAGGAGGTGCTGGAGTGCTCCTACGTGGTCGGGTGCGACGGGTTCTGGGGGGTCGCCCGCAAGGCCATTCCCGCCGAGCTCACCCGGGTCTTCGAGCGGACCTACCCGTTCGGGTGGCTCGGGATCCTCGCCGATGTGCCGCCCTCGCACGACGAGCTCGTCTACGCCCGGCACGACCGTGGCTTCGCCCTGCTGTCCATGCGGTCGCCCGTCGTCTCGCGGCTCTACCTCCAGGTGCCCGAGGGCACGGACGCCGAGGAATGGGCCGACGAGGAGATCTGGGACGAGCTGGAGCGGCGGTTCGAGACCGGGGACGGGTGGCGGCTGGAGCGGGGGCCCATCACCCAGAAGTCCGTCACACCCATGCGCAGCCATGTGCACGAGCCCATGCGGTACGGGCGGCTCTTCCTGGCCGGTGACGCCGCTCACATCGTGCCGCCGACCGGTGCCAAGGGGCTCAACCTCGCGGTCGGCGACGTCGTCACCTTCGCGCGGGCCCTGGCGTACGAGAAGGAGACCGGGTCGGCGGAGTTGCTCGACGCGTACTCCGAGACCTGTCTGCGGCGCGTGTGGCAGGCCGAGCGGTTCTCGTACGAGATGACGACGCTGCTGCACCGGACGGCCGACGCGACGCCCTTCGAGGACCGGATCCAGCTCGCCCGGCTGGCGCGGATCGCCGCCTCGCGGGCCGCCGAGCAGGACCTCGCCGAGGGATACACGGGCTTCCCCCTGGAGTGAGATGCCCCGGAAGAGGGAACCGGAACAGTGCGTACCGGCGTTGTAACGGTGCGGGGAATGCCGGGTCTCGGCCTGGCGTTCCCGGTCACAAGAGGGGAAAGATCCTCCCCAGGCACTAGAGGCTTTCTTTTGCCTACCCATTACTCTTGAGCCAAGGCCACGCAGGGTGGCCATGGAGGAGTGAAATGAGGAGCAGCAACCCGGTCTTCTCGCGACGGGGGTTCAGCCGCGACAACGGCTACGCGGGCTTCAACACCGCGCCGCAGGCCGGGGGCCCCGCTGTCGGAACGCAGGGGAACCCGTACGCGGGCACCCCGCACGCCCCGCAGGGCGGCAACCCGTACGCGCAGAATCCTTACGCCCCGCAGGACCTCCAGCACGGCGCGCCGCCGCAGGCCCCGCCCGCCGCCGGCCGCATGACGATGGACGACGTCGTCTCGCGCACGGCCATGACGCTCGGCACGGTCACCGTCGGTGCCGTGCTCGCGTGGGCCCTGCTGCCGGTCACGTCGAGCAGCTTCGGCCTGGCCATCGGCTCCGCGCTGATCGCGATGGTCTTCGCGCTCGTCCAGGCCTTCAAGCGCAAGGCCTCGCCCCCGCTGATCCTGGCGTACGCCGCCTTCGAGGGCGTTTTCCTCGGCGTGATCAGCGAGATGTTCAACAGCCGGTGGAGTGGCGCGCCCTTCCAGGCCGTGCTCGGCACCATGGCGGTGTCCGGCGCCACCCTGCTGATCTACAAGGCGGGCTGGATCCGCGTCACCGCCCGGTACGCGCGCATCGGTATGGCCATCGCCATCGCCTTCGTGCTCGTCATGGCGGTCAACCTGCTGCTGGTCGTCTTCGGTGTCGCCGATGACGGCGGGCTGCGGAGCATGGGCCCGCTGGGCGCGATCGTCGGCATTCTCGCGATCGTCCTCGGTGCGTTCTTCCTGACGCTCGACTTCAAGCAGATCGAGGACGGCATCGCCTACGGCGCCCCGCGCGACGAGTCCTGGCTGGCCGCCTTCGGCCTCACCATGAGCCTCGTGTGGATCTACCTGGAGATGCTGCGCCTGGTGGCGATCTTCAGCGGCAACGATTAGCAGGACAGCAGTAGCAGTAGCAGTAGGAAGGGCCCGCGAACCTCGGTTCGCGGGCCCTTCCGTTTTTTTCGGGTGCTGGAGCAGAGCGAAACCGCTCAGCGCAGTTTGCGCGCGGCCCTCCTCAGGTCGTACTCGTGAATGATCGCCTTGGCGTGGCCGTACGCGAGGTCGTGCTCGGCACGGAGCCAGCTGACCTTCTCCTCGAAGCGGAAGAGGGCGGGGCCTTCGTCGACGGTGCGCAGCCAGTCGGAGATCTCACGACCGGTGCAATGGGGGATGCGGGCGAGCAGATTGCGATGGGTCTCCTCGGAGAAGACTTGGGACATCGGCGCCTCCGGACGCATGGGATGTAAGCCGGTCCTTCAAGTCACCGTGCCTGAGCGTTGGCCTGTTGGCAACAGTCCAGATGAGGCGCGTAGGGTCGGCGCGTGCTTGATACGACGCCTTTGACGCGGGCCGTGGAACATTTCGCCGACCGGTTGCGGGCCGCTCCGCAGAGCCGGTTGCAACGGGGGGCCGCCGCGGAAGCGCTGGGGCTGGCCAGGGAGTTGGCACTGCGTGCCCAGCGGTTGGAGGATCCCTTGCGGGAGCCTCTGGAGATGCCGGATGCGGGGATGTTCGCCGCGGCGGATCAGATCACTCTGGCTGGGAATGACTTGGCGGTTGTACTGACCACGGTGGATGAGGTCGTGGAGGCTGTGCGGGTTGTTGAGGAGGCGCAGAAGAGGGCGGGGGTTTGAGGTTCGTTGGCGACTGTCGGCCGGATGTGGCTGGTCGCGCAGTTCCCCGCGCCCCTGACGGGGCGCTCAATGTCGGGGCGTGCTTTACAGGGAAGCTATGACCCTGTCCGCCAGGACGTAGACGTTTTCGTTCGCGCATTCGAAGGTCAGGGCGTAGGCGCCTGAGACTCCGGAGCCGCCCAGGAGGACCGGGGGGTGGCCGGTGCGGAGGGAGTCGGCGAGGCGTTCGGCGGTTTCGCGGTGGCCCGGGGTCATGCAGAGGGTGGTGCCGTCGGCGAAGACGTAGACGTCGAGGGTGCCGAGGGGGCCGGGGCGGATGTCGGTGAGTTCCGTGCGGGACTCGGCCAGTTCCTCCAGGCAGGACACCGTGCGTTCGTGGTCGTTCACGACCGGTGACTGGACCGGTACGAAGTCCGGGTGCGAGGGGTGACGGCGGCGGGCCGCGGCCAGTTCGGGGGAGTCCCCGGCGAACTCGTCGGCGTCGGCGGCCGGCTCGGTCACCGGCTCCAGGTGTTCGAGGCCCGCGAAGTCCGACTGGCGCGGCAGGAACAGATCGCTGTCCGGGAGTCCGAGCAGAGTGGGCGAGTCCGAGGCGTCACGCGCCTCCTGGGCGGCCCAGAAGGCCCGGGCCTCGGCAAGCTCCCGCTCCCGCTCCTCGGCGAGCGCCTCGGCCACTGCGGCACGTATCTCGTCCGTGTCCGTGGTCGAGCGCGCGGACGGCACGAGACCGCGGACGGCCGTGGCGCGGTTCTCGGCGAGCTGGGTGTGCAGGGCTGCCACCTGTCGGCGCAGCGCCAGCAGGGTGCGCAGAACGGCGACGCCCACGGCCGTGGTGGTGGCTGTGGCGAGCAGCAGAGCAAGAGACGTGGTGCTCACTGACGTACTCCCGGTTCAAAGTCGACCCCCGACTTCCTACATCAGCTTGAAGGGCGGACTAACCAGCTGTCAGTGCGTAACGTCACGAAAGGGACAGGACTTTAGCCCTGATGTTTGGTTGCGTAACGGCTCTGACCTGCGTAAATCCCTCTCCAGAGGGAGATAGGTCACATCCTGGGGGAGATTGGATCACAAATCGGCCCGTAGTCCCGGTGGTTGCGGGGTTCCGGGCCGATTCGGTCACGCTGAGTTCAACGGCTGTTACAGGTGCGGCGCTTCGGTTCGGGCGCCGGTTCCTGCGGTGGCTGCCGTGGTGGCTCCCGGTGCTAGCTCAGGCGCTCGATGACCATCGCCATGCCCTGGCCGCCGCCGACGCACATCGTCTCCAGGCCGAACTGCTTGTCGTGGAACTGGAGGGAGTTGATGAGCGTGCCGGTGATGCGGGCGCCGGTCATGCCGAAGGGGTGGCCGACCGCGATCGCGCCGCCGTTCACGTTCAGCTTCTCCAGCGGGATGTTCAAGTCGCGGTAGGAGGGGATCACCTGGGCGGCGAACGCCTCGTTGATCTCGAACAGGTCGATGTCGTCGACGGTCAGGCCGGCGCGGCCCAGGGCCTGCTTCGACGCCTCGACCGGGCCGAGGCCCATGATTTCGGGGGAGAGGCCGGTGACGCCGGTCGAGACGACCCGGGCGAGGGGGGTCAGGCCGAGGTCGCGGGCCTTCGTGTCGGACATGATCACCACGGCGGCGGCGCCGTCGTTCAGCGGGCAGCAGTTGCCCGCCGTGACGAGTCCGTCCGGGCGGAAGACCGGCTTGAGGCCCTGGACGCCTTCGAGGGTGACGCCGGCGCGGGGGCCGTCGTCCTTGGAGACGACCGTGCCGTCCGGGGTCGTGACCGGGGTGATCTCGCGCTCCCAGAAGCCGTTCTTGATGGCTTCCTCGGCGAGGTTCTGCGAGCGGACGCCGAACTCGTCCATGTCCTGGCGGGTGACGCCCTTGATGCGGGCGAGGTTCTCCGCGGTCTGGCCCATCGCGATGTACGGGTCGGGCACGATGCCGTCCTCGCGCGGGTCGTGCCAGCTCGCGCCCTCGCTGGCGGCGACCTCGGCGGTGCGGGTCTCCGCGTCCGCGAAGAGGGGGTTGTGCGTGTCCGGGAGGCTGTCGGAGTTGCCCTTCACGAACCGGGAGACCATCTCGACGCCCGCCGAGATGAAGACGTCGCCCTCGCCCGCCTTGATGGCGTGCAGGGCCATGCGGGTCGTCTGGAGCGAGGAGGAGCAGTAACGGGTGATGGTGGTGCCCGGGAGGTGGTCCATGCCCATCTGTACGGCGACGATGCGGCCGAGGTTGCTGCCCTGCTCGCCGCCGGGGAGGCCGCAGCCGAGCATCAGGTCCTCGATGTCCCTGGGGTCGAGCTCCGGGACCTTGGCCAGGGCCGCCTGGATGATCGTGGCGGTAATGTCGTCGGGGCGCAGGTCCTTGAGGGAGCCCTTGAAAGCGCGGCCGATGGGGGAGCGGGCGGTCGAGACGATTACGGCTTCCGGCATGACGGCTCCATTGGCGTACGGGGGTAGGCGGACCTGGTTGGGAAGTTACCCGTACGTATGGGCGAGGTCACGGGTGTTGGCGTGTGACTCGGGCCGCATTTGTCTAAGCGCTTGCTTTCCTCGCCCCCGCCGCCCCTACCCGTCCCGTCCCTGGGGGCTCCGCCCCCAGACCCCCGCTATCGGCCTGAACGGCCTCGTCCTCAAACGCCGGACGGGCTGAATGTGTCGGCCCGGGCCGCGAAATCTTCAGCCCCTCCGGCGTTTGAGGAGCGGGGGTTCGGGGGCTGGCCCCCGAAAGGGACGGGAATGGGTAGGGGCGGCGGGGGCGAGAAAGGCCCGGTCAGGCGGACGGTTCTCGGGTCGTCGTTGGGGACGGGTCCGTGGCCGGGACGCGGTGGCGGCGGCGGCGTTTGAGGAGGGCCCAAGGGGCACGCGGACCCGTGGGCATGGCCGCAGTGACCTCCGTACCCGCCTCGGACGCGGCCTCCGCGGCAGCCCGGGCCACCGGCAGGAACCCCTCCCGGCGGGAGACGTCCGGCCGCTCCTCCTCCGCCGGCCAAAGGCCCAGCGCGGCGCACAGCGTGGGCAGCATCGCCATCGCCGCAGTCGCGTAGCCCTCGGCGGAGGGGTGGTAGTTGTCGGGCCCGAAGAGCTCACGCGGATTCGCCGCGAACTCCGGCCCCAGCAGGTCGCCCAGCGACACCGTCCGCCCGCCCTGCTCCACCGTCCCGATGGTCTGGGCGGCCGCGAGCTGCCGCGAGGCCCGCCGTGCCAGCCACCGCAGCGGCTGCTGGACCGGCTCGATGGTGCCCAGGTCGGGGCACGTGCCCACGACCACCTCGGCACCGGCGGTACGCAGCCGGCGTACCGCAGCCGAGAGGTGACGGACCGAGCGCGTCGCCGGCATCCGATGCGTCACGTCGTTCGCACCGACCATGATCACGCATACGTCGGGGATCCCGTCCGGTTCCCCGAGAACCACCGCGACCTGGCGGTCCAGGTCGTCGGACTGGGCGCCGGGCAGCGCCACGTTCCGTAGGCGCACCGGCCGCTCCGCGACCGCCGCGAGCCCGGAGGCGAGCAGCGCCCCCGGTGTCTGACGGGCCCGGTGCACGCCCTGCCCCGCCGCCGTGGAGTCACCCAGCATCGTCAGGCGCAGTGGTTCCTCGGAGCCGGCGTACACATACCCGTACAGCCCGTCCGCGCTCGGCGGACGGGGGCTGTGGCCGTTCCCCACCTGGCGCTTCGCCAGCTGGACCTCGGCCAGCACCACTCCGACCGTCGCCGCGCCCAGCAGACCGATCCCGCCGCCGCCGTACGCGGCGCCCGCGGCGATCCGGCGTGCCACCCTCGCTCTCGACAAGCTCGTCATGCGTAGCCGCCACCTCCTCTTTGCCGTACACCCACTGCTTGCCCCGTACAGACCGTCGGCCAATCTCAACGAGACGTGAACGCCCGACACGGGGCTTAGGCTGACGACACCACCTCAATCACTTCTTTTTCAGCTCCGGAGACAACGGTGCAATTCCACGACTCGATGATCAGTCTCGTCGGCAACACCCCGCTGGTGAGGCTCAACAGCGTGACCGCCGGCATCCAGGCGACCGTCCTCGCGAAGGTCGAGTACTTCAACCCCGGCGGTTCCGTGAAGGACCGCATCGCCCTGCGCATGATCGAGGCCGCCGAGAAGAGCGGCGCGCTGCAGCCGGGCGGCACGATCGTCGAGCCGACCAGTGGAAACACCGGTGTGGGCCTTGCCATCGTGGCTCAGCAGAAGGGCTACAAGTGCATCTTCGTGTGCCCCGACAAGGTGAGCACAGACAAGATCAACGTCCTGCGGGCGTACGGCGCCGACGTCGTCGTCTGCCCCACCGCCGTTGATCCCGAGCACCCCGACTCGTACTACAACGTCTCGGACCGGCTCGTGCGGGAGACCCCGGGAGCCTGGAAGCCCGACCAGTACTCCAACCCCGACAATCCCCTCTCGCACTATCACTCCACCGGCCCCGAGCTGTGGGAGCAGACGGAGGGGCGCATCACCCACTTCGTGACGGGCGTGGGGACCGGCGGCACCATCTCCGGGACCGGGCGGTACCTCAAGGACGCCAGCGACGGCAGGGTCCAGGTCGTCGGCGCCGACCCCGAGGGGTCCGTGTACTCCGGCGGCTCCGGGCGCCCGTACCTCGTCGAGGGCGTCGGCGAGGACTTCTGGCCGACCGCGTACGACCGGACCGTCGCCGACGAGATCGTCGCCGTGTCCGACAAGGACTCCTTCCAGATGACCCGGCGGCTCGCCAAGGAGGAGGGGCTGCTCGTCGGCGGCTCCTGCGGCATGGCCGTCGTGGCCGCGCTGCGTGTCGCCGAGCGGCTCGGGCCGGACGACGTGGTGGTCGTGCTGCTGCCCGACAGCGGGCGCGGATACCTCAGCAAGATCTTCAACGACGAGTGGATGGCCGACTACGGGTTCCTGGAGGACGAGGGGCCCAGCGCCCGCGTCGCCGACGTCCTGAGCGACAAGGTGCACGGGGCCATCCCGTCCCTCGTCCACATGCACCCGGACGAGACGGTCGGCGAGGCCATCGAGGTGCTGCGGGAGTACGGCGTCTCGCAGATGCCCATCGTGAAGCCGGGCGCGGGTCACCCCGACGTGATGGCCGCCGAGGTCGTCGGGTCCGTCGTCGAACGCGAGCTGCTCGACGCGCTGTTCACCCAGCGGGCCTCGCTCTCCGACCCGCTGGAGAAGCACATGTCGGCCCCGCTGCCCCAGGTCGGCTCCGGTGAGCCCGTGGGCGACCTGATGACCGTGCTCGGTGCCGCCGACGCGGCGATCGTCCTGGTCGAGGGCAAGCCCACCGGTGTCGTCAGCCGGCAGGACCTGTTGTCCTTCCTGGCCAAAGGTGGACGGCAGTAGGAACGTCCGGTGAACTGCGCGCCCCGGAGGGGAACTTCCGGTGTGAGCGATCACGGCGGAACTTCGTGGAAGTGGTACGAGCGCGTCACGTCCGCGCAGCACACGCTTAACACGCGTCCGGCACATTGGTGGATGTCGGCAAGGGCGGGAGCGGCTCCCCGCCCCGGCCGGCACCGAAACGGCGCCAAGGACCTCCGGAGCGGCTCCCGGACCTCCATGGACGCCACGGACGCGTAAGCCAGGCCCTGACCCGGCCCGCGTCCCTCGCGGGGACCGCCGTCGTCCCGCCCCCCGGCAACGGGGGTGCGGCGGTCCCCGCGCAAGCCCGCGAAGGGCCCGGTACCTGGCGGTACCGGGCCCCTTTTGCGTGTGGGTTCCGCTTGCGTCGTTTGCCTGCTGCGGGCCGGTGGGGGCTGGGCGCGCAGTTCCCCGCGCCCCTTGTGTGCGGGTCGGTGGGGGCTGGTTGCGCAGTTCCCCGCGCCCCTTGTGGGGCGGTGGCTCACTCTTCCCAGTCGCTGTCCTGGGAGGACTTGCGGCGGCGGGTGAAGAAGTTCGGTGAGTTGCGTGCGGCCTGGACCACGTTGACGCCGACGATGCCCGCCCAGGCGACGAGGAGGCCGGGCAGGTCCGCGACCCCGCCGCCGATCGCGGACAGGGGGATCGCGAGGACCATCGAGACGATGCCGAAGCCGAAGCGCTCGCCGAAGGAATCGGAGGATCCCTGCGGGGAGCGCGAGCCCCGGGCCACCACCATCTGCTGTTCCGCGAGCTGACGCCGCACCCGGCGGTCGACCGCGCCGTCCAGGCGCTGCTCGACCTTTTCCAGGAACGAGTCGACCAGCGCGGACTCGTACTCCTCGCCCAGTTCCTTGCGTGCGTGCAAGGTGGCGTCGAGTTCCTTCTTGAGTTCGGCGTCGCGGGCTTCCATACCGGTCATATCTCAACGGTAGAGAGCCGGAGCCGGGTTGGCACGGGGGTTAGCCCCCCTGTCCTCGCTGGGCTGTTCCCCACCAGGCCGGGCCCTGCTGCGTCAGGCCTGTTTCGTCAGGCCCTTCTCCTTCGCGTACGCGTTCGCCACGTCCTCCGGGTCCTTCTTGTCCTTGTCGACCTGGCGGTTCAGCTCGGTGAGATCCGCGGTGGTGAGGACGTTGCCCAGTTCGGCGAGGGCCTTGCGGACCGTCGAGTCGGCCTTGCGGTCGGCTATGAGAGGGACGATGTGCTGGCCGGGGATGAGGTTCTTGGGGTCGGTGAGGACGACCCACTTGTTGGCCACGATGTCGGTGTCGGTGGTGAAGAGGTTCGCCACGTCCACGTCGCCCTTCTTCAGGGCGCCCTTCACCAGTGGCCCGGAGGAGTCGAGGGACTTGAACTCCTTGAACTCGACGCCGTAGACGTCCTTCAGGCCCACCGAGCCCACCTCGCGCTTCTTCACCTCGGGGGCGGCGCCGATGACGAGCTTGCCGTTCTCCTTCTTCAGGTCGGCGAGGGACGACAGCCCGTACTTGTCGGCCGTCTCCCGGGTGACGACGAACGCGTCCGAGTCCTCGGCCATGCCGTACGGCAGCACCTGGAGCCCGGCGGGCAGGGCCATCGCGAGGGCGTTCTGCATCTCACCCTCCTCCGTCGCCTCCGCCTTGGGGGAGAGGTAGTGCAGGAGGGCCCCCTGGTACTCGGGGAGCAGGTCGATGTCGCCGCCCTTGAGAGCGGGGATGAGGATCTCGCGGGTGCCGAGGTTCGGGCGGACCTTCGTCTTCACACCGGCGGCCTCCAGTACGGCCGCGTAGAGGAAGCCGAGCACCTGGTTCTCGGTGAAGTTGGCGGTGCCGATGGTGACACCGTCCTTGCTGGACCCGCCCCCACCACCGGAACTGCCCCCGCCGTCGAGCGAGGTGATCCCGCTGCTGCAAGCGGCGAGAGCGGGAACGGACGCGGCGGCAAAAAGCCCACCGAGGAGAGTACGACGATTCATTGGGTGACTCCTTAAGCATGGGGTGCCCCTTCATGCCTTCAGGGGCGCGGGGAACTGCGCGACCAGCCACGACGGACCCGCAGATCGAGAACGGCAGCCGGCGGCAGCCAGGGCGCGTCTACGCCGGGCGATGCCGGAACAGCACCCGCTGCAGCCCGCTAAGCCCCAGGTCGAGCACAACGGCGACCAGAGCCACCAGCACCGCCCCGCCCAGCACCTGCACAAGGTCCCGCTGGGCGAGCCCGTCGAACACGTACCGCCCCAGCCCGCCGAAAGAGACGTACGCCGCGATCGTTGCCGTGGCCACCACCTGGATCAGCGCCAGCCGCAGGCCCGTCATGATCAGCGGGAGTGCGAGGGGCAGTTCGACCTGGAAGAGGACCTGGTGCCAGCGCATGCCCTGGCCGCGCGCCGCGTCCTTCACGTCCGGGTCGACCGCGGTCATGCCCGCGTACGTGTTGGTCACGATGGAGGGGACGGCGAGGGCGACCAGTGCCACGTACACCGGCCACATCGACAGGCCGCTCGCCAGGAAGACGAGGACGACCAGGCCGACGGTGGGCAGGGCGCGGCCGAAGGACGCGAGGTTGATCGCGAGGAACGCGCCCTTGCCCGTGTGGCCGATCAGCAGGCCGACGGGGAGGGCGATCGCGGCGGCCACGAGGGTGGCGAGGAGGGAGTACTGGAGGTGTTCGGCGAGGCGGTGGCCGATGCCGTCGGGGCCGGTCCACTGCTCGCCGCTGACCAGCCAGTCGCCGAGGTCCTTGAAGAGTTCGTACATGTCAGGCTCGCCGCCTCGTCCACGGGGTGAGTACGTACTGGACGGCCACCAGCAGCGCGTCGGCGACCAGGGCCAGCAGGAGCGTCAGGACGACGCCGACGATGACCGGGGTCGGGAAGTTGCGCTGGAAGCCGTCCGTGAAGAGCTGGCCGAGGCCGCCGTCGCCGATGTACGTGGCCACGGAGACCAGTGAGATCGACATGACGGTGGCGATACGGACTCCCGCCATGATCACGGGGAGCGCGAGGGGGAGCTCGACCGTGAGGAGGGCGCGCAGGGGGCGCGTGCCCATGGCCTTCGCGGCCTCCTTCGTCTTCGTGGGGACCGAGTCGAGGCCTTCGACCGTGTTCCGCAGCAGGACGACGAGGGTGTAGATCGTCAGGCCGATGACCGTGGTGGTGCGGGTCAGGCCGGAGACCGGGAGGAGCAGTACGAAGACCGCGATCGACGGGATCGTGAAGAGGATGTTCGAGAGGCCCAGCAGCACGCCGCGCAGGGGGCGGATCCGGTGGGCGACCACGGCCAGCGGCAGGGAGATCAGCAGGCCGAAGAAGACCGCCGACAGGGCCGCCTGGAGGTGCGAGAGCGTCAGGGTGGTGAGGTCGTCGGTGTGGTCGCCTATCCACGACCAGTCGACGGTCACGAGGCCACCCGGGCTTCCGCGTGGGCCTGGCCCGCGTGCTGGTGGATCTCGTCGCGCGAGGTCACGCCGGTGAGGATGCCGTCGGCGTCGACGCGGGCCACGAGTCCGGTCGGGGAGGCGATGGACTCGTTGAGGGCGGCCAGCAGCGAGTCGGTGTCGCGCAGCGGGCGTACGGGGAGTTCGGTGTCCCCGGTGTCCTTGGTGCGCCAGTGCAGGGGCCTGCGGGCCTCGTCGAGGGTCAGTTCCCAGGTGCCGCCCTCGGGGGCCGGCGCCTGCGGTATGCCCTTGAGGGGCGTCAGGGAGAGGAGCTTCAGGCCGCGTTCGGCGCCCAGGAAGTCCGCGACGAAGTCGTCCGCCGGGCGGGCCAGCAGCTCGGAGGGGGTCGCGCACTGGACGAGGTGGCCACCGGTGCGGAAGATCGCGATCTGGTCGCCGAGCCGTACCGCCTCGTCGATGTCGTGCGTGACGAAGACGATCGTCTTGCTCAACTCCTTCTGGAGCCGCAGCAGTTCGTCCTGGAGCTGGGTGCGCACGACCGGGTCGACCGCGCCGAAGGGCTCGTCCATCAGGAGTACCGGCGGGTCGGCGGCGAGCGCTCGGGCCACGCCCACGCGCTGCTGCTGGCCGCCGGAGAGCTGGTGCGGATAGCGCTTCCCGGACTCGGCGGTCAGGCCGACCGTCTCCAGGAGCTCGGCGGCCCGGGCCCGTGCCTTGCGGCGGCCGTGGCCGAGGAGCAGTGGCACGGTCGCGATGTTGTCGAGGACCGTGCGGTGCGGGAAGAGGCCCGACTGCTGGATGACGTAACCGATGGAACGGCGCAGGTCGGCGGCGTCCTGGTCCAGTACGTCACGGCCGCCGACCCGGATGGTCCCGGAGGTCGGATCGACCATTCGGTTGATCATTCGCAGGGTGGTCGTCTTGCCGCAACCGGAAGATCCCACGAGGACGGTCACGCCGCCTTCTGGCATCTCCAGGGAGAGGTCGTGGACCGCTGTGGTGCCGTTCGGGAAGCGCTTGTGGACCGCGTCGAACTGGATCATGAGGTGTCCCTTGCCCGGCTGCATATCGTCATGCAGAGTTCTCTGTATCTGAATAGGTTGTCAACGGTTCGGTGTTAATCGCCGGTTACTTATGACCGTCAGGCAAGATCCAACGTCCGGATTGAGGGGAGTTCGCGCTCTATGTCGTCTCGGGATGTGGACACACCTGGTGTGGTGACCACCGGCCTCGTGGTGCTGGACGGTTGCAGCACCGGAGTGGCCGACGTCGTACGGCTCGCCGACGGGACCGCACGGCCGGTCGCGGGTACCGAGGCGATGAAACGCGTCGAGGAATCCTGGGACGCCGCCCGGCGGATCGCCGCGACCGGGCGCGTGTACGGCCGCTCCACCGGGGTCGGCGCCAACCGGAACGAGGACGTGCCGACCGAGGCGGCCGCCGAGCACGGTCTGCGCCTGCTGCGCAGCCACGCCGGCGCCATCGGCGAGGAACTGCCCGCCCGGCAGGTCAGGGCGATGCTCGCCGTCCGCGCGAACCAGCTCCTCGCGGGCGGCGCGGGCCTGCGGCCCACCGTCGTCACGGCACTGTGCGAGGCGCTGGAGGCCGGTGCGTATCCCGTCGTGAACGAGTTCGGCTCGGTGGGGACCGGGGACATCGCGGCGCTCGCGCAGCTCGGGCTGGCGCTGGCCGGGGAGCACCCCTGGCGGGGCGCGGACGCGTCGACCGGTGTGCGCGCGGTCGTCGGCGCCGGCGCCTCGGGAAGTGTGGGCGGCGGTGTGCTCGGCGGGGCGATCGCGGGAGCGGCCACGGGTGCGCTGACCGGTACGCCGGAGTCCGTGGGCGCGCCCGAGCCCCAGCCGCTGGACAACAACGACGCCCTCGCACTGATCAGCAGCAACGCCCTCACTCTCGGACAGGCGGCCCTCGCGCTGCACGAACTGCGCGGGCTCATCGGGGCCACGCAGGTCGTCGCCGCGCTGTCACTGGTCGCGGTGGACGGCTCGTACGAGGCGTACGCCGCGCCCGTGCACGCCGCGCGTCCGCACCGCGGTTCGAGTGAAGTGGCCCGCCGCATGCGGCAGTTGATCGGCGCCGCCGACCACCCGACGCCGCCGCTCGGCCGGATCCAGGACCCGTACGGATTCCGGTGTCTGCCGCAGATCCACGGGCCCGCGCACGACGCGGCCGACGCCCTGGAGGAGGTGCTCGCCGTCGAGATCAACGCGGCCGCCGAGAACCCGCTGATCTGTGCCGAGGACATGGCCGCCTACCACCACGGCGGCTTCTACCAGGCCCAACTCGCCCTCGCCCTGGACCACTTCAGGCTCTCCCTCACCCAGGTGGCCCGGCTGTCGACCTCCCGCCTGTCGACCCTCAACGAACCCGCCTACACCCGGCTGCGGCCCTTCCTCGCCGACCACGAGCCCGCCTCCTCCGGCGTGATGATCCTGGAGTACGCCGCCGGGGCCGCCCTCGGTGATCTGCGGGCCTTCTCCGCGCCCGCCTCGCTCGGCCACGCTGTACTCTCCCGGGGCGTCGAGGAGCAGGCCAGCTTCGCCTCGCTCGCCGCCCGTCAGACGCTGCGCGCGTGCGATGCGTACCGGCTCGTCGTGGGCTGCGAACTCGTCGCGGCCGTACGGGCGTTGCGTCAGCGCGAGCTGCGTCCCGACCCGGAGCTGCCGGTGGCGCGGGCGCTGGAACTCGCCGAGTCGGTGCTCGACGCGGACCCGACCGACCGCCCGCTCACGGACGACGTGACGGCGGCGGCCGCGCTGCTCGACCGGTTCACGGACATCTGGAGGGGGAGCACGGCATGAGCGTGGACGGGAGCATGAGCGTGAATATGGGCATGGACAGTGACATGGACACGGGCATGGGCGCGGACATGGAGATGGGCCCGGCCGGCGGGGCGGGTGCGGGCGACGGGAGCGCGGGTGTGACGGACAGTCCTGCCGGGCGTCTGCAGACGCTCTTCGAGGGCCACCGGCTCACCCCCACGCAGCGGCGGATCGCGCACAGCATGGTGCGGCGGGCCGCCGACGTGCCGTTCCTGTCGAGTGTGGAGCTCGCGGAGCTGGCCGGGGTCAGCCAGCCGTCCGTCACCCGTTTCGCCGTGGCCCTCGGCTTCGACGGCTATCCGGCGCTCCGCAAGCACCTGCGCGAGGTCACGCCCGCCGAACCCGCGGCGGACACGGGCTCGTACAACGAGTACCAGCAGGCCGTCGAGGCCGAGATTGAGAACCTGCGCCATCTCGCGTCCGTGCTCGCGGACCCGCGTCCCGTGGAGCGGGCGGGACGGCTGCTCGCCGCCTCACGGCCGCTGCCCGTCCTCGGACTGCGGGCGGCCGCCTCCCAGGCCTACGGCTTCGCGTACTTCGCCGCCAAGGTCCATCCGGACGTACGGCTGCTGCACGAGGGCGGCACGATGGTCCACGACCGGATCGACTCGGCCGTACGGGCCGGGGCCACGACCCTGCTGTGCTTCGCGCTGCCCCGGCACCCGCGGGAGGTCGTGGACACGCTGGCCTACGCGAAGGAGGCCGGGCTGACCGTCGTCACGGTGGCGGACTCGGCGTTCGCGCCGGTCGCCAAGGTGTCCGACCTGCTGCTGCCCGCCGCTGTCGGGACCGGGCTCGCCTTCGACACGGCGTGCGCGCCGATGCTGCTCGGGCGGGTGCTCCTGGAGGCGATGTGCGACGGGCTGCCCCAGGCGCAGGCACGCTTGGAGGAGTTCGACGCGCGGGCCGCCGCACGGGGCCTGTTCGTCGAGTAGCGGTATCGCGGTGCCTTTTTCGCCCGCTCTCATACGTGTCTCACTTTTGCTCGCTAGCCTGCGTGCCCAAAAGAGGCGTCGATGAGTCGGTGAGGAGCGGATCGTGACGCGCGGAGGGCAGGGACTGGCGCGGGTGGCCGTCGTCGTACGGGCCGGGGCGGCACCGTTGTGGTGGCTCGGAGTGATCTCGGCGGGTGTGGGTGTGCTGGTGCCCGGGATCACCGGGCGCCGGATCGGGGTGATGGCGGGGGCCGCGCTCTTTCTGATCACTGCGGCCGTGGTGGCCCTGGTACGGCACAAGCGGTACGTGGCGCTGGTCGGCGGGGCCGCCAGGGCCGGGAAGCACGACGTGCTCCAGGACCGGGCCGTGACGGTACGGAACTGGCGGCGCGGGCACCGGTGGTGGCTGCTGCTCGCCCTCGTGGGAGCACTGGGCTCGGCGTTCGCCGTCCCCGCGGCCGGCGGGATGCTGCTCGCAGGAGCCGGGGCGGGCCTTCGCCTCAAGGCGGCCCGGATCGGACGGCTCGAACGGGGGGCCGAGTCGCTCGTCTGGGTCCGCGTCGACTGGCTCGGGCGCGGGGCCGGCGTTCCGGCGGGCAAGCGGGTCAAGGGCTATCGCGCCACGGGGATCGCCGCGGGCGACGCCGCGCCCGGTGGGGCGCGGCGCCGGGGTGGCGTGCTCGTCTGAGCCCCGGGGCGGGGTCAGACCTCCAGATCCGCCTCGATCCTCTTCAGTTGATGCCTGGCCATCGCGAGGTTGGAACGCTTGGCGTCGAGCACCAGGTAGAGGAAGAGACCGTTGCCGCCGCGGCCCTTCATCAGGCGGATCAGGTGGTACTGGTCGGACAGCGTGATCAGGATGTCCTCGATCTCGCCCTTGAGCCCCAGGTGCTCCATGGTGCGGATCTTGGCGCGTACGACATCGGTGTTGCCGGCCGCCGCGACCGTGAGGTCGAAGCCCTTGCTTCCGCCGATCGTGCCCAGCGCCATACCGCTGGTGTAGTCGACGAGAGCGGCTCCGGTCGCGCCCTCGATGGAGGCCAGGGCCTCTTTCAGCGCGGTTTCCGTGTTGGTCATGGTCGTGCCCGTCCTTTCGGTTCGGTGAGTTCGGTCCGGCGAGTTCGGTCCGGTGGATCCGTGCTCAACGGCTGTCGCCGGTGCTCAACGGCTCTTGCCGGTCGGCTCGGTGGTGGTGGTGCGCGCGACGCGCGCGGTTCGGGTGCGGGGCGCGGAGGGCTTCGCCGGGGCCCGCGCGGCCGGGGCGGGCCGGCTCTCGACCGCGGCCTCGACGAGCTCCCCGATGCGGGTGCCGGAGCGGCGCCCTTCGAGGTGCAGCCGGCCGACGTTCGCCCGGTCGCCGGCCAGCAGCGTCAGCACGGCGGAGGGTCCCGCCGCGTAGGTCGCCAGATAGCCGTGCTCGCCGTGCAGCAGCAGTTCGCGGAAATCGCCCCGTCCGGTCGCGTCCGCCATGCGCAGGGCGACTCCCAGCGCGGCGGCGGTGAGCGCGGCGAGCCCCTCCGGCTCCACGCCCGGGGTGTCCTGGGCCAGCACGAGGCCGTCGACGCTGGCCGCGAGGGCACCCGTCAGCTGGGGCACTCGGGCCCGCAACCGGTGTAGTTCGTCGAGGACTTCGGCCTCGGCCGCCATCAGTTGTCTCCTCTCGGCACGCTGTCGGAGCGCGCGGATCACAAGGCCTCCAAGGCGTCTCTGAGCCGGCGCAGCAGGGCGACGTCGGGATCGGCCGACGCCTGCGCCGCCTCCGCGGCCTGCGCGACCACCGTGGAGACGGGGGACAGGGGGGTTGCGGGCGCTCCCGGCGCCCGGGTTTCGTCCGGTCCGGACGGGACGGGCCCGGATTCGGCGGACCCTGATTCGGCGGGCCCGGCTTCGTCCCGTCCGGGCGCGATGGAGCCGGGCGCGATGGAGCCGGACGGGACCGGCCCGGACGTGATCGTCGGCGATCGCGTCGTCACGATTCCGGCGGCCGCGAGCCGCCGCAGGTCGACCAGGGTGTGGAACCCCGGCCGGCCGAGCACCAGCGAGATGTCCGACGCCGTGCGCTCACCGTCCACCTGGTCGAGGACCGTGCGCTGACGCGGGGGAAGGGCCGAGTCGACGGCACGGCCGGTCCGTACGAGCGGCTCGGTGTCCGTGCCCGGCTCCGGCCAGATGCGGTGCAGCAGATCGCGACGCCGCAGCGTCTCCCGCTCCACCGCGTCCACGGAGACCGGCCGCACGGGACCGATCCAGTGCGCGACCCCGTACCGGAAGCGCGCCGGACCGCTGCTCGGGCCGAGCGTGAAGAACGCCGCGTCGTACAGCGCGCCCAGGTGGCACAGCTCAAGGGCGCCCGCCGTCAGTCGCCCGCTGTCCACCAGGAACCGTCCGACCCGCCGGTCGGCCCCCGCCTCCGAGACCGCCTCCCACCAGCCGTCGGAGCCCAGCGCGCCGCGGGTGGTGAGCAGCACGTCGAGCCCGGGTGTCGCCGGGCTCTCGGCGTGCACCACCTGGCCCTCGACCAGATACAGCACGCCGCGCTCCCGCGTCAGGACGCCGGTGGCGCGCTCCTCGGCGAGACGGCTGAGCATCGGGCTGAGGGTGGGCGGCATGCCGGACCGTGGTTCCGCGCGGTTCGCCGAGCCGCGGTCCGGGGTGGTGCGGTCCGCCGGGACGTGGTCCGTCCTGACGGGATCCGCCGTGTCGCCGTCGGCTCTGTCCTCGTCGGCTCTGTCGCGGCCGGGCAGGGGGCGTGCCTCCATCGTGGTCACCCCACCACCAGCCGTTCCGCCATCTCGCCCAGGCGTATTCGGGCCAGGGCGAGATTGCCGTCCGAACGACCCAGCCACAGATGCAGGAACACACTGCTGTCGAACGTCGTACGGACGAAACGCAGGACGTGGTAGCTGTCCTTGTTGCAGATGATGAGATCTTCGACCGGCGGCTGACCGCCGGACCAGTCGGCTCCTTCCTCGGGGGCGAAGGCCTTGTGCTCCGCGGCCAGACGGGCGAGTTCCGCCGCCTCGGCCGCGGTGGCCTCGTGGTCCCCGTTGGGCGAGTCCCCGACCGTGCCGAGAGCCAGTCCGCTGGTCCAGTCGACCACCGAGGCTCCCCGGGCTCCGGGCAGTCTCATGGCCTCCAGCAGGCACTCGTCGATTCCGGGCACGGTGCTTCCCTCCCGCCCGTTGTGGTTCGGCTGAGTGACGCCGAAACTACGCAACGTGTGCGCGAGGAGTGATGGATCTGGCATTTTCCTGAGGAACATGCCAGCCGGTGGCTAGAGTGTGTGGATTTTCCCTCTCAGCCCTCGCTCCTTACACGCAGCACCACCTTGTTCAGTGCCCACAGACCCACCCCCACGGCCGGCAGCACCCCGGCGCGGATGTAGACGTCCGCGGGACGGTCGGCCGGCGGACTGGCGAGGATCAGGGCGGTGACCGCGCCGAGCACCGGAAGCACGGTCGGCGTACGGAAGTGCAGAGCTCCGCCCCGGCGCGGGCGTCTCAGAACGTGCCGGTCAGCGACCCCGCGTGCGCCCCTCCCGACTCCGCCACGATCTCGTCGAGCGTCTGCGGCGTCCGGACCACGGCGAACCGAACCCCGCCCGCCCCGTCGGACCCGAAGCCGTGGATCCAGGGCCGCGCGAGGGAGTTGTACGCGTAGTGGTGCGCGAAGTAGTACGCCCCCGTGTCCAACGCGGCCGCGTACTCGCCCTGTTCGAGCAACGGCATCGACCGCCCCTCCGCCAGCAGGTCGCCCGCGAAGCACGCGGGACCCGCCACGTCCTGCACCACGTCGGGCCCCGCCTTGGGCCGCCCCTTCGTGTCGTACGCGGCCACCCGCAACGGCCAGGACCGCGGCGCGTACACCGTGCGCGCCGCCACCTGCACCCCCGCGTGTGTCACCGCGATCGCCCGTCCGCCGGCCGACTTCGCGTACTCGACCCGCGCCAGCACCACCCCGTGCTTGGCGAGCAGCGACCGCCCGAACTCCGTGACCAGCCCGTACCGCCCGTCGAACAGCCCCGGCACGGTCTCCGCGAGCAGCCGCGCGTACTCCTCGTACGTGGGTGTGTGCGTGTCCGACCCGAAGTTCACCGGCAGGCCGCCGCCGATGTCGAGCGTGTCGATCTGCCGCCGCCCGGCCCGCTCGTTGATCTCCTCCGCGAGCCCGTACGTCTCCGCGACCCCCCGTGCCATCAGCTCCAGCGGCATCCCCTGCGAACCGGAGTGCGCGTGCAGCCGCGTCAGCCACGGCCGGTCCAGATACGCCCGCACGACCCACTCGCGAGCCCCCTCGTCCCGCAGCGCCACCCCGAACTTCGAGGTCGCCGTCGCCGTCGAGAGCGCCCCGATCGAACCCCCGCCGACCTGGGGGTTCACCCGGATCCCGATGGGGGATCGGGTGGAGGCCGAGTGCACGAGGGCGTCGAGGCGGTCCAGCTCCTGCGGGTTGTCCGCGTTGACGGCGATGCCCAGGGCGAGCGCCTCCCGCAGCTCCGCCGGGGTCTTGGCGGGCGAGTCGAGGACCGTACGGGACGGCGGGACCCCGGCCGCGCGGGCGAGGGCCAGCTCGCCCGGGCTCGCGACCTCCGCGCCGATGCCCTCCCGGTGCAGCAGCCGCAGCACCGGCACGAGGGGGGTCGCCTTCACCGCGAACGCGTGCAGCACGGGCGTCCCCGGTGCCGTCACCGCGTCGAAGGCCGCGTGCAGGGCCGTCGCCGAGGCCCGGATGCCGGTGATGTCGAGGAGCCCGACGATGGGGGTGGCGGGACCGACCAGCCCCTGCTCGACGGCCGCACGGACAGCCTCGTCCCGCCGAAGGCCCCCGTCCAGGTCCGTGCCCCGATCCCCGTCCGGAGTGCCTCTCGGCTTCCTGCCCGGACCTCCGCCGGGTCCGTACGGAATCGTGTCCGGTCCGTCCGGACTTCCGCCCGGTCCGTCCGGACTTCCGCCCAGCCCCTTCGGAGATCCGCCCGGACCCTCCGGAGTTCCGTCCGGTTCTTCGCCCGTCGGGTCCGCGTCTCCCGCGCCTGTGTATGCCGCCATACATCCAGCCAAACATCCGCGCCGCGCCCGTGCTGGCCCACGAAGGTATTGACTAGTTCTATTCAGGCGATCAGGATGTGAATATCGACTGAATGACCGGCACCACCCGGAGCACTCACCAGCCGCCAGGAGGCAGACCATGTCAGGACCCCGCCCCGTCCGAGCACCGCGCGGTACGGAACTGAGCGCCCTGGGATGGCAGCAGGAAGCCGCGCTGCGGATGCTGCAGAACAACCTCGACCCCGAGGTCGCCGAGCACCCCGACAAGCTCGTCGTCTACGGCGGCACCGGCAAGGCCGCCCGCGACTGGCGCTCGTTCGACGCCATGGTCCGTACGCTGCGCACGCTCAAGCAGGACGAGACGATGCTCGTCCAGTCCGGCAGGCCCGTCGGCGTCATGCAGACCCACGAGTGGGCCCCGCGCGTCCTCATCGCCAACTCCAACCTGGTGGGCGACTGGGCGAACTGGGAGGAGTTCCGCCGCCTGGAGGCCCTCGGCCTCACCATGTACGGGCAGATGACGGCCGGTTCCTGGATCTACATCGGCACCCAGGGCATCCTCCAGGGCACCTACGAGACGTTCTCCGCCGTCGCCGCCAAGAAGTTCGGCGGCACACTCGCCGGCACGATCACCCTCACCGCCGGCCTCGGCGGCATGGGCGGCGCCCAGCCGCTCGCCGTCACCATGAACGACGGCGTCGCGATCTGTATCGACGTCGACCCGCGCGCCATCGAGCGCCGCATCGAGCACCGGTACCTCGACGTGAGGGCCGACTCCCTGGAGCACGCCCTCCAGCTCGCCGTCGAGGCCCGCGACGCCCGCCGCCCGCTCTCCATCGGGCTCCTCGGCAACGCCGCCGAACTGCTGCCGCGCATGCTCGCCGAGGGCGCCCCCGTCGACATCGTGACCGACCAGACCTCGGCCCACGACCCGCTGGCCTACCTCCCCGTGGGCGTCGACTTCGACGACATGGCCTCGTACGCCGCGAAGGACCCTGCCGGGTTCACGACCCGTGCCCGTGAGTCCATGGCCCGGCACGTGGAGGCCATGGTCGGCTTCATGGACGCCGGTGCCGAGGTGTTCGACTACGGCAACTCCATCCGGGGCGAGGCCCAACTCGCCGGTTACGAGCGGGCGTTCGCCTTCCCCGGCTTCGTCCCCGCCTACATCCGGCCGCTCTTCTCCGAGGGCAAGGGCCCCTTCCGCTGGGCCGCCCTGTCCGGTGAGGCCTCCGACATCCACAAGACCGACAAGGCGATCCTCGACCTCTTCCCGGAGAACGAGTCCCTGCACCGGTGGATCAAGCTGGCCGGCGAGCGCGTCCACTTCCAGGGCCTCCCGGCCCGCATCTGCTGGCTCGGCTACGGCGAGCGGGACAAGGCGGGCGAGCGGTTCAACGACATGGTGGCCAGTGGTGAGCTGCAGGCTCCCCTCGCCATCGGGCGCGACCACCTTGACTGCGGCTCCGTCGCCTCCCCCTACCGGGAGACCGAGGCCATGCTCGACGGCTCCGACGCGATCGCCGACTGGCCGCTGCTGAACGCCATGGTGAACGTGGCGTCCGGGGCGTCCTGGGTGTCCATCCACCACGGTGGCGGGGTGGGGATGGGGCGGTCCATCCATGCCGGGCAGGTGTCCGTGGCCGACGGGACGAAGCTGGCCGGGGAGAAGATCCGGCGTGTGCTGACCAATGACCCCGGGATGGGTGTCATTCGGCATGTGGACGCCGGGTACGACATTGCGGAGTCGGTCGCTGACGAGCGGGGCGTCCGGGTTCCCATGCGGGAAGGCGAGTCCGCGTGAGCCTGCCGTTCGGTGGGGAGCGGGACTCTTCTTCCCCCACCCCGCCCCTTCCCGAAACCATGGGCTCTGCCCCTGGACCCCGCCGGGGGCTCCGCCCCCAGACCCCCGATCGGCCTGAACGGCCTCGTCCTCAAACGCCGGACGGGCTGAAAATGCCTGGACCGGGCTCGAAGGCTCAGCCGCGCTCAGCGCCTCCCTCCTTCCACGACATGTGGCGGGAGTTGCAGCCCATCGGGCGGCACCCAGACTCCGGTGGGTACCGGCGGTTCGCCTGGAGCGGGGCCGATCGGGACTGTCGGGACTGGTTCGAGGGGCAGGCCCGGGCGCGGGGGCTGAGCTATGAGCTGGACCGGAACGGGAACCAGTGGGCCTGGCTCGGGGATCCCGCCGAGGGGGACGCCGTCGTCACCGGGTCGCATCTCGACTCGGTGCCCGATGGGGGCGCCTTCGACGGTCCGCTCGGTGTCGTGTCCTCCTTCGCCGCGCTGGATGAGCTGCGGAGCAGAAACGCACGGTTCGCCAAGCCCCTCGCCATCGTGAACTTCGGTGACGAGGAAGGGGCCCGGTTCGGGCTCGCCTGTGTGGGGTCGCGGCTCGCGGCCGGGGAGCTCACCGTCGAGCAGGCACGGCAGCTCCGGGACGGTGACGGGGTCAGCCTTCCGCAGGCCATGGAGGCCGCCGGCTACGACCCGGACGCCATCGGGGCCGACCCCGAGCGCCTGGCCCGGATCGGTGCGTTCGTCGAACTGCACGTCGAGCAGGGGCGTGCCCTCGACCTCTCCGGCGACCAGGTCGGCATCGCGAGCGCCATCTGGCCGCACGGGCGGTGGCGGTTCGACTTCCGGGGCGAGGCCAACCACGCGGGGACCACCCGGCTCGTGGACCGCCGCGACCCGATGCTGTCGTACGCCGAGACCGTGCTCGCCGCCCGGCGGGAGGCGAGCCTCGCGGGTGCCGTGGCGACCTTCGGCAAGATCTCGGTCGAGCCGAACGGCGTCAACGCCATCCCCTCCCTCGTGCGCGGCTGGCTCGACTCCCGCGCCGCCGACCAGGCGACCCTCGACACGGTCGTGAGCGGCATCGAGAAGGCGGCCCGCGAGTACGCCGACGAGCACGGGGTCCAACTCGACATCGTCCGGGAGTCGTTCACCCCCGTCGTCGAGTTCGAGCACGCCCTGCGGGACGAGATCGCCCGCATCCTGGGCAGGGAGAAGGAAGCGGACCTCAAGGTCCCCGTCCTCGGAACGGGCGCGGGACACGACGCCGGGATCCTCTCCGGATCCATCCCCACCGCCATGCTGTTCGTACGCAACCCCACGGGCGTCTCGCACTCGCCGGCCGAGTACGCCGCCGAGGACGACTGCGTGGCCGGGGTGACCGCACTTGCCGACGTACTGGAAGGGCTGGCCTGCACGTGAGCGCGCGAGGCACGACCTACTGGCTGGAGCACGCCTGGCTCGACTCCTTCGTCGAGCCGGGCGTGGCCCTGGACGTGGGCGGAGACGGGCGGATCGCCGCCGTCCGCACGGGGGTCGACACCCCGCCGCCCGGCACCGAGATCCTGCGCGGGCTGACCCTTCCCGGTCTCGCCAACGCCCACAGCCACGCCTTCCACCGCGCCCTGCGCGGCACCGTCCAGGTCGGCTCCGGCACCTTCTGGACCTGGCGCGAGATCATGTACTCCTTCGCGGACCGGCTGACCCCGGACACGTACCACGCGCTCGCCCGCGCGGTGTACGCCGAGATGGCCCTCGCCGGAGTCACGGCCGTCGGTGAGTTCCACTACGTCCACCACGCGCCGGGCGGCACCTCGTACGCCGACCCGAACGCGATGGGCGAAGCCCTCGTCGAGGCCGCCGTCGAGGCGGGCATCCGCATCACCCTCCTCGACACCGCCTACCTCGCCGCCGGCCTCCTCAACAAGCGCACCGGGCAGCCCCCGAACCGGCACCAGCTGCGCTTCTCCGACGGCACCGCGGAGGCCTGGGCCGAACGCTGTTCAGTTCTCAAGGACCGGGATCACGCACGGATCGGGGCGGCCATCCACTCCGTACGGGCCGTGCCCGCGGGGCAGTTGGCGACGGTGGCGCGGTGGGCCGAGGAGCGGCGGGCCCCGCTCCATGTGCACCTGTCCGAGCAGACGGCGGAGAATGACGCCTGCCTGGAGACGCACGGCTGCACGCCGACCCGGCTGCTCGCCGACCACGGGGTGCTCGGCCCCCGCACGACGGGCGTCCACAACACCCACCTCACCGACGAGGACATCGCGCTGCTCGGCGGCTCCACGACCGGCACCTGCATGTGCCCGACCACCGAGCGCGACCTCGCCGACGGCATCGGACCGGCCGTCGCACTCCAGCGGGCGGGCTCGCCGCTGTCCCTCGGCTCCGACAGCCACGCCGTCATCGACCTGCTCGAAGAGGCACGCGCCATGGAGCTGAACGAGCGCCTGCGCACCCGCACCCGCGGCCACTGGACGGCGGCGGCGCTCCTGCGCGCCGCCTCCGCGGACGGCCACGCGGCCCTGGGCTGGGACGACGCGGGCACGCTCGAACCCGGCGCGCTCGCCGACTTCACGACGATCGCGCTCGACTCGGTCAGAACAGCGGGGCCGGTGCCGCGGCTCGGCGCCGAGACGGCCGTATTCGCGGCGACCGCGGCGGACGTGCGCCATACGGTCGTGGGCGGCCGCCATGTCGTACGCGACGGGGCCCATGCCCTCGTGCCGAACGTGCCGCAGGCCATGGCCGACGCCGTCGAAGCCCTGCGCGCCTGATCCTCGCGCCCAGCCCGAGCCCGAGCCCCGACAAGGACGCCATGAGTACTGCGAACGGCACGACGACCGTCATCACCAACATCGCCAGTCTGGTCACCAACGATCCCTCCCTCGGTGACGGGTCCCCTCTTGGTCTGATCCAGGACGCGGCCGTCGTCATCGACGGCGACCGCATCGCGTGGACCGGTGATTCAAGAGAAGCACCCGCCACTGACAATCGGGTCGACGCCGGTGGCCGCGCGGTGATCCCGGGCTTCGTCGACTCCCACTCGCACCTCGTCTTCGCGGGCGACCGCACGCAGGAGTTCAACGCCCGGATGTCCGGCCGGGCCTACAGTGCCGGCGGCATCCGTACGACCGTCGCCGCCACCCGGGCGGCGAGCGACGAGGAGCTGGAGCGCAACCTCACCCACTACCTCGCCGAGGCCCTGCGCCAGGGCACGACCACCTTCGAGACGAAGTCCGGCTACGGGCTGACGGTCGAGGACGAGGCCCGGGCCCTGCGCATCGCCTCCGCGCACACCGACGAGGTGACCTACCTCGGCGCCCACATCGTCTCCCCGGACTTCGCCGACGACCCCGCCGCGTACGTCGCGCTCGTCACCGGCGAGATGCTCGACGCCTGTGCCCCGTACGCCCGTTGGGTCGACGTCTTCTGCGAGAAGGGCGCCTTCGACGGCGACCAGGCCCGCGCGATCCTCACGGCGGGCAGGGCGAAGGGCCTGCACCCCCGCGTCCACGCCAACCAGCTCTCGTACGGTCCCGGCGTCCAACTCGCGGTCGAACTGGACGCGGCGAGCGCGGACCACTGCACCCACCTCACGGACGCGGACGTCGACGCCCTCGCGAGCGGTGACACCGTGGCGACCCTGCTCCCCGGCGCGGAGTTCTCCACCCGTGCCGAATGGCCGGATGCCCGCCGCCTCCTCGACGCGGGCGCCACCGTCGCCCTTTCCACCGACTGCAACCCGGGCTCGTCCTTCACGTCGTCCGTGCCCTTCTGCATCGCCCTGGCCGTACGGGACATGCGCATGACCCCGGACGAGGCGCTGTGGTCGGCCACCGCGGGCGGAGCCCGGGCCCTTCGCCGCACCGATGTCGGCCGCCTCACCCCGGGCGCGTACGCGGACCTCGCGTTCCTCGACGCCCCGAGCCACGTCCACCTGGCCTACCGGCCGGGCGTACCGCTGGTCGACCAGGTGTGGCGGCGGGGCGTACGCGTGGCGTGAAGCGGGCGGCCCCGGGCCACAGCGGGCCGGTCACTCAGCCCGTCTTGGCCCGGACCCCGTACATCAGCCGCCGCAGCACCGCCTCGGCCGGGCCCCTGCGCCCCGCGCGCTCCAGGGCGTACGCCCCCGCCACCGTGAGCAGCCACACGCCGACTGCGAAGAGCGCCATGGTCCAGCTGGACAGGTGCTCGCCGAGGCCGAGCCCCCAGGCGGCCAGCACCGGCGCGAAGAGCAGCGAGTGCGCGAGGTAGCAGGACAGGGACCGCTTGCCGACCGCCGACACGGCCGCGACGACCGTGGCACCGACCTCAACCCCGACACCCGTACCCGCCCCGGCCCGCGCAACCTCACCCGCACTCGCAACCTCACCCTCACCCGCACTCGCAACCTCACCCACACCCGCACCCGCCGAACCCACGCCTGCGCCCGCGCTCGCAGCACCCGTACTCGCGTCAGCACGCGCCCCCGCCCCCACGCGCGCCCCTCGGCCGCTCCACCAACGCACGAAGAGCGCCACGGCCGCCACGTAACCGAGCCCCGCGGCGTTGCCCGTGACGTCCCGGAGCAGCGTGAGCGCCCCCTCCTCGCTCTGTGCGTCGGCCGGTACGTCCAGGGCGCCGATGTGGGCGAGCGCGGCGGGCAGCGCGCCGAGCCAGCCGACCGCGATGCCGATGACGGCCGTACGGCGCAACAGGGTCCGGTGGCGTCCGGGCTCCTCCAGGACACGGCGGCGGGCCGCCCAGAAGCCGAGCAGGAAGACGACGTACCCGCCGCCGACCAGTGCCAGCGCGGAGGCCAGGAACGTGACGAACAGGCCGGTCTCCAGCCGGGTCCCGGCCGCCGTGAGCCAGTTCCCCTCCTGTGCCGCGTACGCCATGAAGCCGGGCTCCGCGCCCGCGTCCCCGAGGGTGCCCAACTCGCCCCGGAGCAGGGCCGACACGACGGGCTGGGCCGCGAAGAACACGATCAGCACGGCGCCGGCGCAGATCCACCGCTTCAGCGCGCGCTCGCTGCGCCGCAGGAAGACCAGGCCGAGGACGAGACTCAGCACTCCGTAGTAGCCGACGATGTCGCCCGCCATCAGCAGGCTGGAGTGCAGGAGCCCGATGACGATCAGCCACAGACTGCGCCTGCGCAGGATCCTGGCGGCGCCCCGCTCCGAGTTGCCGGCGGCGGTCTGCCGGAGGAAGAGCTGCATCATCCCGTAGCCGAAGAGGAACGCGAAGAGCGGATAGACCCGCAGGTCCAGCACGATGATCATGGTGAACTGCACCGCGTGGTCGAACCATGAGCCGTCCGCGGGCTGCCAGCCCGAGGGTCCGCGCCTGGCGGCCCAGAGGTGGAAGGCGGTGTTGGACAGAACGATGAGCAACAGCATGATCCCGCGTGCGAGGTCGGGTGCGAGCGCCCGCTCCTCGGCCCGCACGCCCCCGCGCCGCACCGGCGTCTCTTCGCTCGTGATCGTCATGACCCCAAGCTAGGAAGGGCGTGACCTGCGCGATATCGGCCGGCGGTCCAGCACCGGCCGACCAAGGGATGACATCGGGTCGGGGACCCGCGACCAAAGTCGCTACGAAGGCCCCGCCCCCGCCCGCCACAGCTGTTCCGTCCGTCCCGTGTCCGGGGCCAGGTCCAGGCCGTCGTCGCCGTACGGAGTCAGCGCGTGGTCCGGGGCGACGGCCGGGCGGATCGCGCCGTCGGCGGACACCGCGAACCGCAGGTTCACGGCGTTGCGGCCGCCGAGCGAGTCGCACTCCCAGATGCCCACGCCGTCGTCGGTCGCGCCGCGGCTGTCCAGACAGAAGTCGGGGTCCGCGTACGACTGCAGCGCGCCCCGGTCCGCGTCGACGCGCCAGCGCTGGGTGCCGGACGAGGAGCAGGGGGCCGTGACGACGTCCGTGCCCTTCTCCATGTCGCCGTCCCGGATGTCCAGACAGCGGCCGGTGGAGCGGTTCACGACCTGGGCGTAACTGCCGTTCGGAGGCGGCGCCGGGGCGGACGGCGGGCCGGACGTCGGGTGGGACGGGCTCGGGGACGCCGACTTCGACGGGCGTGAACTCCTGGTCGGGGAAGGGGGCTTGGTGCTGCCCGTGGGGGACGCGGACGGTGCCGTCGGGACCGTGGCCGTCACCGTGACCGCCGGCGGGGGCACCGGATTCCCCGCGCTCCCCGCCGTGTCGGGCCCTGAGCCGCCCGAGGTGAGGAGGAAGAGCACCAGCGGGGCCAGGGCGACCCCGAGCGCCGCGGAGGCCAGCACGAGGCGACGGGAGGGCGGCCAGGCCGCCAGGGACCCCCAAGTGGCCGACTCCGTCTGCGCGGTGGCGCGCGAGCGGGCCGCCGCACCCGTGGCGTACGCCGTGCCGCCCCACGGCAGCAGACCCTCGGCCAGGCCCGTGTGCGGGTCGTCCCGCAGCGCGGACAACTCCTCGTACGCGGTGGCGCAGTGCGCGCACTCGGCCATGTGGGCGCGCAGATCCGCGCTGTGGCGGGGGCTGTCGGGGCGTACCGACTCCTCGATCAGCCGGCGGAAGTCCTGGCAGCGCGGATCGCCGGAGGCGGCGAGGTGGCTCTTCAGGAAGGACGCGCGCAGGGCCTGGAGCGCCGGCTCCGTCCCGTACGTCACGTCCTCGCGGGTCAGTCCCAGCAGGCCTGCCGTGCTCTCCTCGGGCTCCTGTTCCACGATCCCGTACCAGGCGAGGCACTGGACCCGGGAGGGGAGCGACCGGAACGCGTCGAGCAGCGGAGGCGTCGGGCCCTCGGGACCGGCCGTGCGCAGCCGCGCGAGCAGTCCGGGGTCGAGGCGGTCGGCCCGTTCGTCCCCGGTCCAGGTGACGGCCACCCGCCCCGCCAGCAGCAGGAGTTGGTGCCGCCAGGGGCCGCCCGGGTCGGTGCCGCGCGCGGTCTCCTGGGCCGCCAGGGCGAACGCCCGGTCCGTCAGCTGCCGCGCCGCGGATTCGGCGGTGGTGCACAGACGGGCGTACGCGAGGACCGCCGGCCGGTGGCGCACGCGCAGTTCGCGCAGTGCCGCGTACGCGGTCTTGGTGTCCGCGCGCAGCAGTTCGGTGAGCCGCGCGTCGGCCGCACCCGCGTGCACGCCGGCCGCGCCCCCGGCCCCGCCTCCGTTCCCGGCATCACCGCCGGCCCCGTGCCCCTCGCCCTCGCCCCGACCCATCCACGTGCCTCCCTGGACCCCCGCGCCTCACCCGCCGGACAACTGACATACCAGCCAGTTTGGCGGGTGACCATAGTGATGGAAGGCGACCAGTGAAGAAAGGGGTTCCCGTGGGTAACTCGGGGGATACGAGGGCACGGACCCGCGTGACCCGTGGACAACGCACTCGGGGCCGGGCCGGATGATCCGGCCCGGCCCCGAGCGCACACCTACGCGCCTGGTGCGCCGGTACGACCACAGACCCTGCGCGGCCGTGCGGTGGAGGTGGCGACGGCGACCGTCACTCCTCGACGGTCAGTCCCCTGCGCAGCCGCACCAGCGTCCGCGAGAGCAGCCGCGAGACGTGCATCTGCGAGATGCCGAGTTCGTCACCGATCTCGGACTGGGTCATGTTGGCGACGAACCGCAGGGACAGGATCTGCCGGTCGCGCGGCGGGAGTTCGGCGATCAGCGGCTTCAACGACTCGACGTACTCGATGCCTTCGAGCCCGTGGTCCTCGTAACCGATCCGGTCCGCCAGCGCGCCCTCGGAGTCGTCCTCCTCGGGCTGGGCGTCGAGCGAGCTCGCCGTATAGGCGTTCGACGCGGCCATGCCCTCGACGACCTCGTCGTTCGACAGCCCCAGACGCTCCGCCAGCTCTCCCACCGTCGGAGCGCGGTCCAATTGCTGCGCGAGTTCGTCGCCCGCCTTGGCCAGGTCGAGGCGGAGTTCCTGCAGTCGGCGCGGCACCCGCACGGACCATGAGGTGTCGCGGAAGAAGCGCTTGATCTCGCCGACGATGGTCGGCATCGCGAAGGTCGGGAACTCGACGCCACGGCTGAGCTCGAAGCGGTCGATCGCCTTGATCAGGCCGATCGTGCCGACCTGGATGATGTCCTCCATCGGCTCACTGCGGGAGCGGAACCGGGAGGCCGCGAACTTCACCAGGGCGAGATTGAGTTCGACCAGGGTGTTGCGTACGTACGAGTACTCGTGGGTGCCTTCTTCCAGCGACTCCAGCCGCTGGAAGAGGGTCTTGGACAGGGCCCGTGCGTCCACTGGCCCGACCTCGTCGAAAGGCGGGATCTCCGGAAGTCCGGCGAGGCCGGCGTTCTCGTCGGCGGACTCGTCTTCCAGTCGTTCCAGAGGGGGTGTCGACGTCGCCCTCTGGGGCTGCGATGCGTCGAGCCGGGGTGACATGGTGTCCTCCATCGTTCTCGGCATATGGCTGCCGATGCCAATACGTGCACTGCGGTGTGCGGCGCCTCCAAAGCCGGCCGTCTCGAAAACTGTCTCTACTAGCCCTACCCGCTTTCGCGACTCTCCCGCAAGTGTGTTTCATTGCTAAATGTCCGTTTCTTGGCGGTTGTTCGGGTGTTGGAGGGTGCAAGGAAGGCGTAGGGTTCGAGGGCGTATCAACAGCCACGACGCTCGGAAGTGAGACACGGCATGGACCGCGGGACGGTCGGCAGCGCACAGTCGGGCCGGCTTCTGGTCGAGGTGCGGGAAGAGGGCGCCAGCGCCGTCGTGACCCCGGCCGGTGAGTTGGATCACCATACGGCGGATCTACTGCGCGAACCGATCGAGGAATGCCTCGATCGCGGGTTCGCGCGCCTCGTCGTGGACTGCTCGCAGTTGGAGTTCTGCGACTCCACGGGGCTGAACGTGCTGCTCGGCGCCCGGCTGAAGGCCGAGGCCGCGGGCGGCGGGGTCCATTTGGCGGGCATGCTGCCGGTGGTGTCCCGGGTCTTCGAGATCACCGGGGCGGAAGCCGTCTTCACCCTCCACGACACGCTCGAAGAGGCTCTGGCCGAGCCCGGGTCCGATGGATCCGAGGCCGGAAAACCCGGGCCCGATCGTGGCGACCAGTCGCCCTGAGGCGCTCTTCTGGGGCAAAGTTATGCCTCGGTTGTGTCCGTGTGATCAGCGCGTTACCAGAGTCACAGCATCCGTGCCGAATAAGTGGGTGTTCTGACGGTTCGGTCGGGCAGGAGACATCCTGAATATGTCAACAGACCGAACGGCAAGCGCGCGGCAGTCCCCGGACGACTCCCGGATCCCGAATGTCCCTGAGCTTTCCGAATGTCCTGAATGTACTGAGTGCTGAGTCTTGAATCGTGAACTGGTGAATCGGTGAGGTGAAGCGCTGATGAGCACCACCCGGCCTTACCCGCCGGGCGACCGCGGCCCGGAACCGGGCGACGGCGGCGCTTCCGGGACGCCCCCGGGCGGTACGCCCGTCGTGCGTCGGGCCCGTCGGCTGAACTTCGACGGCGCGAGCGGGGTCGTCCCGCTCGCCCGCGACTTCGCCCGTCAGGCGTTGTACGAGTGGGGCTGGCTGCCCGCGGCCGGCGCCGACCAGCGGGCCGCAGCGGAGGACGTCCTGCTGGTCGTCTCCGAGCTGGTCACGAACGCCTGTCTGCATGCCGAGGGCCCGGACGAGCTCTCGATCGCCTGCGAGAACAAGGTGCTCCGGGTCGAGGTCTCCGACCGGGGGGCGGGCCAGCCGGCTCCGCGCACGCCGCACCGGGCCGGGCGGCCCGGTGGGCACGGGATGTTCATCGTGCAGCGGCTGTGTCTGGACTGGGGTGTGATCCGTACGAACGGGGTTGCGGGCAAGACGGTCTGGGCGGAGCTTGGGGCGCCGGCTTAGCGCTCGGCTGGGTCTGGCTGTTTGGCGTGGCCTGCGGGTTTCTTCGTCTGCGGGTCCGTTGTGGCTTGTCGCGCAGTTCCCCGCGCCCCTTTCAGGGGCGCCTACCCCTGGGTGTCTCTTGGGTTACCCGTGGTTCGGGTGCTTGCCCTTTCCTCACTTGATGCGCGTTGGATCCCCACGGATCCGGCGCGCATTTTGTCTTCCCTCGGCAAGGCGCCGGGCGTACCTTGACGGCCGATCTGATGTGCCGTCAGGAACGCCATCAGGAAAGCCTTCAGGAATGAGGGGACCGTGTCATACCGGATGTACCCGAAACGAACCGCCGCGCTCGCGTCCGCCGCGGCTCTGGCCGGCTCGGCGGTGCTGATGGCCGCCCCCGCTGCCCGGGCCGACGTGGTGGACGTCAACTACCAGTGCAAGACACCCATCGGTGACAAATCCGCCGTCTCGCCCATCGACATCAAGGGCGTCAAGAGCGGCAGCGGCTACCAGATCACGATGACCTTCGAGAAGGGCGTCTCGTCCAGCCCCGTCGACCTGGGCAAGGGCGCGATGAACCCGAGCGCCGTCATCAAGCTGGGCGGCGCCGAGACCGGCACCCTGGCGGTCAAGGGACCCGCCAACCCGGAGACCGTGCCCGCCAACACCCCGATCAAGATCACCGACCTCACGGGCACGTACACCCCGAAGGAGTCCGGCAAGGTCACCTTCACGCCGGGTGTGCTGACCATCAAGGCCCTCGGTACGACGACCACGTGCACGCCCTCCAACAGCCCGAAGGTCTCGCTGACCCTGGACGTCACGGCGGCCGGCGGCGGGACGACGGGAACGACGGGCTCCTCGCAGGACGCCCCCGCGGGCGGCGAGGAACTCCCGCAGACCGGCCCCGAGGACTCCGCGATCGCCCTCGGCACGCTCGGCGGCACGGTGCTGCTGGCGGGCGCGGCCGGAGTGCTGTGGCTGACCCGGAGGAACCAGGCCCACCGCTGACCCGTACGTCTCGTACACCTTGCGCGACCCGCACGTCCGGCACGACCCGCACGACCCGTACGCCATCCGGAGCCGCCGATGCCGTTCGTACCGTCGCCCGCTGCCCGTGTTCTCTGTCTCGCCGCCGTCGTGCTTCTGGCCGTCGCTCCCACCGCCGCGGCCGACGGCGGCTGGTCCGTCGTGCCGTCGGCGGGCGGGCGGGACGCACGGCCGTACTTCTACGCGGAGGGCGCGCCCGGCACGGTCCTTCAGGACACCGTGTCGGTGCTCAATCCGGGCGGGAAGCCGCTCACCGTACGGCTCCGGGGCGCGGACGCCGACAACACGAGGAGCGGCGGATTCTCCGTGCGGACCAGGGCGAGGGACACCGGTGCCTGGATCACCTTCGCCGAGCGGACGGTGCGGATCCCGGCACGTACCCGCGCGGACGTGCCGTTCACCGTGAGCGTCCCGGCGGGCGCCACGCCCGGCGACCACCCCGGCGCGATCGTCGCGAGCGCCACCGGCCGGACCGCGGCCGTACGCGTCCATCTGCGGGTCGCGGGCCCCACCCTCGCCGCGCTCACCGTCGAGCACGTACGGGTCGCCGGCGGGCGCATCTCGTACGAACTGGTCAACCGCGGCACCACCGTGCTGACCCCGAAACTCGCCGTACGCGCCGAGGGGCTCTTCGGCGAGGTGCTGGACCGGGCCCCGCGCACGCTGCCCGTCGAACTGCTCCCCGGGCGCCGGGTCGCGCTCACCGAACCCTGGCCCGACCCGCCCGCGATCGGCTCCGTCGACGTCGAGGTCACGGTCACCGCGGCGGGCGGGGCCCACGACGAGGCGGGCGCTTCGGCGCGGTTCGTGCCGTGGGGAGCGGTGGCGGGCACGGCGGCCGGGCTCGCGGTGTGCGCCGCCGGCGGCCACTGGTTCGTACGACGTCGTAGGCGGCCGCGGGAGACACCGGACGCCGGACAGCCGCGTACGGAAGCCGAGTTGACGGGAGCGGTGACGTGAGCGCTAAAACAGGGGTGCGGATACGGGCGGTTGTCGTGGTGCTCGCGCTCGTGCTGTTCCCCATGGCGGGGGCGACCGCCTCGGCGGCGGAGAAACCTGTGGTCAAGCTGTCCAAGTCCCAGGCGGGGACGGGCGGTTCGATCACCGTGAGCGGTACGGGGTGGCGGCCGGACGCGCTGCTGATGATGCTGATCTGCGGGCAGTCCTCGACCGACCGGGGCGTCATCGGCGGGACCAACTCCTGTGCCAACGCGGACGGCCGGGCCGTCACCACCGACGCGAAGGGCGCCTTCAGCAAGAAGCTGCCGGTCGCCGAGCCGCCCAAGCCGTGCCCCTGTGTGGTGCACGTGGCGACGGTCACCGGGGAGAAGGCGGAGGCGGACGCCCCGTTCCTGGTCGCCGGACACGACGTCGAGCCGCTGCCCAAGCAGGACAGCGGCGGACGGCTCTCGGTGCTCACCGACACCCGGCTCGACGGGTCGAGCGGCCTGCTCACCTGGTTCGGCGCGCCGCCGTCCCGCAAGCTCGTCTTCACCGTCGGCAACGTCGGCACCACCGCCGTCAAGAACCCCGTGTTCCAGGTCGGCACCTCCCACGGTGTGTTCGCCCCGCAGTGGGAGGAACAGCAGTGGCGCGGCACCATCGGGCCCGGCGAGAAGGAACGGATCACCCTGCCGGTCGAGCTGACCGCCGGCGCGCACGGCGACTACACCGTCTCGCTCAAGTTCGGCGGCAAAGTCCTCGCCGAGCAGCCGTGGGGCGTGGGGCGCCCCTGGGGCGTGACGCTCTTCTGGATCCTGGTCTGTGTCGTCGTACCGGCCGCGCTCTTCCGGATCGGGATGGCCGTGGTCGACCGGATGCGGCCGCGTGGCTCCTCCGGACGTGCAGGTCGCTCCGGCGCGGGCCGGGGCGGGCGTGCGGGGCGTCCCGGCCGCGGTGCGCACGGTGTGCGGCGCGGCGGGCTCCGGCTGCCCGAAGTCACCCTGCGGATGCCGAAGTTGAGCCTCACGCCGGCTTCCTCCGAGGAGTCGGAGGCCGACACCACGACGCGTACGCGATCCCGTACGAACCCGACCCTGCCCTGGTTCACCCCGGACACCGATCCGGGGGCGGCCGAGGCCGATCCGCTCTCCGCACCGCACGAGAACAGTCCGACGACCCCCACCAGGAAGGGAAACACGTGAGCACGCAACGGAGAGTCCGGCCGGGGCCGAGACGGCCCAGAGGCAGCCGGAGAGCGGGCGCGGCAGGGGTCGCGATGATGCTCGGCGGTGCGGGAGTCCTGCTGGGCGTGGCCGCGGCACCGGCCCAGGCCGCCGAGGTGTCCTACGCGACCGACTGCGTACCGCCTCCGGCCGCCGGGCTGCCGACGGTCAAGGGCACCACCAAGGTGGAGGTCACCGCGCCTGCCACGGCGAAGGTCGGTGACGAGGTCGAGGTGGTCTGGAAGTTCACGCAGGCCGCGTCGAAGAACCCCGACCTCATCGATCTGCCCGCGAACTCGGTCCAGCCGTCCGGCACCCTCAAGGCGGCCGGCGCGCAGGCCGCGTCCATCGCGATGCAGGGGCCGCGCGAGAACCCGGCGATTCCCAAGGGCGGGGCGATGGTCCTGTCCGACATGAAGGGCAAACTGAAACTGACCACGGCGGGCGAGGTGACGCTGACGCCCGACGCGTACGCCATCAACGCCTTCTCGACGGACACGAAGTGCACGCCGACGGAGACGGTGAAGCCCGCGGCGACGATCAACGTCACGGCGGGGGAGGGGACTTCGCCTCCCGCGACGCCCGGTCCCACCGACCCGACCAGCCCGCCGCCGACGAGCGGCGAGCCGGCCCCGACCGAGGGCGAGACCGGGGGCAGCGACACGGGCGGTACCACCGGTGGCGGCGGTGAGACCGACTTCACCGGCAAGGAGGTCAAGATCCCCTACGCGTGCAAGACGCCGATCGGCGACAAGAACGCGACCTCACCGGTGCAGATCAACGCCAAGAAGGACGGCGGGAGTTACGACCTCACCGTCCAGTTCAAGGGGTCCGTGATGGACAGCCCCGCCGACATCCCGGCGGACTCGGTCAAGCCGTCGATGGAGGTCGTGCTCGGCGGTGCCGACAAGGGCACGGTCCATGTCGAGGGGCCGACGAACCCCGAGGCGATCAAGTCCGGGGATCCGATGGTGATCTCCGACATGACCGGCACGTACAAGCCGGGCGCCGACGGGGAGTCGACGCTCTCGCCGGGTGTGCTGACGGTGAACGCGCTCGGGACGACCACGACGTGTACGCCGGAGAAGTCCGAGGTGTCCTTGACGCTGGACACGTCGGCGCAGCCCGGGGGTGCCGCGGGCGGGAGTGGCTCCGCCGGGGGAACCGGTACGTCGGGTGCCGGTGGGTCCGGTGACTCCGGCGGCGGGCTGGCCGACACGGGGGCCGATGACAGCGGAGGACTGCGGGCGCTCGGGTTTGTTGCCGGGACCGCGATTCTGCTTGGCGGGGCCGTGTTCACGTTCATGCCTCGGCGGCGGGCTTCGCGGCGAGCGTCGTAGGGGAGCGTCGCCGTTCGGGGGCTGCGGGTCCGTCGTGGCTGGTCGCGCAGTTCCCCGCGCCCCTAAAAGACTGCGCAGTTCCCCGCGCCCCTGATCAGGGGCGCGGGGAACTGCGCGATCAGCCACGATGCACCCGCGGTGGACGTACCCGAACTCGGCGGAGCGTCTAGCGGACGTCGCCCATCAAGGACTTGACCTTGTTGCGGTACATGTAGACCGCGATGCCCGCGATCACGGCGAGGGTGGCCTCCATGGCGACCACGCCCATGCCGTTGAGGTCGACGCCCGCGATGGAGAGCAGGCCCGTCGTGGCGTCGCCGGCGGTGACGGCGAGGAACCAGACGCCCATCATCTGGGAGGCGTACTTCGCGGGAGCCATCTTCGTGGTGACGGAGAGGCCGACCGGGGAGACGGTCAGTTCGCCGACGGTCTGGACGAAGTAGATGGCGACCAGCCACATCGCGGCGGCCTTGTGACCGCCCTCGGCGATCGACAGAGGAGCCAGGAAGAGGAAGAACGACGCGCCGACCAGGACCAGACCCGAGGAGAACTTCACGATCGTGCTCGGCTCCCTGCCGGCGCGGTTCAGCGCCAGCCAGGCCCAGGCGAAGACCGGGGCGAGGGCCATGATCAGCACCGGGTTCACCGACTGGTACCAGGAGACCGGGAACTCCCAGCCGAACACGGTGTTCTCGGCCGACGACTCGGCGAAGATCGACAGCGTGGAGCCGCCCTGGTCGTAGATCATCCAGAAGACGGCCGCGGCGATGAAGAACCAGATGTACGCGGACATCTTCGACTGCTCGACACGGTCCAGGGACTTGTCCCGCTTGATACGGGCGATGACCCAGACCGGGATGACCAGGCCGAGGACCGTCAGCGGAACCAGGATCCAGTTCAGCGTGTAGTGGCCGGAGAAGCCGACGACGGAGTAGAAGACCGCGGCGACGGCCAGCCACAGCAGACCCTTGCGCAGCGTCGAGGCCTTCTCCGCGGCGGACAGCGGCGTCGGGACGACGTCGGAGCGCGTGTCGAGGTGGCGGCGGCCGATCAGGAACTGGGCCAGACCCAGCGCCATGCCGAGCGCGGCGAGCGCGAAGCCCAGGTGCCAGTTGACGTTCTCGCCGATGGTGCCGATGACCAGCGGTGCGGCGAACGCGCCGACGTTGATGCCGATGTAGAAGACGGTGAAACCGCCGTCACGGCGCGGGTCGTCCGGACCGTCGTAGAGGTGGCCGACCATCGTCGAGATGTTGGCCTTCAGCAGACCGGAGCCGATCGCGACGAGACCGAGGCCGGCGTAGAACGTGCCGGACGAGGGCAGCGCCAGCGTCAGGTGGCCGAGCATGATGACGAGGCCGGCGACGGCGACGGTCTTGCGGGGGCCGAGCACGCGGTCCGCGAACCAGCCGCCGGGGAGGGCGAGCAGGTACACGAGCGACAGGTACACCGAGTAGATCGCGGTCGCGGCGGTCGCGCTCAGGTGCAGGCCGCCGGGTGCGACCAGGTACAGCGGGAGGAGAGCCCTCATGCCGTAGTAGGAGAAACGCTCCCACATCTCGGTCATGAAGAGAGTGGCCAGTCCGCGGGGGTGGCCGAAGAAGGTCTTCTCGGAACCGGGGGTGCCCGGAGAGACCGAGTCCTTCGTCAGGCTGGACGCCATGGTCGTTCCTTGCTGGTCGGGACGCGCTGCAGAGCGTCGCGCGCCCGGTGGGGGAGGCGGCCGGCACCGGCGGGGAGGGCCGTCCCGCCCCACGCCCACGGGGAGTCCGCTCCGGGTCGTCGGAGCGGCGGACGGCGACCACCGGGATCCACGCCCCGCACGCGTCCTCGCGCTCGGGGCCCGGCCACAGGTCATTCCTTTCAAGGCTGGTAGACACCAGCCCGCACACAAAAGAGACCTTCGGCGTCAAGCTCCCGCCAAAGGTCCCTGCGTGGTGCTACAGGCGTCTGGTCACCATAAGGCCACACCGCATGGCATTGCCGCATATGACATGACTTGAGAGATGGATCACAGGTATGGATGGAACTATGCGCCTGAATCGAAGGCCGTTCATAGATTTACATCCCTAACCCACAGGGTTGCACCTCCCGCCCGATGCGGGCGAATCACAGGCGTCGATCACCCTGTCTGCACTGGTCCGCAGCGGACTACCATCAGTTCATGACCCGAGTACTGCTCGCCGAGGACGACGCGTCCATCTCGGAACCCCTGGCCCGCGCCCTGCGCCGGGAGGGGTACGAGGTTGAGGTACGCGAGGACGGCCCCACCGCGCTCGACGCCGGCATCCAGGGCGGCATCGATCTGTGTGTGCTCGACCTCGGGCTGCCCGGCATGGACGGCCTGGAGGTCGCCCGGCGGCTGCGCGCCGAGGGGCACACCGTGCCGATCCTCATCCTGACCGCGCGTGCCGACGAGGTGGACACGGTCGTCGGCCTGGACGCGGGCGCCGACGACTACGTCACCAAGCCGTTCCGCCTCGCCGAGCTGCTGGCCCGCGTCCGGGCCCTGCTGCGGCGCGGCGCGGCCGAGCCCCAGCAGCCGCCCGCCACGCACGGTGTGCGCATCGACGTCGAGTCGCACCGGGCCTGGATGGGCGACGAGGAGCTCCAGCTCACCGCCAAGGAGTTCGACCTGCTGCGGGTTCTCGTCCGGGATGCCGGGCGGGTCGTCACGCGTGACCAGCTCATGCGTGAGGTGTGGGACACGACGTGGTGGTCGTCCACGAAGACCCTCGACATGCATATCTCGTGGCTGCGGAAGAAGCTGGGCGACGACGCGGCGAACCCGCGGTACATCGCGACGGTACGGGGTGTCGGGTTCCGCTTCGAGAAGAGCTAGCTCGTTGCTGTCGGGCTGCGCCTCATCGCCGTTGTGGCGCCGGTGAGTGCGCGGCCGCGGGTCGTGTGTGGCTGGTCGCGCCCACGCGGCGGAGCCGCAGAGTGTGACGGTCCCGCGCCCCTTGCGGGGTGTGGCCCCAGCCCTTATTGATCAGTTGCCCGGAGGGGCCCGTGCGTCGCCGTCTCATCAGTTCCACGTTGGCCGTCGTGCTGGTCGTGGTCGCCGTGTTCGGGGTCTCGCTCGTCATCGTCGAGACCCGCACGATCGGCGACAGCGCCCAGGAGCGCGTGGAGACCGAGGCGGTGCGGCTGGCGAGCATCGTCGACAGCCGCATCCTCGGTGACGAGCAGGTCAGCGCGAGGATCCTCAAGGACCAGGTCGCCGACGACCGGTACGCCCGCATCGAGATCCCGGGCCGCGCCGCCATCCACATCGGCACCAAGCCCACGGGGGACGTCACCACCTCCAGCCGTGAGGGCGAGGAGGGCGAGACGGTCACGGTCCAGGAGCCCCGTTCCGCGGTCACCCGGGAGATCGGCCGTACGCTCCTGCTCATCGCGGCGGTCGCCCTGCTCGCGGTGATCGCCGCCGTGCTCCTCGCGGTCCGCCAGGCCAACCGGCTCGCCTCTCCGCTGACCGACCTCGCGGAGACCGCCGAGCGGCTCGGCTCGGGGGATCCGCGGCCGCGCCACAAGCGCTACGGCGTCCCGGAGCTGGACCGGGTCGCGGACGTCCTGGACGGCTCGGCCGAGCGCATCGCCCGCATGCTGACCGCCGAGCGCCGGCTGGCCGCCGACGCCTCGCACCAGCTGCGTACGCCGCTGACCGCGCTGTCCATGCGGCTGGAGGAGATCACCCTCACCGACGACCCGGACATCGTGAAGGAGGAGGCGACCATCGCGCTGGGCCAGGTCGAGCGCCTGACGGACGTGGTCGAACGGCTCCTGACGAACTCCCGGGACCCGCGCACCGGCTCCGCCGTCACCTTCGATCTCGACGAGGTCATCAAGCAGCAGCTCGCGGAGTGGCGCCCGGCCTACCGCAACGCGGGCCGCGCGATCGTCAGCTCCGGCAAGCACCATCTCCAGGCCGTCGGGACGCCCGGAGCCGTGGCCCAGGTCCTCGCCGCGCTGATCGAGAACTCCCTGATGCACGGTGGCGGCACGGTCGCGCTGCGCACGCGCGTCACCGGCAACCAGGCTGTGATCGAAGTCACCGACGAGGGGCCCGGTGTCCCGGCCGATCTGGGCGCCCGGATCTTCGAGCGGGCCATCAGTGGCCGGAACTCCACGGGGATCGGGCTCGCGGTGGCCCGCGACCTCGCGGAGGCCGACGGGGGGCGCCTGGAGATGCTCCAGGCGCAGCCTCCGGTGTTCGGGCTGTTCCTGTCGCGTACGCCGCTCAGGCCGCCGCAGGGCGGCGAGGAGACGGTTCGCTAGCGCAGTGGGGGAGGTGCGGGTGCGTCGTGGCTGGTCGCGCAGTTCCCCGCGCCCCTGAACGGGGCGCGGGTGCCCTCGACGGCCCCCTAGCGCACGCGCTGGACCTGGCGGAACTGGCGGGTCGGGCGGTCCTCGTCCTGGAGGTAGGCCTGGCGCTCCTGGTCGAGATAGGGCTCCGGGTTCTCCAGGAACGATTCGGCGCTGGCCACGGCCTCACGCGCCGGAGCCGCCCGGAAGACCCAGGTGCGGTAGGACCAGAAGCGGAAGAGCGTCGCGATACCGATGCCGACGAACTTGAAGACGTTGCTGGCCAGCGGGCTGTCCAGCCCGAGCCCGTACGTCGCGGCGTAGAGGAAGCCGTTCTCGATGACGAGGCCGACCGCGCTGAACAGCACGAACAGCGTCAGCTCCTTGGTGCGGCCGCTCTTGTCGCGATCGCGGTACGTGAAGTACCGGAAACCGATGTAGTTCGAGACGATCGCGACGACCGTGGCGATCACACTGGCCCGCACGACCTGAAGATCCGTGGTACTGCGCACCAGGTTGAAGGCGATCAGGTTGACCAGCAGACCGGCCCCGCCGACCGCGCCGAATTTGGCGACTTCCCTGGTCAGCCGGTCGATCCGCATGCGGACAGCGCTGGGCGGCCTGGCATGTGCCCTGCGTTTACCACCTTTGCCCATGGTGTCGCCCAGCCCCCGTCTCGTCGGATACGTCAATTTCGTCAACCTTCGTCGACTCCGCCATGCTAACCAGCGGTTCCCTTCAGTGCCCGGCTTGGACTCGAATATGTGGCCGGGATGTGATGAACATGCGGAACTTCCGATGATCATGCGCGCGACAGGGGTGCCCCGATATGGCCGATACCCTGGGGGCGTGACATTCCCGGTAGTCGGCATGGTCGGCGGGGGCCAACTCGCTCGTATGACACACGAGGCGGGCATCCCGCTCGGCATCAGATTCAAGCTCCTCAGTGACACCCCCCAGGATTCCGCGGCGCAGGTGGTCGGTGATGTCGTCATCGGCGACTACCGCGACCTCGACACGCTGCGGGCCTTCGCGCGGGGCTGCGACGTGATCACTTTCGATCACGAACACGTACCCACCGAGCATCTGCGTGCCCTGGAGGCGGACGGCATTCCCGTGCGCCCCGGGCCCGACGCGCTCGTGCACGCCCAGGACAAGGGCGTGATGCGCGCGAAGCTCGACGAGATCGGCGTGCCGTGTCCGCGGCACCGGATCGTGAGCGATCCGGCCGACGTGGCCGCGTTCGCGGCGGAAGGGCTCCCCGAGGGCGCCGAGGGGGACGGCTTCCCGGTCGTCCTCAAGACCGTCCGCGGCGGCTACGACGGCAAAGGCGTGTGGGTCGTACGGTCCGCGGCGGACGCCGAGGACCCCTTCCGCGCCGGCGTCCCGGTCCTCGCCGAGGAGAAGGTCGACTTCGCACGGGAGCTGGCGGCCAACGTCGTACGGTCGCCGCACGGCCAGGCCGTCGCCTACCCCGTCGTCGAGTCCCAGCAGGTCGACGGCGTCTGCGACACGGTGATCGCGCCCGCGCCCGGCATCTCCGACGAGCTCGCGCTGCGGGCCGAGGAGCTGGCCCTGCGCATCGCGAAGGAACTCGGCGTCGTCGGCCACCTCGCCGTCGAGCTCTTCGAGACCCGTGACGGCCGCATCCTCGTCAACGAACTGGCCATGCGCCCGCACAACTCCGGCCACTGGACCCAGGACGGCGCGATCACCTCCCAGTTCGCCAACCACGTCCGCGCGGTCCTGGACCTGCCTCTCGGCGATCCCCGCCCGCGCGCGAAGTGGACGGTCATGGTGAACGTCCTGGGTGGCGACTACCCCGACATGTACTCCGCGTACCTGCACTGCATGGCCCGCGACCCCCAGCTCAAGATCCACATGTACGGCAAGGACGTGAAGCCCGGCCGCAAGGTGGGCCACGTCAACACCTACGGCGCCGACCTGGACGACGTCCTGGACCGCGCCCGTCACGCAGCCGCCTACCTGAGAGGCACGATCACCGAATGAGCACGTCCGCAGATGCGTCCTCCGAGTCGCCCGTAGTCGGCATCGTCATGGGCTCGGACTCCGACTGGCCCGTCATGGAAGCCGCCGCCCAGGCCCTCGACGAGTTCGAGATCGCGTACGAGGTCGACGTGGTCTCCGCGCACCGGATGCCGCGCGAGATGATCGCGTACGGCGAGGAGGCGGCCGGGCGCGGCCTCAAGGTGATCATCGCGGGCGCGGGCGGCGCGGCCCATCTGCCGGGCATGCTCGCCTCGGTGAGCCCGCTGCCGGTGATCGGCGTCCCGGTCCCGCTGAAGTACCTCGACGGCATGGACTCGCTGCTCTCCATCGTCCAGATGCCCGCCGGTGTCCCGGTCGCCACGGTCTCGGTCGGCGGCGCACGCAACGCGGGCCTGCTGGCCGCCCGCATCCTCGCCACCCAGGACACCGAACTCCTCGCCCGAATGCGCGAGTTCCAACAGGAACTCAACGACCAGGCCACGGAGAAGGGCAAGCGCCTGCGCGCCAAGGTCGAGGCCGGCGCGGGCAACGGATTCGGCTTCGGGAAGTGACCGCCGTGCCTACCGCGGACTCCCTGGACCGCGCCCGCGCCCTGCTCGCCGACTTCCCCGTCGTCGACGGGCACAACGACCTCCCCTGGGCGCTGCGCGAGCAGGTCCGCTACGACATCGGTGCCCGTGACATCGCCGTCGACCAGAGTGCCCATCTGCACACGGACCTGGCGCGGCTGCGGGCGGGCGGTGTGGGTGCGCAGTTCTGGTCGGTGTACGTGCGCTCGGACCTGCCCGGCGCGGTGACGGCGACGCTCGAACAGATCGACTGCGTACGGCAGTTGATCGCGCGCTACCCCGCCGACCTGCGGGCCGCGCTGACGGCCGCCGACATGGAGACGGCCCGCGGCGAGGGCCGTATCGCCTCGCTGATGGGTGCCGAGGGCGGCCACTCGATCGACAACTCGCTGGCCACCCTGCGCGGGCTGTACGAGCTGGGGGTCCGCTACATGACCCTCACCCACAACGACAACATCGCGTGGGCGGACTCGGCGACGGACAAGCCGTCCGTCGGCGGCCTGTCGGCGTTCGGCCGCGAGGTCGTGCGGGAGATGAACCGCCTGGGCATGCTCGTGGACCTCTCCCACGTGGCCGCCACGACGATGCGGGACGCGCTGGACACGTCCGTCGCGCCGGTGATCTTCTCCCACTCCTCCTCGCGCGCGATCTGCGACCACCCGCGCAACATCCCGGACGACGTGCTGGAGCGCCTGCCCGCCAACGGCGGTGTGGCGATGGTGACGTTCGTGCCGAAGTTCGTCCTCCAGGCCGCTGTCGACTGGACGGCCGCCGCCGACGAGAACATGCGCGAGCAGGGCTTCCACCACCTCGACACGACCACCGAGGCGATGAAGGTCCACCGCCTCTTCGAGGAGTCCAACCCCCGCCCCGTCGCGACCGTTCCGACGGTCGCCGACCACCTCGACCACATGCGCGAGGTGGCGGGCGTCGACCACATCGGCATCGGCGGCGACTACGACGGCACGGCGTTCACGCCCGACGGCCTCGACGACGTCTCCGGCTACCCGAACCTCATCGCCGAACTCCTGGACCGCGGCTGGTCGTCCACCGACCTCGCCAAGCTGACGTGGCAGAACGCGGTCCGGGTCCTTGGCGCCGCGGAGGACGTGGCCCGCGAGGAGCAGTCCCGCAGGGGCCCGTCGAACGCGACCCTGGAGCAACTGGACGGCTAGGCACGGCGGTTACGCGGCGGTCGGGAGCGGTTACGCGGGTGCGGGGTGCCCCAGCAGCATGGTCGGGGCGCCCTTCACCCGGGTCAGGAACACGGTCGCCGAGTTCGGCCCCTGCGGCTTCACCTTCCGCCGCAGCTCCTCCGGCTCGACGGCCGAGCCGCGCTTCTTGACGGTGAGGACACCGACCCCGCGCTCCCGCAGCAGCGCCTTCAACTTCTTCACACCGAAGGGGAGTTGGTCGGTGATCTCGTATGCGGTGGCGTAGGGCGTGGCCTTCAGCGAGTCCGCGGTGATGTAGGCGATGGTCTCGTCGATCAGCCCGCCGCCGTCCAGTTCCTCGGCGACCTCCGCGACCAGATGGGCCCGGACGACGGCCCCGTCGGGCTCGTACAAGTACCGCCCCAGAGGCCGTACCTGGGGGTCGGGCAGCCCCCGGCCGACGAGGGTCCGCGGCCCGGGCAGCAGGGTCGCGCATACGGACCCCGCCCCTCCGTGCCCTGTCCCTCCCGTGCCGAACCACAGCACGGCCTCCTTCACGTCCCCGGAGTCCGAGATCCACTCGGCCCCGGCCTCGGCGGGGACCGTCTCGTGGGGAATCCCGGGCGCGATCTTCAGCGCGGCGAGAGGCGCTTCGAGGGCGGTTCGCACGGCCCACGACAGCGGCGGCGAATAGGCCTCGGGGTCGAAGACGCGCCCGCGGCCGCCCCGCCGCGCCGGATCCACGAACACGGCGTCGTACGCGTCCGTCGCGACCTCCGTGACATCCGCCTCGCGCACCTCGATCAGCTCGCCGAGCCCGAGCGCCTCGGCGTTCGCCCGCGCGACGGCCGCCGTCAGCGGGTCCCGGTCGACGGCGAGGACCCGGATCCCGGCCCGGGCGAGCGCGATCGCGTCACCGCCGATCCCGCAGCACAGGTCCGCCACGGACCGCACACCGAGTTCCTGGAAACGCCGGGCCCGGTACGCGGCGACACTCGCCCGGGTCGACTGCTCCACCCCGTTCGGCGTGAAGTACATCCGCCCCGCGTCCGCCGCGCCGAACTTCAGCACGGCCCGCTGCCGCAACCGCGCCTGCCCGAGCGCCGCCGACACGAGCCCGACGGGATACTCCCGCCGCAGCCGGGTCGCGACGGCCAGCTCCTGCGAGGGTTCGGTGTCCCGCACTTCTTCGAGAAGGGCCCGGCCCTGGTCGGTGAGCAGGGCAGCGAATGAGGCGAGCGGATCCAGGTCGTTCACCGCCCCATTGTGGGCCAGTCGGTGGACGGGACGGGCAGGACGGCGGTGTCGACGCCCGGTGAGGGGCCTGACCTGTGAGTATCCGAACTCATGCGACTTGTACGACAAAATTACAGTAACGGTGTAATCGGGGGTTCCTCTTCAGGGGCGCGGGGAACTGCGCGACCGGCCCCAACGCGCCCGCGGACGAACAACCGGCCCACACGCCCCACACGCACCGTGATCACGCTACTGACCGTCACCGCCCTCGCAGCCGGCTGCGGAGAAGCACCCTCCACCACCGCCAAGCCCGCCGCGGGCCAGCAACTCCTCAAGGCCCCACCCGCGCGAGCCATGGACACCTACGCCACCAAACTCCGCCAAGAGCACAGCGCACGCGCCACCGCGGCAAAGCGGTGGGGGCTGGCCAAACCCCCGCTGCCCGCACCCCCCGCCCCCAAGAAGAAGCCCGCCATCAGCACCCGCAAGGGCTTCGAGGTGGACGACCACGAAGGCCTGCCGCCCGTCTTCACCACGATCCCGACCAAGGACAAGGTCGTCTTCCTCACCATCGACGACGGCGCCGAGAAGGACCCGGCGTTCCTGCGGATGATGAGCGAACTGAAGATCCCGTACACGGCCTTCCTGAGCGACTACCTGATCAAAGAGGACTACGGCTACTTCAGGAAGATGCAGGACAGGGGTGTGGTCCTGAACAACCACACCCTCCACCACCGCTATATGCCGAACCTCTCCTACGAACGGCAGAAGCAGGAGATCTGCGGCATGCAGGACGTGATCGAGAAGCGCTACGGCAAGCGCCCGGCCCTCTTCCGCCCGCCCTTCGGCAACTACAACGAGGACACCCTGCGCGCGGCAAGGGCCTGCGGCATCAAGGCGGCCCCGCTGTGGAACGAGGAGGTCTTCGTCGACCGCTGGGACTACCGCGAGCTGGACCGCGACCTCCATCCCGGAGACATCGTCCTCAGCCACTTCCGCGGCAAGGAGCACTGGAAGGGCACGATGCCGGACATGGTCCGCCGGTTCCTGAAGCTGGTCACGGACAAGGGGTACGCGGTGGCACGTATCGAGGACTACCTGTGAGGAAGCGGCCGGCCGCCGCCGCGGCACTGCTCGCGGGCCTGGTCTGCCTGGCCGGCTGCGCCCAGTCCGTGGACCCCATCGAGCGGTTGGGCAAGAAGGCGGCGGAGAAGGTGCGCACGTACGGCCCCACCGAGGACCCGTACCGCCGCTGGGGTCTGTCCGCGCCGCTCGCGCCGGCGCCGGAACCGCCCGACCGGCGGCCCTCCGCCCGCACCGCGGGACCGGGTCTGCCGCCCGTGGTCGACCGCGTTCCCACCCGTGACCGGGTCGTCTTCCTGACCTTCGAGGACGGCGCCGAGAAGGATCCGGCGTTCGTGGACATGGTCCGTGAACTGCGGCTGCCGGTCACGATGTTCCTCACGGACAGTGTCGTCGGGCCGGGGTACGCCCACTTCGGCCGGCTCCGCGCGGTCGGCGCGACCGTGCAGAACCACACGCTCGACCATCCGTACCTGCCGGGACTTCCGTACGCCGGTCAGCGGGCCGAGATCTGCGGGCAGCAGGAGAAGCTCAAGCAGCGTTTCGGTATCCGGCCGCGGCTCTTCCGGCCGCCCTATGGCGACTACAACGCCGACACTCTGCGTGCTGCCGCCGACTGTGGGGTGGCCGCCGTTGTCCTCTGGCGTGACGCCGACCGCCTTCGCCCTGGCGACGTCCTTCACTGCCCGGAGGGCCGGAACGGTACGAGTCTCACGCGGGCGACGGCCAAGATCCTGAACCGGGTTCAGGACCAGGGCTTCACGGTCGCCCGCCTGGAGGACTACCTCTAGCGGTTTCTCGCCCCCGCCGCCCCTACCCGTCCCGTCCTTCTGGGGCTCCGCCCCAGACCCCGTGGGGTTCGATTTCGGGTGCGGGCCCGGCTGTGGCTTGTCGCGCAGTTCCCCGCGCCCCTTGGAAAGCGGGGCTGCGCCCCGGCTTTCCAAGGGGCGTTCACCCGTGGCGCCGGGCGCCGGACATCCCCTGACCGCCGGAGGCAACTGGCACTCCGCTTGACCGAGTGCTAATCGCAGTCATAGTCTCAGGCCTGGCACTCACCGCAGGAGAGTGCCAATAGCGACGGGCAGGTCCGGCACCCGCGACGACGGATCCACCTGGTCGCCACCTCAGACAGTTAACCCCGTGAGATCTCCGAAGGGGGAGGTCGGATCGTGACGACCACCAGCTCCAAGGTTGCCATCAAGCCGCTCGAGGACCGCATTGTGGTCCAGCCGCTCGACGCCGAGCAGACCACGGCCTCTGGCCTGGTCATCCCGGACACCGCCAAGGAGAAGCCCCAGGAGGGCGTCGTCCTGGCCGTTGGCCCGGGCCGCTTCGAGAACGGCGAGCGTCTTCCGCTCGACGTCAAGACCGGCGATGTCGTGCTGTACAGCAAGTACGGCGGCACCGAGGTGAAGTACAACGGCGAGGAGTACCTCGTCCTCTCGGCTCGCGACGTGCTCGCGATCGTCGAGAAGTAATTCACCCGGCATTACCAGCATTGCAGTGAACTGCGCCCCTGGCCCCCGCGACCTTATGAAGCCGGGCGTCGGGGGCGCAGTTCGTTTCACCCACGTTTTTCGAGAGGGCTGAACCGCTCCCATGGCGAAGATCCTGAAGTTCGACGAGGACGCCCGTCGCGCCCTCGAGCGCGGCGTCAACAAGCTTGCCGACACGGTCAAGGTGACGATCGGCCCCAAGGGCCGCAACGTCGTCATCGACAAGAAGTTCGGCGCACCCACCATCACCAACGACGGTGTCACGATCGCCCGCGAGGTCGAGCTCGACGACCCGTACGAGAACCTCGGCGCCCAGCTGGTGAAGGAGGTGGCGACCAAGACCAACGACATCGCGGGTGACGGTACGACCACCGCCACCGTGCTGGCCCAGGCGCTCGTCCGCGAGGGCCTGAAGAACGTCGCCGCCGGCGCGTCCCCCGCCCTCCTGAAGAAGGGCATCGACGCGGCCGTCGCCGCGGTCTCCGAGGAGCTCCTCGCGACCGCGCGCCCGATCGACGAGAAGTCCGACATCGCCGCCGTCGCCGGTCTGTCCGCCCAGGACAGCCAGGTCGGCGAGCTCATCGCCGAGGCGATGGACAAGGTCGGCAAGGACGGTGTCATCACCGTCGAGGAGTCCAACACCTTCGGTCTGGAGCTGGACTTCACCGAGGGCATGGCCTTCGACAAGGGCTACCTGTCGCCGTACTTCGTGACGGACCAGGAGCGCATGGAAGCCGTCCTGGACGACCCGTACATCCTGATCCACCAGGGCAAGATCTCCTCCATCCAGGACATGCTGCCGCTGCTGGAGAAGGTCATCCAGACCAACTCCTCCAAGCCGCTGCTGATCATCGCCGAGGACGTCGAGGGCGAGGCCCTGTCGACCCTGGTCGTGAACAAGATCCGCGGCACGTTCAACGCCGTCGCCGTGAAGGCCCCCGGCTTCGGTGACCGCCGCAAGGCGATGCTCGGCGACATGGCCGCGCTCACCGGCGCCGAGGTCATCGCCGAGGAGGTCGGCCTCAAGCTCGACCAGGTCGGCCTCGACGTACTGGGCACCGCCCGCCGCGTCACCATCTCGAAGGACGACACGGTCATCGTCGACGGCGGTGGCGACACCGGCGCCGTGGCCGGCCGTGTCAACCAGATCAAGGCCGAGATCGAGAACACCGACTCCGACTGGGACCGCGAGAAGCTCCAGGAGCGCCTCGCGAAGCTGGCCGGCGGCGTGTGCGTGATCAAGGTCGGCGCCGCCACCGAGGTGGAGCTCAAGGAGAAGAAGCACCGTCTGGAGGACGCCATCTCCGCGACCCGCGCCGCGGTCGAGGAGGGCATCGTCTCCGGTGGTGGCTCCGCGCTCGTCCACGCCGTGAAGGTCCTGGACGGCAACCTCGGCAAGACCGGCGACGAGGCCACCGGTGTCGCCGTCGTCCGCAAGGCCGCCGTCGAGCCGCTGCGCTGGATCGCCGAGAACGCCGGTCTTGAGGGTTACGTCATCACCTCCAAGGTCGCCGAGCTCGACAAGGGCCAGGGCTTCAACGCCGCCACCGGCGAGTACGGCGACCTGGTCAAGGCCGGCGTCATCGACCCGGTCAAGGTCACCCGCTCCGCCCTGGAGAACGCCGCCTCCATCGCCTCCCTGCTCCTCACGACCGAGACCCTGGTCGTCGAGAAGCCGGCCGAGGAAGAGGCCGACGCGGGCCACGGTCACGGCCACTCCCACTAGGCGCAAGCCGCTTGAGGGCATCCCGAGGGGGCGTACGTCCCTTTGAGCGCCCGGCGAAGGCCCGGTACCCCGTCGCGGGGGACCGGGCCTTCGCGCTGCCGGGTTTACGTGCCGTCGCCGGTGCGGCCCGGCGCGGTCAGACCTCCAGCTGGTCCAGCACCCCGAGCTGGTCCATCAGCCCCAGCCGGTCGTACTGCCACCACCCCTCGACGACCTTGCCGTCCTCGCGGCACCGGTGAATGGTCGTGCCGGTCATGGTGACCTTCTTGCCGCTGGCCGGTATCCCCATGAAGTCACCCTTGTGGGTGCCGTTCCAGGTCCAGCGCGTACAGACCCGGTCGCCGTCGGCGATCTGGTCCTCGATGGTGAACACGAAGTCGAACCCGGACCGCCACATCTCCACCTCGCGGCGCATGGCGTCCATCCCGATCGCGTCCTGCTCATTGGCCGGATCATGGTCGTGGTAGTTCTCCGCGACGGTCTCGTACCACGTCGGCAGCTTGCCCTTCCCGGCGAACAGTCCGAAGAGATTGCGGACGCTGGCCTTGTAGAGCCACACGTCCCGCACCACGTCGAGATCCGTGAAGGTCGGCATCTCGTCACAGATCGCCACCATCTCCCGGAAGATCCGGTCGGTCTCCGGAAGGCTCGAGTTCCGCATCGCCACCTCGAACGACGGAAACTCCACGATCTCGACGAAGTGCGACGCGTCGTGCCGGTCCTTCCCGATCACGTTGTGCGTCGCGGTCCGCTTGCCCTTGGTCTGCTCGACCCAGCTGTCCATGAGCCGGTTCATCTCGTCGATCCGGCTGGTCTTGCAGTCGATCAGCTGTACGAAAGTCATGGCGCCGCCTCCCGGCACTTCGAGTCCGGTTGAATACGCCCATTTTAGTGAAAATCCCCTCCGGCCGTTTTTCAGCCGAAGGGGATTCCACCTGTGTCCGCGTCTTTGTTCGTGCCCGTGCGGTCCAAGCCGTCCGTGCCGTTGCCTAAGTGCCCGTCCGTGTCACCGCGCACGACCGGGCTCACTTCGGCCCGTACTTCCGCCCTGTCTTCGAACTGATCCCGCTGAGCAAGGCCCGCGGTGTCACCTTCGCTACTCCCATCAGGGCCTTGTAGCGCGGGTCCGGAATGGACAGCGACTTGCCCCGCGCCAGGTCGGCCAGCGCGGCCGCGACCACCTTGTCGGCGTCCAGCCACATCCAGTTCGGGATGTTGTCCGTGCCCATCCCGGCCCGCTCGTGGAACTCGGTCCGTACGAACCCGGGGCACAGCGCCATCAGCCGCACACCGCTGCCGGACAGGTCCTTCGCCACGCCCTGCGTGAACTGCACGACCCACGCCTTCGACGCCCCGTACGTACCGCGCGGTACGAACGCGGCCGTCGACGCCACGTTGACGACACCGCCGCGCCCGCGCGCCCGCATGGACTCGGCCGCCGCCGACGTCAGCCGGAGCACCGCCTCGCAGTGCACCTTGAGCATCTTCAGCTCGTCCGCCATCGGTACGTCCAGATAGAGGCCCTTGTTGCCGAAGCCCGCGTTGTTGATCAGCAGGTCGACCGCGTTCTTGCGGTCCGAGAGGCGGGCGGCCACCGCCTCGATGCCCTCGTCCGTCGCCAGATCCGCCGTCAGCACCTCCGCCTCGATGCCGTGCCGGTCGTGCAGTTCGGTCGCCTGCTCGCCGAGCCGCTTCTTGTCACGCGCCACCAGCACGAGGTTGTGCCCGTCGGAGGCGAGCCGCCGCGCGAAGGCGGCACCGATGCCCGCGGTCGATCCCGTAATCAGAGCCGTTGTCATGGCCCAAGATTAGTGACCTGTCTCATGCTGTCCGTGCGTCGAATGACCCGAAAGTGCACCCGTCGGCTGTCCCTTCCCCACAACCTCCACAACGACGAACTGCCCCGTCATCTCCCGGCCTTCGCGGTGCGGCGGACGGTGGTGTGATTTGCGCGGAGTGTCCGGATCGGCCGCTCGCCGGCGCCGGGCTCCTCCAACTCGCCCGGCGCGACGGCGGTCTCGGCTCACTCCGCGCCTTGGCCGTACTTCTCCACGTACTCCCGCGCCTTCTCCAGCGCCTCCGGATGCAACGCGTCCCCCGCCTCCAACACCTTCGGCAGCAGGGCCCGTTCGGTCGTGACGGCGCGGAACTGGAGGGCGACGGTCACCTCGTGGTCGGGCCGGTGGACGATCTCGATCGGGTCGCCCGCCCGCAGCTCACCCGGCTCGATCACCCGCAGATACGCACCGGGCGCCCCCTTCGCGGTGAACCGCTTGACCCACCCCTTCTCGCCCAGATGGCCCTGGAAGGTGCGACAGGGAATCCGCCCGGAGGTGACCTCCAGGACAACCTCGGAGCCGACCCGCCAGCGCTCCCCGATCCGCGCGCCGGACACGTCGACGCCCTCCGTCGTGAGGTTCTCCCCGAACGCCCCGCCGGCCAGGGGGCGCCCCAGCTCGCGCTCCCAGTCGTCCAGGTCCTCGCGCGCGACGGCGTACACCGCCTGGTGGTCGCCGCCGTGGTGCCGCAGGTCGCACACCGCGTCCCCGGCGAGCCCGCTCGCGCCGACCCCCTTGGGCCCGGGCGCGGACACTCGCACCGGCCCGTCCACCGGCCGCTTGTCGATCCCGGTCACGCCGTCCGCCTGGTCCGTGTAGTCGACGGCCTTGGGGCGGCCGAGGTTCAGAGACAGAAGCTTCATGACTGCACGCTAGGCGATATGAGCCAAAGCCTCGACGCAATATTCGTCGCCATGTCCAAGACTCGCTTATGCTCGGGGGGTGATCGAGGCCCGTCATCTCCGTGTGCTGCGCGCCGTCGCCGCCACCGGCTCCTTCTCGGCGGCGGGGCGCGAACTGGGCTGCACCCAGCCGGCCGTCAGCCAGCAGATGAAGGCCCTGGAAGCGTCCGTCGGCACACCCCTGCTGATCCGTACGGGCCGCGAGATGCGGCTGACCCAGGCCGGCGAGGCTCTCGTACGGCATGCCGCGGGCATCATCGCCGGGCTGACGGCCGCCGAGGAGGAGGTCGCCGCGATCGCGGGCCTGCGGGCCGGCCGGGTCCGGCTCGTCTCCTTCCCCAGCGGCAGCTCCACGCTCGTACCGGCCGCGCTCGCCGCCCTGCGCGCCGCGCACCCCGGCACCCGCGTCTCCCTGGAGGAGGCCGAGCCTCCACGCTCGGTCGAGATGCTGCGCGAGGGCGACTGCGACGTCACACTCGCGTTCCGGTACGAGGGCGCGGCGGGCGCCGAGGAGTGGGACGACCTGGTGGTACGGCCCCTGCTCAAGGACCGGCTCGTCGGCCTGGTCCCCGAGGGGCACCGGCTGGCCCGCGCACGGACGGTCGCCATCGGCGAACTCGCCGACGAGCCGTGGATCGCCGGCTGCCCCCGCTGCCGCGGCCAGCTGGTCGAGGTCTGCGAGCGCGCGGGCTTCACACCCCGCATCGACTTCGCGACCGACGACTACCCGGCCGTGGTCGGCCTGGTCGGAGCGGGTCTCGGGGTCGCGGTCCTGCCCGAGCTGGCCATCGAGTCCGTACGCCCCAAGGGTGCGCGCACGGTGATGGTCGAGCCCGCCCTGCGCCGGGAGATCGTCGCGCTCACGCTGCCGGACCTCGCCCAGGTGCCCGCGGTGGCGGCCACGCTGGACCAGCTGGCCCGGGCCGCGACGCGCTGACCCGTCGGAAAGTGGGGGCACGCGCGCGTGCCCGTTCGAAGAAACGTTCCTTCAGTGATGGGACGGAGTGCCTCCGCCGGACGCCGATGCCGACGCCGAGACCAGGCGGTTGCGTGCCCGCCCCATGAGTTCCTCGCGCTCGTCCTCGGTGAGGCCGCCCCACACGCCGTACGGCTCGCGCACCGCCAGTGCGTGCGCCGCGCACTCCGCGCGTACCGGGCACCTCATGCAGACCTCTTTGGCCGAGTTCTCACGAGCGCTCCGTGCCGCACCGCGCTCGCCCTCAGGGTGGAAGAAGAGCGAGCTGTCGACCCCGCGGCAAGCCGCGAGGAGCTGCCAGTCCCACAGATCCGCGTTCGGTCCGGGAAGGCGGGAGAAATCTGCCATTGCGTAGTCCCCTTGTAGCCGTTCTGGGCGGTTACGTGCCCATGACCGTACATCTACGATCTAAGGAGATGAAAATATGACTCATTGCGAATCTAGCCTCAGACACCAGTAAATGGGAAGAAAAGCGGCTAAATGGGGCATGGGTTGTGATGAAACCTTGAGGGTCCGCCGTGGGTGTCTCCACCGTGTCCGCGCCCTCACGTAGAGTGCCGAACGTGGCTCACCGCCCCGTAACTCTTTCGGGTGACCGTCGTTGAGAGTGCGGAGGCGGTTGAAAGAACAAGCGCTCGGGCAAGCGTCCGAGAGCGTCAACCGCACAGGTGACGATTCGTACCAGCCTGGAGGCTCAAGGTGACGCGCATCAGCTGCGGAGGACGGCCATGACATCCGTCCTCGTCTGCGACGACTCCCCGCTTGCCCGAGAGGCGCTCCGCCGTGCGGTGGCGACCGTGCCCGGCGTAGAGCGCGTGACCACGGCGGCCAACGGCGAGGAAGTCCTCCGCCGCTGGGGTGCCGACCGTTCGGATCTGATTCTGATGGACGTACGCATGCCCGGTCTGGGCGGCGTGGAGACGGTCAGGCGGCTGCTGTCCGCCGACCCCGGTGCGCGCATCATCATGCTCACCGTCGCCGAGGACCTGGACGGTGTCGCGCTCGCGGTCGCCGCCGGTGCCCGCGGCTATCTCCACAAGGACGCCTCCCGCGCGGAGCTGCGTGCGACCGTCACCCAGGCTCTCGCCGACCCGACCTGGCGGCTCGCGCCGCGCAGACTGCGGTCGGCCGAGATGGGTGCCGCGCCGACGCTCACAGCGCGTGAGATCCAGGTCCTGGAGGGCATGAGCCACGGCCGGTCCAATGCGGAGATCGGCCGTGAGCTGTTCCTCTCCGAGGACACCGTCAAGACCCACGCACGACGGCTCTTCAAGAAGCTCGGCGCCTCGGACCGCGCGCACGCGGTGGCGCTCGGGTTCCGATGGGGCCTGGTCCGCTAGGTGAACCGCCGCGGGGGTACGGGTGTCCCCGCCCGCCGCACGGCGGGTGGGGCCGGACCCGACGGGGGATCGAAATCGGCCGTTCGGGCGCCCGATCCCCGTTTCCCGGCGGATGCCGCATCCTTGAGGTGTGGAGTTCCTCGGGAACGAGTCGGTCGAGCGGGAGGGGAGGGCGCAGGAGATGAGTTCCGGCGCACCTGCTCATAACGCTTCGGTGCACAACTACGGACGCGGTGCCACGGACAGGACGACGCCAAGGCACCATGGACCGATGCGTGACGACGAGGCGGCCACTGCCCAAGGGGCAATCGGTGCGCTCGTCCATCGCGCGGTCGACGGAGACGAGCAGGCCACGCACGACCTGCTCGCCCATGTCCACCCCCTCGCCCTGCGCTACTGCCGTACACGGCTGTCCCGACTTCCGGGTGACGCACGGCACTTCGTGGAGGACCTGGCACAGGAGGTCTGTGTCGCGGTGCTCCTCGCACTGCCGCGGTACAAGGACACCGGGCGCCCCTTCGAGGCCTTCGTCTTCGCCATCGCCGCGCACAAGGTCGCCGACCTGCAGCGCGCCGCGATGCGCCATCCCGGCTCGACGGCGGTGCCGTCGGACGAGATGCCCGAGCGGCCGGACGACTCGCTCGGCCCCGAGGAGCGTGCCCTCCTCAGCAGCGATGCCGAGTGGGCCAAGAAGCTCATGGCCAACCTCCCCGAGAACCAGCGGGAGCTCCTCCTGCTGCGGATCGCGGTAGGCCTCACGGCCGAGGAGACGGGCCAGATGCTGGGCATGTCACCGGGCGCGGTCCGGGTGGCACAGCACAGGGCACTGAGCCGTTTGCGGGCACTGGCGGAGCAGTAGGCGGGCTGCTGGGTGTGTCCCCTGGGTGGCGTGTGCCTGGCCGAGGTGCGATCGGCGGATTTCGCGGACTGCGGGGACTGCGCGGGCTGCGCGGGCTTCGGAGTGCGGCCGCTGGGCGGGGTGGCTGTTCGAGGCGCGGCCGGACGAAACCGGGCCCGGCGCGCGGTCGGGCGACATCGGGCCGTGGCGCGTTCGGACGTGCCGAGCTGCGGTGCGGATGGACGTGCGGGGCCGCGGTGCGGTTGGGTGCCGGACCGGGGTGCGGTCGGCCGAGCGGGGCCGGCGTGCGGCTGGACGGCTGATGGGCCGGACGGACGTGCGGTCCGACGGTCGGTGCGCCGGTCGGAACCGGTCCGCCGGGCCCGTGGATCTTCGGGTGAGCCTCCCGGCAGGGTGGGCTTTCTCATGAGTACGGCAAATTTTTTCCGCCGCCCCGGGCGAGGCACGGGGCGGCGGCACAGCGCACGGCCCGCCCAAGGCCCGGGCCCCGGCGTCCGGGCGCCGGATGAACGCGGCGGTCGTCCTCCACGTACGAAGCTACGAAGCCCAGGGGCGCCCGCAACCGTGGAATGAGAGAGCCATGCTTCCCGTTAGCATGGACATCCGCACCGATCAAGGCCATTTGGGGAAGGTGTCATGACTGCAAACGTCGACGGAGTGCCCGAGAAATTCGCGACACTGGGGCTGACCTACGACGACGTGCTGCTGCTGCCGGGCGCATCCGAGGTGCTGCCCAACGCGGTCGACACCTCGTCCCGCATCTCCCGCAACGTACGCGTGAACATCCCGCTGCTGTCGGCGGCGATGGACAAGGTGACCGAGTCGCGCATGGCGATCGCCATGGCCCGGCAGGGCGGTGTCGGCGTACTGCACCGGAACCTGTCCATCGAGGACCAGGTCAACCAGGTCGACCTCGTGAAGCGCTCCGAGTCCGGCATGGTCACCGACCCGATCACGGTGCACCCGGACGCGACGCTCGCCGAGGCCGACGCGCTGTGCGCCAAGTTCCGCATCAGCGGCGTGCCGGTCACCGACGGCAACAAGAAGCTGCTCGGCATCGTCACCAACCGCGACATGGCCTTCGAGACCGACCGCTCCCGTCAGGTGCGCGAGGTCATGACCCCGATGCCCCTGGTCACCGGCAAGGTCGGCATCTCGGGCAACGACGCCATGCAGCTGCTGCGCCGCCACAAGATCGAGAAGCTTCCGCTGGTCGACGACGCGGGCATCCTCAAGGGCCTCATCACGGTCAAGGACTTCGTGAAGGCCGAGAAGTACCCGAACGCGGCGAAGGACGGCGAGGGCCGGCTCCTCGTGGGCGCCGCCGTCGGCGCCAGCCCCGAGGCGCTGGAGCGGGCGCAGGCACTCGCCGAGGCCGGTGCGGACTTCCTGATCGTCGACACCTCCCACGGGCACAACAGCAACGCCCTCAACTGGATGGCGAAGATCAAGTCGAGCGTCGGCGTCGACGTGATCGGCGGAAACGTCGCCACCCGTGACGGCGCCCAGGCTCTCGTCGACGCCGGTGTCGACGGCGTCAAGGTCGGCGTCGGCCCCGGCTCGATCTGTACCACCCGCGTGGTCGCCGGCATCGGCGTCCCGCAGGTCACCGCCATCTACGAAGCCGCTCTCGCCGCCCGCGCGGCGGGCGTCCCGGTGATCGGCGACGGCGGACTGCAGTACTCCGGAGACATCGGCAAGGCCCTCGCGGCCGGCGCCGACACCGTGATGCTCGGCAGCCTCCTCGCCGGCTGCGAGGAATCGCCCGGCGAGCTGATGTTCATCAACGGCAAGCAGTTCAAGTCGTACCGCGGCATGGGCTCGCTCGGCGCCATGCAGTCCCGCGGCCAGGGCAGGTCGTACTCGAAGGACCGCTACTTCCAGGCCGAGGTCGCCTCCGACGACAAGCTCGTGCCCGAGGGCATCGAGGGCCAGGTGCCCTACCGCGGCCCGCTGGCCAACGTGCTGCACCAGCTCGTCGGCGGTCTGCGCCAGACCATGGGTTATGTCGGCGCCGCCTCCATCGACGAGATGGAGACCAAGGGCCGCTTCGTACGGATCACGTCCGCGGGCCTCAAGGAGAGCCACCCGCACGACATCCAGATGACGGTCGAGGCACCGAACTACAGCCGCAACCAGTAGTCGCCACCCGGTCGACACCACGACGAGGGCGGTTCCGGAGCATCCGGGACCGCCCTCGTCGTGGGTGTCGGGGATACTGGGAGGCGCAGAAGCGAAGAGGGAAAGGCCACACACGTGACTGAGATCGAGATCGGGCGCGGCAAGCGCGGCCGCCGGGCGTATGCCTTCGACGACATCGCCGTCGTCCCGAGCCGCCGTACGCGAGACCCGAAGGAGGTCTCGATCGCCTGGCAGATCGACGCCTACCGCTTCGAGCTGCCGTTCCTGGCCGCCCCCATGGACTCGGTCGTCTCCCCGCAGACCGCCATCCGTATCGGCGAGCTCGGCGGCCTGGGCGTCCTGAACCTCGAAGGCCTCTGGACGAGGTACGAGGACCCGCAGCCGCTCCTCGACGAGATCGCGGAGCTCGACGCGGACACCGCGACCCGCCGTCTCCAGGAGATCTACGCGGCTCCCATCAAGGAGGAGCTGATCGGGCAGCGCATCAAGGAGGTGCGCGACTCGGGCGTGGTCACCGCGGCCGCGCTCTCGCCGCAGCGCACCGCCCAGTTCTCCAAGGCCGTCGTGGACGCGGGCGTCGACATCTTCGTCATCCGCGGTACGACGGTGTCGGCCGAGCACGTGTCCGGCGCGTCCGAGCCGCTGAACCTGAAGCAGTTCATCTACGAGCTGGACGTCCCGGTCATCGTCGGCGGCTGCGCCACCTACACGGCGGCCCTGCACCTGATGCGTACGGGCGCGGCCGGTGTCCTGGTGGGCTTCGGCGGCGGCGCCGCGCACACCACGCGCAACGTGCTGGGCATCCAGGTCCCGATGGCCACCGCGGTCGCCGACGTGGCCGCGGCCCGCCGCGACTACATGGACGAGTCCGGCGGGCGGTACGTCCACGTGATCGCGGACGGCGGTGTCGGCTGGTCCGGCGACCTCCCCAAGGCGATCGCCTGCGGCGCCGACTCCGTGATGATGGGCTCCCCGCTCGCGCGCGCCACCGACGCGCCCGGCCGGGGCCACCACTGGGGCATGGAGGCCGTCAACGACGAGCTGCCGCGCGGCAAGAAGGTCGACCTCGGCACGGTCGGCACCATCGAGGAGGTCCTCGCCGGACCCTCGCACACGCCCGACGGCTCGATGAACTTCTTCGGCGCGCTGCGACGGGCCATGGCCACGACCGGCTACAGCGAACTCAAGGAGTTCCAGCGGGTCGAGGTCACGGTGGCGGACTCACAGCACAAGCGGTAGCCGCACGGCGCTTCGAGGGGCCCGGGCCGGGTGGTCCGGGCCCTTTCGTGTGCCCAACCGGGCCTGGTGGGGCGCGTTTTGTGATGGGGGGCGCGTGGTTGCGTTCGGGGCGAATGCGCGTCTGAAGGCCGTTTCGGGGCGGTAACGTCCCTGTTCGGCGCCCCAGTTGTGTGGGGTGCCCCCTTCCAAGGACATGGTTCCGGACCCCGGCCCTCGGGGCCCGGCCCGAGTTCCGACGTGCTGCCTACCGGGTCAATGGGTGGCGTCGTGGAAGGGGGCGCCCATGGGCCGCCATCGCAAGCCCACCCACTGGGACCGGATCCGTCTGTGGACGGTGAAGTGCCGGAGGAGGTGGATCTTGCGAATTTTCGGATGGTGAGCGGCCGCCCCCATCACAACTAGGGGCGGACACTCCGTGATCCATCTTGGAGCCTGCCGCAGTGACCGCTGCGGTGGGCTCCTCCTTTTGTGAGCGGCCACCCCTAAACACAATAGGGGCGGACACTCCGTGAACCATCTTGGAGCCTGCCGCAGTGTCCGCTGCGGTGGGCTCCACCTTTTGTGAGCGGCCACCCCTGCACCAACTAGGGGTGGACACTCTGTGAACCATCCTGGAGCCTGCCGCAGTGCCTGCTGCGGTGGGCTCCACCTTTTTGTACGGTACCGGCGTGGAGCGCTCTGTGCCACCAGCCCCAGAGGCTCGGGATCGCCCCGCGCGCCCCCGGTCACAACCTGTGCGCCGCCCCCGTAGGCGTAGCCCCCCGCGTGTCCAGCAGCAGCTGGGCCTTCACCGACAGTCCCTGCAGGTCGTACGTGCGGTGTTGCTGGAGGAGGATCGTCAGGTCCGCGTCGGCTGCCGCTTCGTAGAGGGAGTCCACGCGGGGGACCGGGCGGTCGAGGATGCTCCAGGACGGGACGAGCGGGTCGTGGTAGCTGACGGTGGCGCCGAGTTCCATCAGGCGGGTCGCGATCTCCCTGGCGGGGGAGCCCTGTTGGTCGGCGTGGTCGGCCTTGTAGGTGACGCCGAGCAGGAGCACGCGTGCGCCGCGGGCGGACTTGCCGTGTTCGTTGAGGAGCGTGGCCGCGCGCTGGATGACGTACTGGGGCATGTGGTTGTTGACCTGCTGGGCCAGTTCGACCATGCGCAGGGAGCGGGTCCGCGGGCCCGCGAGGTCCCGGGGGACGGCGTGGCCGCCGACGCCGGGGCCGGGGCGGAAGGCCTGGAAGCCGAACGGCTTGGTCTCGGCGCAGCGGATGACGTCCCACAGGTCGACGCCCAGATCGTGGCAGAGGACCGCCATCTCGTTGACGAGGGCGATGTTGACGTGCCGGTAGTTGGTCTCCAGGAGCTGCACCGTCTCGGCTTCTCGTGGTCCACGCGCGCGTACGACCTTGTCGGTGAGGCGTCCGTAGAAGGCGGCGGCCGACTCGGTGCAGGCGGGAGTGAGGCCGCCGATGACCTTCGGGGTGTTGGCGGGGGTGTGGTCGCGGTTGCCCGGGTCGACGCGGCTGGGTGAGTACGCGAGATGGAAGTCGCGGCCCGCGCGGAGGCCGGAGCCCTCTTCGAGGAGCGGCCGGAGGAATTCCTCCGTCGTACCGGGGTAGACGGGGGACTCAAGGATCACCGTGGTGTGCGGGCGCAAGTGTGCGGCCAGGGTGCGGGCGGCGTCGGCCAGTTGGCCCAGGTCGAGCGCGCCGTCCGCGCCACGCGGGGTCGGCGCGCAGATGACCGCGGTACGGACCCGGCCGAGTTCGGCCGGGTTGGTGGCCGGCCGGAAGCCCGTCGAGAGCATCCGGCGCTGGTCGGCCGCGGCCAGCGGTGCGGGGTCGCCGCACTGGTAGCCGAGTGTGGAGATGCCGGCGGTGACGGCGGCCTGGGCCAGAGGCAGGCCGAGCTGGCCGAGACCGATGACGGCGAGATCTGCGGGCATGGCGGTGGGCCGTCCTTCCCAGTAACCGAAGGGGGACAAGGGCGCAAGCCCTGTGGACAGAACGGGCGAGTGCAATGTCAGACTAGGAGTAAATATGACCGATTTGCGGGATTGCTCGGCTGTGTTTCTCCGGAAGTCATCGAGAGATATCCACAGGCGGACGGCTGGTGGTGGCCGAAGGCGGGCAACGGGTTGAGAATTTGGGCATGGGGGATGTGAGTCGGGCCTCGCCGGACGGGTGAGCCCGGCGCGACAGACAGCGGGAGGCAACTGTGCGGACAGCGACACTGGGACCGGCGGAGCGCGCCGAGTCACTCGCGGGAATGGCCGAGCACGAACTGGATGTGCTGGTCGTGGGAGCAGGCGTGGTCGGTGCGGGCACGGCACTGGACGCCGTGACCCGCGGTCTGTCCACCGGCCTGGTCGAGGCGCGTGACTGGGCGTCGGGCACGTCGAGCCGGTCGAGCAAGCTGATCCACGGAGGCCTGCGCTATCTGGAGATGCTCGACTTCCCGCTCGTGCGCGAGGCGCTGAAGGAGCGCGGCCTGTTGCTGGAGCGGCTCGCGCCGCACCTCGTGAAGCCCGTCCCGTTCCTGTACCCCTTGCAGCACAAGGGCTGGGAGAGGCTGTACGCGGGTTCGGGCGTCGCGCTCTACGACGCGATGTCGATGGCGCGCGGCCACGGCCGCGGACTGCCGATGCACCGTCACCTGTCACGCCGTCACGCGCTGCGCGTCGCCCCCGCCCTGAAAAAGGACGCGCTGGTCGGGGCGCTGCAGTACTACGACGCGCAGATGGACGACGCCCGTTATGTGGCGACCCTGGTGCGCACGGCGGCGGCGTACGGAGCGAAGGTCGCCAACCGCGCGCGCGTGACCGGCTTCCTGCGCGAGGGCGAACGCGTCGTCGGCGCCAAGGTGCAGGACGGCGAAGGGGGCGGGGAGTACGAGATCCGCGCCAAGCAGGTCGTCAACGCCACCGGCGTATGGACGGACGACACCCAGGCGATGGTGGGCGAGAGGGGTCAGTTCCACGTCCGGGCGTCCAAGGGCATCCATCTGGTCGTACCGAAGGACCGGATCACCTCGACGACCGGGCTGATCCTGCGTACGGAGAAGTCCGTGCTGTTCGTGATCCCCTGGGGCAGGCACTGGATCATCGGGACGACGGACACCGACTGGGACCTCGACAAGGCCCATCCGGCGGCATCCAGCGCGGACATCGACTACCTGCTGGAGCATGTGAACTCGGTGCTCTCGGTGCCCCTGACCCGTGATGACGTGGAGGGGGTGTACGCGGGGCTGAGGCCGCTGCTCGCCGGCGAGTCGGACGCCACGAGCAAGCTGTCGCGCGAGCACACCGTGGCGCATCCGGTGCCGGGGCTCGTGGTCGTGGCGGGCGGCAAGTACACGACGTACCGGGTGATGGCCAAGGACGCGGTGGACGAGGCGGTGCACGGGCTCGACCAGCGGGTCGCGGAGTGCGTCACCGAGGACATCCCGCTGATCGGCGCCGAGGGGTACCGGGCGCTGTGGAACGCGCGAGCGCGGACCGCCGCGCGGACCGGACTCCATGTGGTGCGCGTGGAGCACCTCCTGAACCGGTACGGATCGCTCGCGGAGGAGCTGCTCGACCTCATCGCCGCGGACGCCTCGCTGGGCGAACCGCTGCCCGCCGCAGAGGACTATCTGCGCGCCGAGATCGTCTACGCCGCCTCGCACGAGGGGGCCCGGCACCTCGACGACGTGCTGACCCGGCGGACCCGCATCTCGATCGAGACCTTCGACCGGGGTACGCGCAGCGCGCGGGAGGCCGCGGAGCTCATGGCGCCGGTGCTGGGCTGGGACAAGGACCAGATCGAGCGCGAGGTCGAGCACTACGAGAAGCGGGTCGAGGCGGAGCGGGAGTCGCAGCGGCAGCCGGACGACCTGACGGCGGACGCGGCTCGGCTGGGGGCGCCGGAGATCGTGCCGTTGTAGGCGGCGGGGTGGTGGAAGCCGCGAGTGCGCCGAGTTCCGGCGGTGGTGGCGGCCCGGGAACCCGAGCGGACGGTTCCCGGGTATCACCCGAACGAGTGTCCTGAGCTGGGATCTTTGCTCGGAACCCGGTCGTTCTACGGGGTGCGGGGGCAGAACTCGGCGGCGAGCGGGGCCGGTTCGAGGCCGGGGTCTGCGACCGCATCCGTGTTCACGCGGAAGGAAGGTGGCGACGCGATGGTTGGCGTTGGCGTTGGCGGGGCGGGGCGGGGCGGATCGCGTCGCTAGAGCTGCCGCGTCGGCCGGGGCGGCGGTCGAGGTCAGGACGAGGAGGGGCAGGCACGCAGCGAGGAGGGGCAGGCGCACAGGAAGGGTCAGTAGCGTCCTCAGGGGTGGCACGAGGTCTTCCCTTGTCGCCGCTCACCATGAGGGACGGGCTCGGCCGGGTGACGGGCGGGGCAGGTGAGGGGCGGCGCGGGGAAGGAATGCTTCCGCGAGGGGGCACCCGGGGCGTCGGACGGTGGTCGGGTGGGTGACAATGGAGGCTCTGTCAGGGCGGGTTGCATGAGGGGACGCATGTCGGAGGCGGAGCGCACGGGAGCATCCCGGCAGGACGAGAGCGATCGTCTTCTCGCCGGGCGATACCGGCTGGGAGGAGTCCTCGGCCGCGGCGGCATGGGCACCGTGTGGCGGGCCAAGGACGAGACGCTGGGCCGGACGGTCGCGGTCAAGGAACTGCGGTTGCCGGCGCGGATCGACGAGGACGAGAAGCGGCGGCTGATCACCCGGACCTTCCGCGAGGCCAAGGCCATCGCGCGGATCCGGAACAACGGCGCGGTGACGGTCTTCGACGTGATCGACGAGGACAACCGGCCGTGGATCGTGATGGAGCTCGTCGAGGGCAAGTCGCTCGCCGAGGTCATCCGTGAGGACGGGCTGCTCACGCCGAAGCGTGCGGCCGAGGTCGGGCTGGCCATCCTCGACGTGCTGCGCTCGGCGCACCGCGAGGGCATCCTGCACCGCGACGTGAAGCCGTCGAACGTGCTCATCGCCGAGGACGGCCGGGTCGTGCTCACCGACTTCGGAATCGCACAGGTGGAGGGCGACCCGTCCATCACCTCGACCGGCATGCTCGTCGGCGCGCCCTCGTACATCTCGCCCGAGCGCGCCCGGGGGCACAAGCCCGGCCCCGCGGCCGACCTGTGGTCGCTCGGTGGGCTGCTGTACGCGTCGGTGGAAGGCGTGCCGCCGTACGACAAGGGGTCCGCCATCGCGACGCTCACCGCGGTGATGACGGAGCCGATGGAGCAGCCGAAGAACGCGGGGCCGCTGGAGAAGGTCATCTACGGCCTGCTTGTCAAGGACCCCGAGCAGCGGCTCGACGACGCCGGGGCCCGGGTGATGCTCGCCGAGGTGATCCACGCGCCCGAGCCCAAGGAGGACGAGCCGGAGCCGGCGGACGCGACGAAGGTCGTGCCGTTGCCCGAGCTTCCGGTGGACGCCCCTGCCAAGAAGAAGAGTTCGGGCGGCAAGGCCGCGGGCGGGAGCAAGAAGGGCGAGGAGCCGGTGGAGCGGCTCCGCGGGGCGCTGCGTTCCGTGCGGAAGGGCAAGGGGGCTGCGGCTGCGGCGGCGGGTGCTGCCGCGGTGGCCGGAGCCGGGAAGGCCGGTGCGGAGAAGGCCGGTGCCGGGAAAGCCGCAGGCGCCGGGGCACCGACGGCGCCGGAGAAGTCGGAGGGGCCGGACGGCAAGGCCGCCAAGGCCTCGAACCCGAACTCGACCTCAGCCTCAGCCTCAGCCTCGACCTCGGCCGCTCCTGCGGCCTCCCCCTCCCCCTCCCCGTCCCCCTCTCCCTCCGCCCCCGCTTCGCCCTCCTCTTCCCCCGCTGCCGCAGCGGCTGCTTCTGGCTCGGCCGCTGAGGCTGTTTCTCGCTCTGCCTCCGTGGGTGCGGCCGGTTCGGCCAAGGGGCGGAATTCTGCTGCCTCCGAGGTGAACTTCAGTTCGGTGGGCGGGGGTTCGGGTGGTGCGGGGGAGACGCATCCGCGGACCGTGGCGCCGAGGGCGTCGCTCACCGATGTGGTGCCCCGGCGGGCGTTGGTGATCGCCGCCGTGGTCGTCGTGCTGGCCGTGCTGGGCACGATCCTCGCCGTCACGCTCAGTGGCGGCGACGACTCCGGGACCAAGGAGAACAAGGGCGGCGACGACAAGTCGGCGTCCAGCGGGGCGAGTGCGGGCAGCGACACCAAACAGGACGAGAACAGCGGTACGGAAAAGGACAGCGGAGAGAAGACCGACTCCGCCGGCGGGGGCGCGAACACCGGCGGTTCGCCAAGTGCCACCGCTACGAGTGGGACAAGCGGTTCGAACGACGACTCCGGCAGCGGTTCGGGAGACGGCGTCGCTCAGACGTACAAGAGCGGGCAGGGGTTCTCGATCGGGCTGCCCAAGGGGTGGAAGTACGAGTCCACGAGTGCGGCCGGGTCCCGGTTCGCCGGTCCTGACGGGCAGAAGCTGCTGGTCGGGTGGACCACGACGCCCAAGAGCGACCCGGTGGCGGACTGGAAGAACCAAGAGCAGTTCATGCAGCGGTCGCAGTACAAGCGCATCCGAATAGAGAAGGTGGACTACCGCGGCTGGAACACGGCCGACTGGGAGTTCACCTACGAGGACGGCGGGACGCAGTACCGGTCGATAGACCGAGGGTTCGTAGTCGATGACAGCCTCGGATATGGGCTCATGTACACCGCGAAGGGCTCGAAATGGGACACCGAGCTTCGTAAAAATACGTGGCTGACGCTTACGAAGTCGTTCGAACCGAAGTCCTGAGGGGCACGAGATTCCTGAGATCTCGTATCTCCTCACTGTGGGTTGCCTCCGGCACGTATCGTGAGGGGTTGCGGACCGTACGCAGCCACATCTGCAGCCACAACGGGACGCATGGCGAACGGAATTGACCAACCGGGCGGCCGGGGGAGGCATCGTGGACGACTATGCGGGACGGGTACTCGCCGACCGTTACCGTCTGCCGCTGCCACCGTCGGACGAGTACGAACTCGCCGAGACCCGGGCCTTCGACACGTACAGCGGGCAGGAAGTCCTGGTCCGGCAGGTGCCGTTGCCCGAGATCGTCGAGGCGGAGGTGCTCGACGCGGACGGGCTGCCCGACGGGTTCGTGGCCCGGGACGCCGGAGTGCGGCGGCCGTCCGCGCGGACCACACGGCGGCCCACCGAACCGGCGGTGCGGCGTGCGATCGAGGCCGCGCAGGCCGCGGCCCAGATCCCCGACCACCCGCGGCTCGACCAGGTCTTCGACGTGTTCGCCGAGGGCGGGTCGTTGTGGATAGTGAGTGAGATGGTGGCCGCGCGGCCACTGGCGGCGCTGCTCGCGGAGCGGCCGCTGAGTCCGTACCGGGCCGCCGAGGTGGCCTCCGACGTGCTGACCGCGCTGCGGGTGCTGCACGGCCACGGCTGGGTGCACCGGAACATCACCGCGCGCACGGTGCTCGTCTGCGACGACGGGCGCGTGATGCTCACGGGGCTTGCCGCGGGGGCCGCGGAGGAGGCGCTGTGCGGGTACGACCCGGTGCCGACCGCCGACGGTGAGGGCGGGGCGGGCAGTTCCGGAACGGCGGGCGGTCCGCCAGGGCAGGCAGGGCAGACAGGGCCAGCAGGGCAGACAAGTCCGGCCGGTCCGCCTGGTCCCGCAGGCTCGTCCGGGCCGCACGACCGAGTCGGTCAGCACGGGCAGCCTGGTCAGCATGGGCAGTCCCAGCAGGGCGGTTCCGGTGGTGTGCCCGGTGCGCGGGCTGCCGGTGGCGGTCGTGCCGCCGTCGAGGCCGTGCCCGGAGGCGGCGGAGGGCTGTCGCCCGTCCCTCGGGCACAGGCGTCGGCCGCGGGGCAGCGGGCGCTGGACGCCGGCGGTGATGTGCGGGCCGCGCGCGCCGGGGCCATCGCGGCCTACCGCGCGGGCGCGCGGGCAGCGGCCCGGGTGCAGGAGGAGCAGCGCGGCGGCCGGAACGCGGCGTTGCCCGCGCCGCGGCCCCGGCCCGCCGAAGGCGAGGCCGAGGCCGAGATCGGACAGACCTCCGGGCTCGGAGTGGAGCACACCTCGCCGCCGGGGCAGATCGCCGACCCGTACGGGGTGGGGCGGTCCGGTTCCTGGCACGGCGCGGCGCCGCGTCATGGTGCGCCCGAACTGGGCGGGAGCGGACAGAACCAGCCTCCCGCGCTGCCCGGGCCCGGCGCCGGAAGCAGCGGCAACGGCGGCAGTGGGGGCAATGGCGGCGGCGTACCGGGCCACGGTGACGGCACCGGATACCCCGGGAACGGCAACGGCGTGTCCCACACCGGGAACAGCAACGGCATCGCCGGCCACTTCGCCGGCACCCTCGACCCTGCCTACAGCTCGGACCCTGCTTACGGCACGAACTCCGCCTACGGAACGGATCCTGCCCACACCGCAGACCCCGCCCACACCACCACCGGAACCACCACCGAAGCCCCCACCCAGTGGAGCCGGCTGACCGCCGAGACCGCACCCGTCGCCCATCGGGGCCCCGCCACCGCGCTGGCGGCCGAGCGGGCGCGGCAGGCGCGGATGGCTGTGGTCGGACCGGTCACCGAGCGCTGGGCGCCCGAGCAGGCCGGGCCCGTGCACGAGAACTGGCAGTTGGCGGCGCCGATCGGGCCCGCGACGGACCTGTGGGCGTTGGGGGCGCTGCTCTTCCGGGCCGTTCAGGGGCACGCGCCCTACCCCGAGGAGAACACCGCCGAGCTGGTGCAGCTGGTGTGCGCCGAGCCGCCCGCGTTCGCCGAGGAGTGCGGGCCGCTCCGGCCGGTCGTGGAGTCGTTGCTCCGCCAGGACCCCACCGAGCGGCTGGACTTCGAGGAGCTGCGCGGCTGGCTGCGTTCGCTGGTGCGGTCGGCGCCCGAGCCGGAGGCCGGGACGTATGTGGTGGCGGCGCCGCCCGTGGATCCCAAGCGGCTGCCTGTCGTGCGCCGCCGGGGCGAGCTCGTCCGAAGGCGCCGCGCCGGGCTGCCCGACACCAGCCCGCACGGCCGCCACAAGCGGTCCAAGCGGGAGGCCAAGCCCCGCCGGCTCGGCCGCACGCTGCTCCTGCTGATACTGCTGGCCATGGCGGCGGCCGTCGCGTATGCCGTGGCCTTCATGCCCAAGTCCGACAACGCAGGTGAGCGGACGGGGTCCGCGGGGGACGTCGTCAGTCCGGCCCCGGGGCACTCGGCCGACACGGACACCGGCACGGACGGGAACGCGGGCACGGATCCGCAGGACGAGAAGTCGCCGAGCAAGGAGAACAGCCCGACGCAGCCGTCGAGTTCCAGCCCCCAGACCGGCGGACCCGAGGTCGCGCAGGGCTTCACCCTGCGCAAGGACTCCGAGGGTTTCCGCGTCGCGGTCGCCAACGGCTGGGATCGTACGGGGAAGAACGGCCGCGGCCAGATCGTCTACTCCCAGGGCGGCTTCGAGCTGCTGATCGTGCCCGGCCGCGACACGACCAGTGAGTACGGCACCGATCCGATGGCGTACCAGCGTGAGGACGAGCGCGAGTTGCAGCCGTTCCGCGACTCGACGTGGGCCACGTCCAGCGGGATGCGGCGCATCGAGGTGGGCGGACGGACCATGGCCGAGGGCCAGTTCACCTGGCAGGACTCCCAGGGGCGCGAGGTCTTCGTACGCAATCTCGCGATCATCGTCGACGGGCGGTACCACGTGGTGCAGGTGCTCGGTCCGGAGGCCGAGCGGGACGAGGTGACGCGGCTCTACGAGCAGGCGTCGGCGACCTATCAGGCCACCGGCTGAGGACTTTCGGGCCACCGGCTGAGATCTGCCGGACCACTGGTCGGCGTCCGATTGCCGGGCGGTAACCGTCTGTTCACGCTGGGGCGAACCGTCACAGTGCTGTCTCCGTAGGGCCCCGCCGGTTCCCTGGGCGGGGGCCGGTCCTTAGTCTGACCCTGTCAAGAGCATTGCGGGGAAACGTGAATCAGATGCAGGGCCTGCTGCTGTCGGGGCGCTACCGGCTCGTCGACTCCATCGGCAGTGGCGGCATGGGCCGGGTGTGGCGTGCGCACGACGAGGTGCTGCACCGGGCCGTCGCCATCAAGGAGTTGACGGCCGCGCTCTATGTGGCGGACAACGACCGGCCCGTGCTCCTCGCCCGGACCCGGGCCGAGGCGCGCGCGGCCGCGCGGATCAACCACTCGGCCGTCGTCACCGTGCACGACGTGCTGGAGCACGACGGCCGACCGTGGATCGTGATGGAGCTGGTCGAGGGCCACTCGCTCGCCGACGCGGTCAAGGAGTCCGGGCGCGTCGAGCCCCGGGAGGCGGCCCGGGTCGGGCTGTGGGTGCTGCGCGCGCTGCGGGCCGCGCACGCCGCGGGCGTACTGCACCGCGACGTCAAGCCCGGCAACGTACTGCTCTCCAACGACCGGCGCGTCCTGCTCACCGACTTCGGGATCGCGCAGGTCGAGGGCGACACGACGATCACGCGCACCGGGGAGATCGTCGGCTCGGTCGACTATCTGGCGCCGGAGCGTGTACGCGGCCATGATCCGGGTCCTTCCTCCGATCTGTGGGCGCTCGGCGCGACGCTCTACACGGCGGTCGAGGGGAGGTCTCCGTTCCGGCGGACGACCCCGCTGACCACCATGCAGGCCGTGGTCGGCGAGGAGCCCGAGGAGCTGACGCACGCCGGTCCGCTCGCGCCGGTCATCGCCGCGCTGCTGCGCAAGGATCCCGCCGAGCGGCCCGGTCCGGAGGAGGCCGAGCAGATGCTCGCCGAGGCCGCGGAGGGGCGCGCACCCAGTTCGGCGCAGGCCTATGTGCCGACGGAACATGTGGCCGCCTCACCCGAGTCCGTCGAGTCCCCTCGGTCTCCCGAGTCACCCGTGCCCCAGGGCACGTACGGGCCGGCCCATGCCGCCTACGGCCCACAGGGCACGTACGGCGGCCCGCAGGGTGCGCACGGGACCCAGGGAGCCCCTGGCGTTCCCGGCGGCCATGACGCCTACGGCAGCCACGGCAGTCACGGCGGGCACGACACCTACGGCAGCAACGGCCGCCCCGCGCCCGACCCGGCCGTCGCCACCCTGAACCAGCCGGCCGTCGCCGGGAGGCAGCGGCGCAAGGTCAGCACGCTCGTCCTCGTCGTCATTCTGGCCGCGCTCGTGGGCGGCGGAGGCGTGGCGGCGTTGCTGTACGCGGAAGGGTGGGGCAGCGGCAGCAAGTCGACGTCCTCACCCGATCCGTCCTCCTCCACCCCGTCCTCCTCGGGAGGTGCGACGGACGACGGGAACGGGAACCAGACCCCGGACACCGGCACCGGCGGTGTGCCGGACGGCTGGGAGCGCGTAGACGACCCCCAGGGTTTCAGCCTTGTCCTGCCCAAGGGCTGGAAGCGCCAGGTCGAGAACACCCAGGTCGACTACACGCCCGACAACGGCGAGCACTTCGTCCGCATCGCCGTCGACGACTCCCCGGACTTCGACACCCCGTACACGCATCTGCTCGACCTGGAGGAGCAGTTGGGGCGGCTGCGGGACTACCGGCGGGTCAGTCTGGAGGAGAACACCTTCCGCGACCGCCCGGGCGCGCTCTGGGACTTCACCTGGACCGCGCTGTTGAAGGACACCGAGTTCCCCGGCCCGCGCCGGGCCAGCGAGCAGGCGTATCTCAGCCGTGACGGCGTCGAGTACGTGATCTACATGTCCGCGCCGGCGGCGGACTGGGACACCGCGAAGGAACAGTTCGACACGATCCTGCGCAGCTGGCGGCCCCCGGGCGCCCAGTGACCCCGTACGCCCCGTAAGTGCGGCCGGCCCGGCACGTGACCGCGTACGTCGCTTGTCGGCCACCCGCGCCCGGGCATCCCGGAGGGCCTCCGTCCGGTGCGGCATGATGGGGCGCATGGTGACCGAGGGGGACAACGTCCGTGTCATCGCGGGCCGTTACCGGCTGGAGGCCAGAGTCGGCCGGGGCGGTATGGGCGTCGTATGGCGGGCCACGGACCTGTTGCTCGGCCGGCAGGTCGCGGTCAAGGAACTCGTCCTCGACACCTCGCTCTCGGCGGAGGAGTCCCGGCTGCAGCGCGAGCGGACCCTGCGTGAGGCGCGTGCGATCGCCCAGTTGCGGGACCCGCACATCATCGTCGTGCACGATGTCGTGGAGCAGGACGAACGCCCCTGCATCGTCATGGAGTTGATCGAGGGCGGCTCGCTCGCCGAGCGGATCTCCCGGAGCGGGCCCGTGGAGGCGGCCGAGGCGGCCCGGATGGGGATCGACCTGCTGGGCGCGCTGCGCAAGGCGCATGGCGCGGGTGTGCTGCACCGGGACCTGAAGCCCGCGAACGTCCTCCTCACCGGGGAGGGCCGTGTCGTCCTCACCGACTTCGGGATCGCCCAGGTCGCGGGGTCGACGACGCTCACCGAGAACGGGTCGTTCGTGGGCTCGCCCGAATACACCGCGCCCGAGCGGATGTCCGGCGTCAGGACCGGGCCCGAGTCCGACCTGTGGTCGCTCGGCGCGCTGCTCTGCACCGCCCTGAGCGGCGAATCGCCCTTCCACCGCGACTCGTTGGGCGGGATCCTGCACGCGGTCGTGATCGACGAGATACACCCGCCCGCGGCCGCCGCGCCCCTGCTTCCCGTCGTACGGGGTCTCCTTGAGCGCGATCCCGAGCGCAGGCTCGACGCCGTCGAGGCGGAGCGGCTGCTGCGGGCGTTTCTCGACACGGGACGTATGCCGCAGGTGCCGCCCGGCTACAGACCGACCCTGCGGGACGCGCCGAGGCCGCCGCAGCCACCGCACGTGCCGTCGCCTCCACCGGACTCGCCCGTGACATCGCCGATGAGGTCCGTCGCCTCCTCGCGCTCCGCCACGCGGAACGTGCTGATCGCGGTGGCGCTCGTCGCCGCGATGGCCGTGGCGGGCGTGTCGGCGGCCGCGCTGCTGATGGACGGCGACGGAGGCAACGGGCCCCTGTCGCCGACGAGTTCCGTGCCCTCGTCCCGGGTGACGACCACTGCGACGACCACCGCGACAACGACGTCGACGACCGGCCCGGCGGCGAGCGCGCCCCCGGGTCCGGCCACGAGCCCGGCCACCACCGGCCCGGCCACCACGAGCCCTGCGCCCCCGAGCCCCGAGCCCACCGGCACGGTGACCCGCCCGGGATCCGGCGGCGGCGCCCCCTCGGGCACGTGAGTCGTGCCGCCGCGTAAAAGGAACATAAGCGACGCCGTGCGTCACGGGTCTGTGACTGGAAAGCGCCCAGGGTGGCTCCCGAAGCGCTTGCCGCGATAGGGATGGACCCATGAGCAACAACGGGGGAGCCCCTTACGGACCCGACGAACCAACGAGTTTCGGCCTGCAACCGCCGCGGCCGCCCGTCGCCGTGCCGCACCCCGGGAACCCGTACGCCGCGCCCACCCAGGTCGTGCCCGAACAGCAGGCGCCGCAGGAGCCCGGCACCGGTCGGCTGATCGCGGGCCGCTACCGGCTGCTCGGCAAACTCGGTCACGGCGGGATGGGCACGGTGTGGCGGGCGAAGGACGAGACGGTGGACCGGGAGGTCGCCGTCAAGGAGCCGCGCGTACCGGACCACCTTCCCGAGCGCGAACGGGCCAACGTCTTCGAGCGGATGCGCCGCGAGGCGCGCGCCGCCGCCCGGCTCGACCACCCGGCCGTCGTGAACGTCCACGATGTCGCGGTCGTGGACGGCCAGCCGTGGATCGTCATGGAGCTCGTACGGGGACGTTCGCTCGGTGACGCCCTGCAGGAGGGCACGATCGGGGCGCGCGAGGCGGCGAGAATCGGCCTTGAGGTGCTCGGTGCGCTGGAGTCCGCGCACGCGGCGGGCATCCTGCACCGCGACGTCAAGCCCGACAACGTCATGCTGGGCACGGGCGGCCGGGTCGTCCTCACCGACTTCGGCATCGCCCAGATCGAGGGCGAGACGAACCTGACCGACACCGGCGGTTTCGTCGGCTCGCCCGAATTCATCGCGCCGGAGCGGGTGGTGGGCCAGCGCCCGGGTCCGGCCTCGGACCTCTGGTCCCTCGGCGTGGTCCTGTACGCGGCCACGGAGGGCGTGTCGCCGTTCCGCCGCAACAACACGCCCGCGACGCTCCAGTCCGTCCTCAACGCCACGCCGGCCGCGCCCAACGCGGCCACGGGACCGCTGGCCGACGCCATCAACGGCCTCCTCGACAAGGACCCGGCTCGCCGCCCGGACGCCGCGCGGGTGCGCACGCTCCTGGAGCAGGCCGCACGTCCGCCCGAGCCCGCGCCCACGCAGGTCGTACGGATGGCGGAGCCCGGCGGCAGGTCGATCAGGGTCGGCCGCAAGGGGTGGATCGGCATCGGTGCCGTCGTCGTCGCGGCCGCGCTGGCGGCGTACCTGGTGGTCGCGGACCCGTTCGCGGGGACCCTGCCGGACACCTGGAAGAAGAGGGACCTGAAGGCACTGGGCGCGACGATGGCCGTACCGGACGGCTATCAGAAGACCGTGCCCAAGCCCGACGCGGCCAAGGACGAACACTGGGTCCAGTTCACCGACCTGAGCGGCAGCCTCTGGATCAGCCTCACCCTGGCCAAGAGGGCCGAGGACACCAGCGGCGACATCGCCGCGTCGGCGGCGGCCGAGATGTACGACGACGACGCGAGCTACCGTCAGAGCGGCAGCTACGGCATGGACATGGACTCCGAGCCCGCTCCCAGGAGCAACCCCGATCCGACGACGTACAAGGACCGGAAAGCGGCCCTCAACACCATCACCTACCGGACCACGGACACCGACGCCCCTCTTCCGCGCGAGATGCAGGTCCTGTACTACAAGACCAAGTCCGGCGACATGTACAAGCTCATGATCGGCTACCCGGGCGAGGGCGACTTCACCGAGCGCGGGCGCGAGGTCGCGAAGACTGCGATCGCGAACCTGGACATCGACACCCTCTGAACCCGCCGCGCGGACGGGACGCGCAAGCTCCCGCGGCGGTTCGTGCCGGCTCCCACGGCGAGTTCGTGACGGCCCACGGCCCGGTGTTGTGCGGGAACGCGCGTGGTAGCGTCGGTATACAAACTGTATGCGATGTCTGGGGGTTGCCGTGGCGTCCGGTCGGGAGAAGGCCTACGCGTATCTCAAGGACACGGTGCTGACGGACCCCGAGATGCAGGGGGCCTTCGTGTCGGAGCAGGAGCTCGCCGATCGTATCGGTGTCTCCCGCACCCCCATCCGGGAGGCGCTGCTGCTGCTCGCCGCGGAGGACCTGGTCGAGCTCGTGCCCAAGCGCGGTGCCCGGGTGGCACCCCTGACGGGGCGGGAGGTGCGCGAGCTGATGGAGCTGCGCGGCCTCGTCGAGCGGTACGCGGCCGAGCGGCTCGTCGCGGCCGGGCGGGTGCCCCTGGAGGAGCTGCGCGACCTGCTGGAACAGCAGCGCGCGCTCACCGGCGCCGAGGAGACCCGGGAGTTCATCGCAGTGGACCACCGGTTCCACGCGTCCCTGGTCTCGGCCGTCGGCAACACCCTTCTGGACCGGCACTACGACGGCCTGCGCAGCCGCCAGGTCCGCGCCGGGGTGGTCGCCGTCTTCAACCAGCAGGGACGGCAGAAGGCCGTGCTCGACGAGCACGAGGCCATCGTGGACGCCCTCGCCGCCGGTGACGCGCGGGCCGCCTGCGCGGCCATCGACCACCACCTGGAGTCGACCCTCAAGGTGCTGCTCGACGGCTGAAACTCCTCTGAGCGCTGGAGAGCCCGGCGCGCTCAGGGGTAGGTGATCACGAGCATCGTCACGCCGTCCGGCGAGGTCCAGGGCCCGTGCGGCATGCCCGGGGGACGGCAGGCGTACATGCCCGCGGTGAACGTGCGCTCCAGCGTCAGGTCGTACATCGCTCCCTCGACGAGGTAGACCTCCTCCCACACGTCGTGCCGGGCCACGCCCGCGGCCGAGGTGTCGGTGCCCCGCGCCCAGCGGACGAGGGCGGTGCGCCGGCCGCTCTCGGGGGCCTCGGCCAGGACGCACTCCTCGACGCCGGGTCCGGCGCCTGCCGGGGCGCGCCAGGGCCCGTCGGGCCGGTGGAACTCCAGCTCGGGCCCGCTCATCGCGACACCTCGGTCCTGCTCATCGCCACACCTCCGGCCGCCGGTTCGCCAGTACGGACGTCTTCTCGCGGACCGCGCCGACCTCCTCGACGTCCAGCTCCGTCACGAGCAGCTCCGGCTCGGCTCCGAGAGAGGCCCGTACGGTCCCGTCGGGGCCGACCACCAGGCTGTGTCCGATGCCGGTCGGCGCGGGGCCCGGAGGGGTGCCGGGATCGGCCTGGCCGACGGCGGCGACCCAGACGGTGGCGTCCAGCGCGCGGGCCCGCACCAGCAGCTCCCACTGGTCGAGCTTGCCGGGGCCGGCGCCCCAGGAAGCCGCAAGGAGTGTGCCCACCGCCCCGGCGTCGGCGTGCGCCCGGAACAGCTCGGGGAAGCGGACGTCGTAGCAGGTGGCCACGCCCAGGCGGACGCCGTCCACGTCGATCACGGCGGGGCGGGAGCCCGGGGCGACGGTCTCGGACTCGCGGAAGCCGAAGGCGTCGTACAGGTGGATCTTGTCGTACGACTCCTCGACGCCGGGGCCGGTGGCCAGCAGGGTGTTGGCCACCCGTCCCTCGTCGGCCGGGGTGAACATGCCGGCCACGACGACCGTGCCGGTCGCCCGGGCGATCTCGCGGACCCCGTCGGCCCACGGCCCGTCGAGGGGCTGGGCGAGCGGGGCCAGTGGCGTACCGAAGCAGGCCATCGACGCCTCGGGGAAGACGACGACGCGGGCTCCGGCGTCCGTGGCGCGACGCGTCCACTCCTCGATGAGGCGCAGGTTCTTCTCGGGGTCGGGGCCGGTGGTGAGCTGGCCGATGGCGATCCGCACTGCGGTGCCTCCTTGTCCGGGGCGGGTCTGGACGGGGTTGTGTGGCTGTGTCAGCGGGGCAGGGGTACGTCCGCCGCGGCCGGGGGCTTCCGCGCGGCGAGCTCCGCGTCCTCGTCGACGGCGGCCTCGGGGTTGCGGCCCAGGAGGACGCCCACCAGGGAGACCGCGCAGGCGAGAGCGATGTAGACGGCCAGCGGTACCCAGCTGTCGTAGGCGCTCAGCAGGGTGGTGAACAGGAGCGGGGCGATGGCGCCGCCGATGATCCCGGCCAGGGTGTAGGCCAGCGAGGAGCCGGTGTAGCGCAGCCGGGGCGAGAACTGCTCGGCGATGAAGGCGGCCTGCGGTCCGTAGAGACAGCAGTGGATCACCAGGGCGACGAGGACTCCGGCGGCGAGCGGCAGCCAGGAACCGCCGGCGGCCATCGGGAAGAACACGAACGGCCACACCGCGGCGGCCACCGCGGCGACGCCGTACAGCAGGCGCCGGTTGACGCGGTCGGAGAGCGCGCCGGCCAGCGGCATCAGGAAGACCTGGACCGAGGAGCCGATGAGGACGGCCGCGAGGGCGGAGCCGCGCGACATGTCGAGTTCCTGGGTGGCGTAGGTCAGCACGAAGACGGTGAACATGGCGTACAGCACGTCGGGGCCGACCCGGCACAGGATCGCGGCGGTCAGGGCGCGGGGCTGGGTGGTGAAGACCTCGCGGATGGGGGCCTCGGGCCGGGACTTCTCGGCCTCCATCGCCTTGAAGACCGGGGTCTCCTCCAGCTTGGCCCGGATCCACAGCCCGAAGGCGACCAGTACGCCGGAGAGCAGGAACGCCACACGCCAGCCCCACGACTCGAACTGAGCCTCGGTCAGCAGTGCGCCGAGGGCGGCGAGCACACCGTTGGCGAGCAGGTTGCCCGCGGGCGGGCCCACCTGGGCGGCGGAGGCGTAGAAGCCCCGGCGGCGCGGGTCGCCGAACTCGCTGGACAGCAGTACGGCGCCGCCCCACTCGCCGCCGACGCCGACGCCCTGGGCGAAGCGCAGCACGACCAGCGCGATCGGCGCGGCCACGCCGATCGTCCCGTACGCGGGCAGCAGACCGATCAGGAAGGTCGCCACGCCGATCAGGACAAGCGTGGCGATCAGCACCTTCTTGCGGCCGATCACATCGCCGAGGCGGCCGAAGACGAAGCCGCCGAGGGGACGGGAGACGTAGCCGACCGCGTAGGTGGAGAACGCCAGGAGCGTGCCGGTGAGCGGGTCCTCCGACGGGAAGAACAGATCACCGAAGACCAGGGCGGCCGCGGCGGAGTAGACGGCGAAGTCGTACCACTCCAGGGCCGTGCCGGTGAGGCTGGCGACGAAGGCGCGGCGGACGCCGGAGCGCTTCTCCGCGGCCCCGGCGTCGCTCTTCGGGGTGTCGTGCATGGTGCCCATCCTTGCTCGGGGACATCGACCTTCCGGCATACTTCTTGTATACAGGTCGTATGCGCAAGCCCTGCGCCCGAAGTTAACCGTGGAGAAATCACGATCGGCGCACCCGTTCCCCGATCCCGTGCCTGATCCCGTTCGCCGATCCCGTTTCCTGTTCCCCGATCCCTGGGAGTGCCCTCATGGCCCTGCTGACCTTCGAACTGCCCGACGGATCGACGCGCGAGGTCGATGTCGTCCAGGTCCTCAACGCCGGGTACGCCGGTCGCAGCCAGGACGACGTCGCCGCGCACGTCGCGGAGCTCGCCGAGCTGGGCGTGCCGGGCCCGTCCGTGACGCCGGCGCTCTACCCCGTCTCCCCGTACCTCGCCCAGCAGACCGAGCGGGTCGCGGTCCAGCACGGCCGCACCTCCGGCGAGGCGGAGTGGGCGCTGGTCGTCGCTCAGGACGGGGAGCTGCTGCTGACCGCGGCCTGCGACCACACCGACCGCGATCTGGAGGTGCACGGGGTGGCGTGGAGCAAGAACGCAGGGCCCGACGTCCTCGCCCGCCGCGCCTGGCGCCTGGCCGACGTGGAGTCCCGCATCGACGAGCTCACCCTGCGCGCCTGGGTCAGCCACGACGGCACCGAGACCGAGATCCAGACCGGGACGCTCGCCGAACTCCTCACCCCGGGCTACTGGGTCGACGTCCTGCGGTCCCGCGGCGAGCTGACGCCCGGGACGGTTCTGATCTCCGGCACGATCCCGATGGCTCCCGGCGTGGACCAGTTCGCCGAGGGCTGGCGCGTCGAGCTGGCCGACCCGGCGGGCGGCGACACCATCGGCCTCGCCTACGACGTCCGTCCCATGCCGCAGCCCATCGGCTGACACGGCGGGAGGGCGGGCCGGTGTCCCCGGCCCGCCCTCCTTATGGGTGCTGCACTTCGGGGCTGCCTATGGGTGCAGCCCCGACAGGCTTCGCCTCGACACGCGTCGGCTCAGCCGAGCTTCGCCGCCTGGGCCTTGATCAGGGCGGCCGGTACCTCGTAGTCGGAGACCTTGGCGTCGTCGGCGAACGCCGCCAAGCTGATCGAGTAGTACGTGGCGATCGTGTTCCCGTGCCGCGCGACCTCCGCGTGCACGACCGGGCTGCCCTCGGAGTCCGCGGTCACCGCGAACGCCAGCGACTCGTCGCCGTTCCCGGAGGCCTTCTCCGCCTCGACCTTCTTGAACTTCTCGGGCTCGTCCTTGGCCGTGGCCGTGAAGCCGCCGCCGCAGCCCTCGATCGCCGCGGAGAGCGAGGACATGGTCTCCTTCGCACCGTTGCCCTCGTACGAGGACAGCGCGACGATGGTGATGGTCGAACCGAGGACGTCGTTGATCGAGTTCATGGCGTCCTCCATCTCCTCCTCGGTCATGTCATCCAGGTTCTTGGTGGGGGACGCGCTCGCCTTGGCCGTCGGGTCCTCCTGGGCCATGCGGTTGACCGCCGCGGCCGAGTCGCCCGGAGCGAAGCCGGTGAGGACGTACGCGACGGGCTCGCACTTCTCGTCGTCGACCTTGATCTCCTCCTTGGAGGAGGCGAACTGCTCGGACTGGTCGGCCGGGCCGACCTTGAAGCCCTTGACGTCGGCCGTCGCGATGATGAGCTTCTCCAGCTCACCCTTGGCGAGGGTCTTCGCTGCCGCGGCCGGCTCCTTGCCCGCGGCCTTGTCGTCCTTGCCCGATACGGAGTCGGAACCGCTGTCGGAGCAGCCGGTCACCAGGGCGAGCGAGAGGACGGACACAACGGCTGCGGCGCCGGGACGCGGCAGCGCGAGTCTCTTCATTATTCGAATGTTCCTTCGGTGGTATTGCGGTGAAGCTGGGAGTCTGAGGGCCGGTCAAGAAAACGTCAAGCCGGTTCAGGAACGGCATACTGCTCTGCACCGACGGACAACAGGGACGACAGCCGCCGACCCTCCCCGCGGCTTCCTGTGGAGAGAGGTGACGGGCGTGGGCCTGGATCTCGACGGGCGTGCGCACGCACGCCAGCGGTGGGCCGCGCGCGGTGCCCTGGCGGCCGCCGGCCTAGCCGTACTGCTGCCGATCGGATTCGCCGGGGCCGCGAGCGTGCTGCTCGTGGTGATCGGCGTGCTCGGTACGGCGGTCACGGTCGCCGCGCTCTGGTGGGTGCTGTCCCTCCGGGGGCCGGCCCGGGCCGCGGCGGGGGTGCTGGCGCTCGCGACGCCCGCCACCGTCATCGGGCTCTTCGCCGCCGCGAACCTGCTGTGGGTCGTCGTGGTGTCCCTGGCGCTCTGGGGCTTCGCCGTCTGGGCCGGGAAGTTCGCGCTCAGCCTGACCAAGTCGCACGCCGTGCGCGTGTCCGAGCACCGGACGCCCGCCCCCGCCAGGCCCTTCCTCATCATGAACCCGCGGTCCGGCGGCGGGAAGGTCGAGCAGTTCGGGCTGAAGGAGAAGGCCGAGCGGCTCGGAGCGCGCGTCCATCTCCTCGACCCCGAGAAGAAGGAGGACGTCACCGAGCTCGCCCGGGGGGCCGTCGCCGACGGGGCCGATCTGCTCGGCGTCGCGGGCGGTGACGGCACCCAGGCGCTGGTCGCCGCGATCGCCGCCGAGCACGACATCCCGTTCCTCGTCGTCTCCGCCGGGACCCGCAACCACTTCGCCATGGACCTCGGACTCGACCGGACCGACCCCGCCACCTGCCTCGACGCGCTCACCGAGGCCGGCGTCGAGGTCCGTGTCGACCTCGGCTTCGCCGGCGGCCACCCCTTCGTCAACAACGCCTCGTTCGGGGCGTACGCGGTGGTCGTGCAGAGCCCCGAGTACCGGGACGACAAGGTGCGTACGACGCTGGAACTGCTGCCGGAACTGCTCACGCACCAGCGGGGTCCGCGGCTGACCGCCCGGATCGAGGAGAAGGGCGGGACCGCGGGGACTGCCGGGACCGGCGGTACGGGTGGGACCGGCGGTTCGGGTGGCGGGGCGGAGGCTGCCGGGGTGGCCGTCATCGACGCGCCGCAGGCCCTCCTCGTGAGCAACAACTCCTACCGCATGGACGATCCGGCGGGCCTCGGCTACCGCGAGCGGCTGGAGTCCGGTCTGCTCGGTGTCCTCGGCATCAAGGTGGAGAACGCGGCCGAAGCCGCCGGGCTGCTCCTTGGAGTGCACTCCACCGGGCTCACGGTGCTCACGGCCCGCGAGGTGGTCGTCGACGCCGACCTCCCCGAGATCGAGGTCGGAGTGGACGGCGAGGCCTTCGTCCTGCCCACCCCGGTACGGTGCCGTATCGAGCCCGGCGCGCTGCGCGTGCGCGTCCCCCGGAACCGGCCGGGCGTGCCGGAGACCAAGCCGCCGATGGACTGGCGCCGGCTGCGCAAACTCGCGGCGGCGGTGGGCCGTACGGCACTCCCCAAGCACCGGGCCCTGCCCAGGAACGAGCCTCTGCCCGAGAACCGGACCCCGCCCACGGCGTGACGCACACCGTGCCCACCGCATGACCCACGGCATGACGTCGACAAGCTCAGGCCCCGCACGGTACTGATGGGGCATGAGCGATGACGGGGGGCGGTTGATCGGCGGCCGTTACCGGCTGGCCGAGCGCATCGGCTCCGGCGGCATGGGCACCGTATGGCGGGCCGTCGACGAACTCGTGGAGCGGGACGTCGCGGTCAAGGAGCCGCGGCTGCCCGGCGATCCGCAGGACGCGGCCCACCAGCGCGCGTACAACCGGCTCCAGCGGGAGGCGCGGGCGGCCGCGCGCGTGGAACACCCGGCGGCCGTCGCCATCCATGACGTGGTCGTGGAGGACGGACTGCCCTGGATCGTCATGGAGTTGATCCGCGGCGAGTCCCTCCACGAGGTACTGCAGCGCGGCGCGCTCCCGCCCGCCGAGTGCGCCCGGATCGGGCTCGCCGTCGTGGGCGCGCTGAAGGCCGCGCACGCCAAGGGCATCGTGCACCGGGACGTGAAACCGGCCAACGTGCTGCTCGGACAGCACGGCCGCGTCGTACTCACCGACTTCGGCATCGCCCACATCCAGGGCGAGGAGTCCATCACCATGAGCGGGGAGTTCGTGGGCTCCCTGGAGTTCATCGCCCCCGAGCGCATGTCCGGCCGCGGCGCGGGTCCCGCCGCGGACCTGTGGTCCCTCGGCGTCTGCCTGTACGCGGCCGTCGAGGGCTGGTCCCCATTCCGGCGTACGACGCTGGAGTCCACCCTCGCCGCGATCCTGTCCGGCGAGCCGCCGGAACCCAAGCAGGCGGGGCCACTCGGCGCCCTGATCGTGCGGCTCCTGGCGAAGGACCCGGACGAGAGACCGGCCGCGGACGAGGTCGTCGCCGTGCTGGAGGCGGTGGCGGATCGGTGGCCGGTTCCGGCTCCGGTTGCGCAGGGGGAGCTGACGGTTCCTCAGGATGCCTCCGAGCTAAGGGAGTTCGCGGACGATTCGGGGACGGTACAGCTCGTCAGACCTCCCGCCTCGGACGAGGCACGGGAGAAGCCGAGGTCGTCGGAGCCATCTGAGCTGTCTGAGTCGTCCGAGCCATCCGGGTCGCCCGAGGAGCCTGAGGCGTCCGCGTTGTCCGGGTCACCCAAGGCTGCGGCGGCAGCGTCTCGGCCGGAGTCGCCCGCCCGGCCGGAGTCGCTCGCCCGGTCGGATGCGGCCACCTCCTCGGAGGCGGACACTCCCTCCGAGCCTCCCGCCCCGTCGGAGGACACCCGGGCCGAGTCCATCCCCGTACGGCCCGTACGCCCCCGGCGTAAGCGCTCCACCGCGCTCCTCGTGGCCGGAGTCCTGGCCGGTGCGCTTCTCGTCGCGGGTGGTGTCTGGGCCGGGAACTCGCTCACCGACGACAGTGCGACCGCCGTGGAGGGTGAGCCGTCGGTGAGCCCGAACTCGCCGACCACCAGGGACAGTTGGGTCGCCCACGAGGAGGAGGACCTGAACGCGGTCCTCTCCCTCCCCAGGCAGTACGTGCGCTTCCACGAGCAGGGCGGCCCTAACGACCAGCCACGCATGGCCATCTACGACAACGACGAGGTCATCCAGGTCCGCCTGACCCAGTGGGACAAGGCGCCGCGCTCGCCGATGGGCCAGGCGAAGGACTCGGCCGAGACGTGGGCCGGATACGGGCAGTCGCAGACGCAGTACACGACGACGTCCTTCCACGGGAACGAGGCCGTGCTCGTCGACACGACCTACGAGACCGAGGGGAGGCTGGTGCGCGTCATGGAGCTGATGATCCTCACCGACGACAGCCGGCTGTACGAGCTGCGTGTCGACATGCCGAAGGGGACGGCGGACGAGAAAAGGGGCACGGAGGTGTTCAAGGGGGCGCGCGACCGGCTGGAGATCGGCGGGTCGAGGAAGTGGTCGCCGCGCTCCGATTTTTCGGCCGGTTCCTGATCGTCGCCGGACAACCCCCTGATCAGGCCATTCATTGCCAGTGATCGCTGGCGTCGTGTGTGCACTCGGTGAATCCCTATTACCGCCGGGTACCCAAAGCGGCGGGCCCGGGCATACGCTGCGGGCCATGACCGACTCGCAGGCCCCGGCACAGGCCCCGGAAAAGACCGGCACCAACCCCCTCGCGCCCGCCCCCGAGGGCGCCCGCACGGCTGCTGACGTGGTCACGCCGGAGCTGATCGCACAGCTCACGCGTGGCGTGGTCGGTTCGGGCCGCACCGCCAACCACACGCCGTTCACGGGCGAGAAGCTGGCCGACCTGCCCGAGTCCACCCCCGAGGACGTGGAGCGGGCCTACGAGAAGGCCCGCGCCGCCCAGGCCGTCTGGGCCCAGACCCCCGTCAGGCAGCGCGCCGCCGTCCTCCTCCGCTTCCACGACCTGGTGCTCGCCCGCCAGGCCGAGGTGCTGGACCTCATCCAGCTGGAGACGGGCAAGGCCCGGCTGCACGCCCACGAGGAGGTGCAGGCCGTCGCCGTGGCGGCCCGCCACTACGGCCGCAAGGCCGTCTCCTACCTCAGGCCCAAGCGTCACGCGGGCGCCGTGCCGGCCCTCACCAAGGTCACCGAACTGCGCCACCCCCGGGGCGTCGTCGGCCAGATCGCCCCCTGGAACTACCCGCTGGAACTCTCCGTCGGCGACGCGATCCCCGCCTTCGTCGCGGGCAACGCCGTCGTGATGAAGCCCGACACCGAGACCTGCCTCACCGCCCTGTGGGCCCGTGACCTGCTGATCGAGGCGGGCCTGCCGGCCGACGTCTTCCAGGTCGTCCTGGGTGAGGGACCGGTCGTCGGCCCGGAGGTCGTCAAGCGCGCCGACTACGTCTCGTTCACCGGCTCCACCCGCACGGGCCGCGAGGTCGCCCAGAGCGCGGCGGCCCGGCTGGTCGGTGTCTCCCTCGAACTCGGCGGCAAGAACGCCATGCTGGTCCTGGAGGACGCCGACATCGACAAGGCGGCGGCCGGCGCGGTCCGCGCCTGCTTCTCGTCCGCCGGTCAACTCTGCATCTCCATCGAGCGGTTGTACGTCCACGAGTCGATCGCGGACGCCTTCGTGGAGCGGTTCGCCACGCGCACCAGGGCGATGCGGCTCGGCAAGTCCCTCTCGTACGGCGCCGAGATGGGCTCGCTGGTCGGCGAGCGCCAGCTGGAGACGGTGACCCGGCACGTCGAGGAGGCGGTCTCCAAGGGCGCCAAGCTCGTCGCGGGCGGTGTGGCACGCCCGGACATCGGCCCGTACTTCTTCGAGCCCACCATCCTGGACGGCGTCGAGGCGCCGATGGCGGTCTGCAACGAGGAGACCTTCGGCCCGGTCGTCTCCATCTACCGCTTCAAGGACGAGGACGAGGCGGTCGAACTCGCCAACGCCACGCCCTACGGCCTCAACTCGTCGGTGTGGACGAAGGACGGCCGCCGCGGCGCCAAGGTCGCGGCCCGCCTGCGCACCGGCACGGTCAACGTCAACGAGGGCTACGCGCCCGCCTACGGCAGCGTCCAGTCCCCGATGGGCGGCATGAAGGAATCCGGCCTCGGCCGCCGCCACGGCTCCGAGGGCATCCTCAAGTACACCGAGGCCCAGACGGTAGCCCAGCAGCGCCTGCTGCCCATGGCCCCGTCCCTCGGCATGGACGACGAGGCCTACGCCCAGTTCATGAGCCGCAGCCTCCGCCTGATGAAGGCATTCAGGTTCAGGTAAGCGCGCCCCGAAGGGGCGCGGGGAACTGCGCGAGCAACCACATACGGCCCGCACGGACACTCAACGAGGAGCACACGTGCCTCAGGACACTTACGACTACGACGTCATCGTGGTCGGCTCGGGCTTCGGCGGCTCGGTGACCGCCCTGCGCCTCACAGAAAAGGGCTACCACGTAGGCGTCCTGGAGGCGGGCCGCCGCTTCACCCCCGAGTCCCTCCCCAAGAACTCCTGGGACCTCAAGAACTACCTCTGGGCACCGAAACTCGGCATGTACGGCATCCAGCGCATCCACCTCCTCGGCAACGTCATGGTGCTCGCGGGCGCAGGCGTCGGCGGCGGCTCGCTCAACTACGCCAACACCCTCTACGTACCGCCGAAGCCGTTCTTCGAGGACCCGCAGTGGAAGGACATCACCGACTGGCAGGAGGAGTTGAAGCCGTACTACGACCAGGCCCAGCGCATGCTCGGCGTACGGCTCAACCCGACCATGACCCCCTCGGACGTCCATCTCAAGGCGGCCGCCCAGCGGATGGGCGTGGGCGACACCTTCCACATGGCACCGGTCGGCGTCTTCTTCGGTGACGGCGAGGACGCCGACGGAACCGCGAAGGCCGGGCCGGGCCAGCAGGTCGACGACCCGTACTTCGGCGGGGCGGGACCCGCCCGCAGGGCGTGCGCCGAGTGCGGTGAGTGCATGACGGGCTGCCGGCACGGCGCGAAGAACACCCTCAACGAGAACTACCTCTACCTCGCCGAGAAGGCGGGAGCGGTCGTCCACCCCATGACGACCGTCGTGTCGGTCACGGACGACTCGCAGGGCGGCTACGCCGTCACGACGCTCCCCACGGACGAGAAACGCAAGGGCGAGGGCAGGACCTTCAAGGCCCGCCGGGTCGTCCTCGCCGCCGGTACGTACGGCACCCAGACCCTGCTGCACCGCATGAAGTCGAGCGGCCAACTCCCGTACTTGTCCGGCAGGCTGGGCGAGCTGACCCGTACCAACTCCGAGGCCCTGGTCGGCGCGCAGACCGACAACCGCCGCTACCGCAAGGCCACCGGTGAGGCGAAGGTCGACTTCACGCGCGGAGTCGCGATCACGTCGTCGATCCACCCGGACGAGAACACGCACATCGAGCCCGTCCGCTACGGCAGGGGCTCCAACTCGATGGGCAGCCTGTCGATCCTCCAAGTCCCCTACACGGAGGGCTCGTCGAGGGTTCTGGGCTGGCTGGTCAACGCGGTGAGGCACCCCACCCTCGTGGCCCGGTCGCTCTCCAACCGCCGCTGGTCGGAGCGGACCATCATCGGCCTGGTGATGCAGTCCCTCGACAACTCCCTGACGACGTACCTGAAGCCGAAGGGCGCGGGCAAGGGTCTGCTCACGGCCAGGCAGGGCCACGGCGCCCCCAACCCCAAGCAGATCAAGGCCGCTTCGGAGTCCGCCTCGGCGATCGCCTCCGAGATCAACGGCTTCGCCGGCTCGAACGTCGGCGAGCTGATGGGCACCCCGCTGACCGCCCACTTCCTGGGCGGCTGCCCGATCGGCGCGTCGGCCGACGAGGGCGTCATCGACCCGTACCACCGGCTGTACGGACACCCCGGCATCTCGGTCGTCGACGGCGCCGCGGTCTCGGCGAACCTGGGCGTCAACCCGTCGCTCACGATCACCGCGCAGGCGGAGCGCGCGATGTCGTACTGGCCCAACAAGGGCGAGGCGGACCCGCGTCCGGCGCAGGGTGCCGCGTACGAGCGCCTGAAGCCGGTCGAGCCCCTCGCCCCCGCCGTCCCCACGGACGCCTTCGGCGCCCTGCGCCTGCCGTTCCTGGGAATCCCGACGGTCCCGCCGAAGAAGTAACCCTCGCAACCGGCGACCAGAAACGACGAAGGACCTGCACCCCCCTCCGAGCGCAGGTCCTTCGTGTCTTGCGTGAAGCGCATTACGCCTGACGCGTCCCGCGCCCCTTCAGGGGCGCGGGGAACTGCGCGACCGGCCCCCACCGACCCGCAGACGAATCACAAGCTCCCCGCGGAGCGCTCACGCTTACGCGTTCGCAGCAGCCTTGCGGCGGCGGACGACGAACACCGCGCCGGCACCGGCGACGACGGCTGCGCCGCCGACGAGACCGATGGTCGGCAGGGCGGAGCTGGAGCCGGTCTCGGCGAGGTTGCCGGTCGGCAGCTCGGAGACGTTGCCCTGCGGCTTCTTCACCGGGTCCTTGCCGTTGTCACTCGGGTCGGCGGTGCCCGGGTCGGGGTTGGCCGAGCCGGCCTTCAGCACCTCGAAGTCGTACTGCGCCCAGCCCTCGGCGATGCAGTCCTGGCCCTTGATGTTGTCCAGGTAGGCACCGGAGCCGAAGGAGTACGAGTCACCGGCCGGAGCGCCCTTGTCGACGCTGAAGCGCAGGTCGACCTTCTCGCTCGCCTTCGCCTTCAGGGACTCGACGTAGAAGAAGTAGTCACCGGCCCAGTTCTCGTCGCCGATCCGCTCCCACTTGCCGGACTCGGTGTTCTTGAACTCCAGCGTGACGTACGGGCTCAGGAACTTCGACTCGTCGAGCTCGTAGTTCTCGATCTCGGCGTAGAAGGCGACACCCTTGAGGTCGGCCTTCGAGTCGTTGGTGACGACCAGGTTGAAGTTGTGGAAGCCGTCGCCCGCGACGATCTTGCCGGGCAGACCCTTGATGTCCGCGGAGACCTTGGCGTCGCCGTAGTTCTCGTCGAGGTCCTCGCAGTACGGGACGTCCGGCTCGGTCGGGTCCTCGCTCGGCTCGGGCGTCGTGGACGGCGACCCGGTGGGCGACGTGCTGGTGCTCGGGGTCGGCGAGCCCGAGGGGATCTCGGTGCTCGGCGGCGTCGTCGTGGGCGTCGCGCTGGGCGTCGTCGTCTCGGTGGTGGACGGCGTCGCGCTCGGCGTCGTGGACGCGGACTCGGAGCCGGTGGGCGTCGGGTCGGTCGCGAAGGCGGCAGGAGCCGACAGCAGCGCGAGCGGAGCTATGACGGCCGTCGTGGCCGCGGCGGCCATGACACGGCGAAGCTTCATGAAGACCTCGGAGAGTCCGGCGTACCGCAGCGTTGCGGTACGAAAGGTTGGGAGGCCTCCGCGTGCGGGATACGCGGGTACGGCCGTTGGTTCCGCAAGTGAGACCTGTGACTCCTGTAAAGGGTTGTCCCCGAACTCACAGAATTTTTATGTGGGCTGGGTCACAGCAGGCCCGGACTTGTGAACTCCCTTGCGCACGCCTTAGAACTGTCCATCGTTTGTCTGTCGAGTAATCCGTCGAGCAGTTCGAAGAAAACGTCGATCCGCGGGTCGATCATGGGGGAGAGGCGCGAGCGCCATGGCCGAGAAGCCGTCGGAGAAGTCACCCGAGGAGCCCGGAGGGTCCGAGGGGTCCGGGAGATCCGGGCAGTCCGGGGAGCCCATACCGGACGATGTGTGGGCGCAGTTCGTCCAGGACAGCGAGCGGGACATCCGCACGTCCGAGGCACCGAAGGAGCCGTCCGCTCGGGCCCGCATGGTGACCGAACGGCTGCGGCAGCAGGAGGCGCGCGGCGAACTGCCCCCGGGGTGGCGCACCGGGCCCGCCTGGCAGGAGATGAACGGGCGCGCGGCCCGGCGCCGCAAGGTGTGGACGATCCTCGGCGTCGTGCTCGCGATCGTGGTGGCCGTGGTCGCCATGAAGCCGTCCCTGCTGCCGGGTGACCCGTTCGGCACCGGCACGGACACGGACGGGGGCACGCAGTCGGCGAACCCGCTGCCCGACGAGACCGGGACACCGACGAACGCCCCCTCCGACGCGCCCGGAACGCCCACGCTGGACAAGCCGTTCGCCGGCTCCCCGGCCGTGCGGTACGCCGACGGCGCGGCCGGAATCGTCCTGCCGGAGGCCAAGCCGGTCGGCGCGTTCGGCAAGGACCAGGTGGCCAAGGCCCTGGCGCAGACCAAGTCCCTGCTCGTCGACGCGAACCTCGACCGCAAGACCCTGCTCGGCGGCACCCCCGAGACCACGCTCGACAAGATCCTCGACCCCAAGCAGCCGGGCATGATCGACGACGCGAGGTCCTGGCTCCGCAAGCCAGGCAAGGACAGCGACCCGCTCTGGCTCTTCAGCCGCTTCGACCCGGACGAGGTGCGGCTCGTCGGCGACGTGGTCAAGACCCGTGGCCGTACGACCTTCAAGGCGGGGCCGGACGGTGGCGTCGCCATCCACGCCGACTACACCTTCGTCTACCCGCTGGCCCAGGCCGACCCGGACTCCACCGAGGTCTCCCGCACCATCGTCCGCCGCGTCCTCGACCTGGAACTCCTCAACCCGGCGAAGTACGAGGTCACCCCGGGCAGGCTCTCGGTCAACCGCCACGACCAGGACCTCGCCAACTCCGCCTGCGACATCTACGACGGCTTCCTGCACCCGCAGTTCGACTCGGCCGATCCCACGGGCGCGCCGCCGAGCGGGCCCACGACCGACCCGTACGACCGCAGCCGGGACATCGGGAAGTCCGGGACCGAAGAGTGTGGAACGGTGTCCCGGACATGAGTACGGACATGAGTACGGGCGTGGGCAGAAGGATCGTGCGGACCCTGGTGGCCGCATCGGTCGTGGCAGGACTCGGATGCGCTTCGGCGTGCGCGGGCGGCGACGACGACGGCGATGGCAAGGACAAGAAGGCGGCACGGGCGTCGGCCACCGGGCAGCCGGCCGACGCATCGAAGGAGAAGGCGAAGGGCAAGAACGGCGGCGGCGACGGGGCCGAGGACAAGGACCAGGACCAGGCGAAAGGGTCGAGCAAGGACTCTTCCGTCGCCCCGGACACGGACGAGTCCCTGACCCGGGCGCAGTTGAAGAAGGCCGCGCTCACGACAGGTGACGTCAAGGGGTACAAGGTCGAGGGGGCGGGATCCGCAGATCTCCAGGGGGCGTCCTCCCCGGCGAGTCCGGCCAAGTGCCAGCCGGTCGCCGACATGTTCCTGTTCGGCACCGACCCGGTGTCACGGACCTCTCTCAGCCGTGGCGTCACGGCCGAGGACGAGACGAGCGCCTCGGTGATCACGCTCGCGCTGCTCTCGTACGGGTCGGGCGAGGCCGACGACGTGCTCGCCGGGCTGCGCAAGGCGACGGGCGAGTGCACCGCGTACCAGCACGTCGGCTACAAGTACTCCGGGGTCGAGGCGCTGGCCGATCCGAAGCTGGGCGACGAGTCCGTCGCTTTCCGGCTGGTCGCCTCCATCGAGGGGGCGGAGGTCCCGGCCGCGTACACGGTCGTCCGCGACGGCTCGACGCTGGTGGCCTTCAGCTCGATGAACATGCTGGACGCCGACGAGGTCGAGGTCCCTGCCGAACTCGTCGAGGCGCAGCTCACCAAGCTGAAGAGGACGACCGCCTGACGGGACAGGACGGGACGGCACGGCCGGGGACACGGGACCGGCCGCACGGCGTGTCGGACAGGCGAAGGGCCCCGCGGGACAACCGCGGGGCCCTTCGTGGTCAGCACCGACGTCAGGGCAGCGCCGGTGCCTGCGGGACGGCGCCGGGGGGTGCGCCGTTTACTGGCTTGTCCGCCCGGTCGGCGCCCCGGCGCACCGGGGGAGTGCGCATGGTCTCGACCAATGGCGGTAAGACGATCCAATGCTGCTGTCTGTTGTGGGACTTGGGGGTGGTTCCAGACATCGTGCTCGATGGGCCACGGCCTCCGCAACCGTTTCGACCGCCCTTGCACAGATTCCGCCGGTCGGCTCCGGGCGTCCCCGGAGCCGACCTCTCTTGGGTGACCGGGCTGCTGTCCCCTGCCGTCCGGTCACTTCTCTGGAACGAGGTCCCACGGCGCACATCCGTACGCCTCATCGTTCCAGCGGAGCCACGCGTGGTTCTTCGGGCCCGCCCCTGGCTGACACGGACACCGGGACCAACGAAGCCCGCGGAGGGGCGGTCACGCGCCGTACGGGTGAGAGGACATGCGTACGTGCGTGCACCGGACGTCCGTCGTACGTGGATGTCGTACGCGGATCCCGCCCGTACTCAGCCTCCTCGGACGCGGTCTCCGCGGGCGGTCCTCAGACGCGGCCCCGGCACAGCTCCAGGAGCGTCATCGCGAGCGAGGTGCCCGGCCTGCCGAGCGCGTCCCTGTAGTGGCCGAGCACGTCCATCTCGCGGGACAGGTTCACCCGGCGGCCTCCGGAGGCGATCCGGGCCTCCTGGATGACCGCCGAGATCGCCATGCGCTCCTGGACGAGGCCGATGATCCGGTCGTCGAGGGTGTCGATGCGTTCGCGGGCGCCGGTGATGACGTCGGCGGCCTCTTCGGTACGGGCGCCGGTCCTGTCCGTGGCGGCGGCTGTGCTCATCTCGGGGGCTCCTCTTCGGGTGGGGTGCCCCGGAGCGGCAAGGTCCGGAAACCGCGAGGCGCCCCGGGCCTTGTCGGCCCGGGGCGCCTGGGAAGTCGCTTGTCAGTTGCTCAAGCAGCACGACCATGGCAGCCGGTGGGCCGGTTGCCATAGGTAAAGACGAAGGTCTCGTGCGTGAGCATGGAAGCAGTATGCCCGGCCACCGGCCACCGACCAAGCGCGCTCGGATACTGAGACGGTTTTCCTCGCCCCCGCCGCCCCTACCCATTCCCGTCCCTGCCTCAGGGGCTCCGCCCCCGAATCCCCGCTCCTCAAACGCCGGAGGGGCTGAAATACCTCAGGGGCTGAGTGGGGGGGGGGGGGGGGGGGGCCGCGGGGGGGGGGGGGAAATAGGCCGTGACGGCCGAGGGGGGATAA